>DLYY01000161.1 GCA_003447535.1 Bacteroidota bacterium | reverse complement strand
ATCAAGCACGTTGTAGCTCATTTAGGAGTTCGGCACGTCATTACGACGAAAATTGAACACAAGTGTGTGGCAAGGGCTATAGAATACATGCATGGTCAAGGGGCAGAGGTTACATATCTAGAAAATGACGAACAGGGTGTGATTTCCTGTTCGGAGCTTGAAAAAGCACTAGCTAAAACTGAGCATCCTACGTTGGTTGCCATTATGCATGCTAACAATGAGCTCGGAACATTGCAGCCCGTCAAAGAAGTCGGTGAGTTGTGCCAAAAGTACAAGGCATTATTTTTTAGTGATACCGTTCAAACAATTGGTCATTATGCTTTTTGTCCCCGAGACTACCATATGGACTTTTGTTCGGCTTCTGCGCATAAATTTCACGGGCCGAAAGGAGTGGGTTTTGTTTACATTAACGAAAATCAAAAGTTAAAACCTTGGATACTTGGTGGGGGACAGGAGTATGATTATCGATCAGGGACAGAAAATGTTCATGGGATTGACGCTATGGCATTGGCTTTACAACTTTCTAATGCCAAGGAAATTCAACACAAAAAACATGCATTGCACCTAAAGGAAGCCCTATGGAATGGCATTCAAGAAGTTTTTCCTGATGTGTATCAAAATGGGCATTCAACCTCATGTCTTTATAGTGTGCTGAATGTATCTTTTCCTGCCCATGTACCCAAAGAGCAATTTCTTTTTGAACTTGATATGGCTGGCATCTATGTAAGTGGAGGTAGTGCCTGTTCGTCAGGTGCAGCAAAGGATTCCCATGTTCTTCAGGCAATAGGACATGATAATGCTCGAAAAGCAATACGATTTTCTATTGCCTATTCCAATACACTTGATGACGTACAGCATCTTGTAGAAGCCCTCAAGTCGCTCAAAGCTAGATATCAAAAGAATTCCGTTTCTGCCTAAAGTTTGTTTAGGAATTTGGCGAGGTCAACCCCATCGGCAAAGTCTAAGAGGCTTGGATTCTGAGCTTGCCCAAGATTTCCCATTTTCTTTGAAACTACCGTTTGGAGGGACTCCTTATGCTTATTTACAAAACGAACTATATCATCCTCAGTCGTCCATCGTGTAACGTTAACACAGGTCAATGGTGGATTCAAGTCATCGGCTTCTCGAAGGGTTAACCAGCCATCACTGAAGGATACTTCCTTATTCATTAAGCTGATTGTATACCTATATTGGTGGTTTTCTTTCCAGAGGTGTTCACTAAGTTCAGGATATAGGTTTGAGCAAGCTTCAAAAATGGGGTCTAAAGCGTATTCTTTTGGAACAATAAGGTGGTGAATGTTTCGGCAGCCCATGCCATGATAACGCAAGATATCTTCAGCAAGGTTTTCAAAGTCATTCTGGTTTTCTTGACCTCGTAAAATCCCAATGCTTCGTCGGTTGCGACGGAATACGTGGGGCTTCTTGCCAAAGTATTGCGTGAAAAAAGGTTGCGCTTGATCACTTCCTGTAGCAATCGATGCGTCATAGCTCGTAATTCGCTCCGATGTAATGTGCACTCGATTAGGTAAGTATGTACTTATAAGGTCAATAAAAAATGCGGTCAACACGCTGTCTTTACTCGAGGGTTTAACCAAGGCGTTATGTCCTGCAAGCAGGATGCAGATAAGATCACTAGCAAAGCTAAGCGGGATATTTCCTGACGGGATCAGGGCAATGGTTTTACCTTGTGTACTGTCCTCACAAGAGGCTGAAAATGCCTTCATCGCGGATTCCTGAAGGAGTCCGTCGTTTATGCATTGAATTCTATGATTAATCTGAGGCTTTGTAAACCAAGCATTCTCTTGAGAAGCCCTGTGAAAGGGTATTTCTTCAAGCTCCATACTACGGGTAAAATCCTTTTTAACTTCTAAAAGTGCCTCTAATGTTGGATACGAACGCATAAATGTCGATAATTTCTGATGGCGAAAGTACTTGATTATGCTTGATTACGTTTAGACCTTGTTATCTTTCTACTCGATGACTAAGTATAAGCCTATCGCCATCCTTTTTGGGGGAGTTTCGGAAGAAGGTGCTATTTCTGCTGCAAGCGCCCGAAATGTCTTTAAATCTATCGATCGTACACGGTTCAATCCTTTTTTAGTGGAGCTCACCAAGGATAATACCTGGAAGATTCTTGGCGAAGACGATGCGGAGCTGGTAGAACGTCCTCTGCATGACCTACGCGGCGTTGGCGAAAGTGATCGTCACTCTTATGATTTTGAAATGGCCTTAGTGCTTATTCACGGTGCACCTGCTGAAAATGGCAAACTACAACCCCTTCTTGAAGCCCAAGGTATAGCCTATTCGTGTTGCTCCATGAAAACGTCGTGTCTAACCTTTGATAAACAGTTCACGAAAGTCATTGCTCAGTCAATCGGTGTCCGCTGTGCAAAGGGGCAGTCATTGCATCGAGAGGAGATAAGCACCTTTCATTGTACACTTGATTTTCCCGTTATTGTGAAGCCCAACGAAAGTGGTTCGAGTTATGGGGTTTATAAAGTAGATAACCAGGATGGCTTAAGTGCTGCGCTTAGCGACGCGGGGAAATATTCTGATAAAATACTTGTGGAAGAATTTATTGTTGGGCGAGAAGTTGCTGTAGGACTTATCCAGCTTAATGATGATTTACATGTTTTCCCTATAACGGAGATTATTCCAAAAGGCGCCTTTTTTGACTATGAAGCAAAATACGAAGGCAAAGCCCAAGAGATAACTCCTGCGTCCATTGATGATGAGACAAAAATCGTTTTACATAAACGGGCAAAAAAATTATACGAAGCCTTTTCGCTGCAAGGCATCGTTCGAATTGATTTCTTTGTTACGAAAGAGGACGTATTTTTGATTGAAATCAATACAATTCCAGGTATGTCTGCAGCCAGCATAATTCCTCAACAATGTGAGGCCTACGGATGGTCACTTCAGCGGCTATCGAATCATATGATTGATGCAGCATTACTAAGTCATAGCGTAAACCGAACCAATACGATATGAAATATAGAGGTCTTATTCTATCGACACGACTGCTTTTGGTTTTATTGAATGTCTTGATCGCAGCGGTTGTATTTTATTTCTTTTTGAAGAAATCTCATCATGACTTGTATGAATCCACAGCGCACGGTGACGAATATGTAGTATCAAACTATGAATATGCCAAACTTGAAGATGCTGTTATGGCCGGATCGTTGTACGGATTGCAATTTGTTGTGGTTGACTCGATCTATGATCCTAGCTATCCCAAGGGTGTGATCATCAAACAAAACCCAAGCCCGGGATCAAGGATTAAGAGAAACAGGAAAATATATGTCAACATCACCACCGCATCGGTGCCTATTCGCAAGGTAGACTTTGGGGATTTTGATCATATAGAAAAGACCCTTCAAAGAGTGTCTGATTATTACTCAATGCAGATGTTCCCAATCGATACGCTATACGAGTCGGTATGCATTACTCCAGGATCTGCACCTAAAGTGCTTGAACTTCGACACAAAAACAAGGTTATTGAGGGCACGCAAAAAATTCCGTTAACCGATACGATTCAAATTGTTGTCGAAAAACCAAAGTATCGTTTTTATAATGCACCTCAACTTATCGAGTTACCCTTTAGTGCAGCCATGGATGTCTACAATCAATGGTCTAGCAGAACAACAGAGGAAAACTGTGGCGTTCGCCTTAGGGTGTATGTTGAAGTTAGTGGGTTTGATAAGCCTTTAGAATATGGCTCCGAGGTGGATTCTTTATTTAATAATGGCCTGATTTCATCCAATGAATATTATGCCATTGACGACTATATTGTAGTATTCCAAAGTCATTTTAATAAGGGATCATTAGTGGATGCCTCTAAGGCTCAAGAAGTCCAAGCAAATAGTGATTTTAGAATCTATCTCAATGCAAATATGACGCCTCAAGATGTCCAGATTCTAGCGCAGAAAGGATATCGTCGTTATGCAAACATGAATACCAATGCCAACACGTTCTAGTTCTAGCTACCAAATGATTATACAAGGAATCCTAGTGTTTATCTTGTTATTTGTCGGATTTTTTTCGGCGAGTTCCCAGCGGGAAAGTCTAAATATTGAGTATCCTTCGATGATAGGGTTTGCTGGTTTAGATAATGTTAAATCCTCCACTGCTGACTTGGGTATCCCCGTCCTTTATCTTTTGGATACTGTTAGTCTTCCCTTTATCGATGACTTCTCAAGTGATCGGTCTACTGCACGTTCTTTAGCCATTACCTCGGATACCTTGTTATATGTGACTGGTGATTGTCTTTATAGTTTACCGGGTATTGAGTTGTCTTTTGAATCGATGCATACAGACACTGCGTGGTCTTATTCCTATGATTCAGTAGCAGGAGAGTTGGATAGTATTGCTCTTCCAGCACAATCAATTATTCAGTGGGAAAATAATGGATGTCAGTTTACTTTCTTGGATACGCTCTTTTTGTGGGCTGAATATTATCGTTACATCTATGACTCACTTGGGGTAGTTATAGATTCTTCTGTGGTTGTTGGGGATACTACATTATCAATAACGTCACTAGTTGTTGAGCGCTATGCCTCTTCGGTTGTATGGCAAAACAATGGGGTCTATGTCAACGCGACCTATCCAATTTTTCCTCCGAGCATAGGCTGTGCAACATTAGATGGGCTTAACGCTTCGGGCATGCCTTATGATAAAAGCAATACAGATACTTATGGAGTGGCTGATTATTTGACCTCATCGCCTATAAATCTAGAGGGGTTGAGCAAGGATTCAAATGTTTATCTAAGTTTCTTTTATCAGCCTACAGGTCGTGGGAATTTTCCTGATGCCGAAGATTCATTAGTGGTTGAGTTTCTCAATGAGGCAACCGGACAGTGGCTTAATGTATGGAGTAGCCAAGGAATTGATTCTGCCGAAGTTTCACCCTTCACTCAAGTTTACATTGAAGTAAGGGATACCAATCTATTGGCTGGTCCAAGGTACTTCTACAATGGCTTTAAGTTCCGATTTAAAAACTATGCTACGCTATCTGGGAACAATGATCATTGGCATATTGATTATGTCCGATTAGATCAATCAAGGGATCCTAATTCCTCAGATACCTTGATTCAGGATGTTGCCTTTATTGAACCATATCCCAACATCTTTACAAATTATTCCCAAATGCCTTGGCAGCACTTCTTGGCTAATCCTAGCTTGGAGGATACCTTATCTATTCCGATACGCGATAATGGACAACTCGGTGGGATAACGGCAGGAGCCATGCCTCTAGAGGCTTATACCATAGAGAATACAACAGGTGATACGATTTATGCCCTAACCGGACAAAACTTTAACCCTACCAGCGTTATTCGCTACCGGGAAATCTACCCGAATAATGATTTTACTATACCTATGCTACCTTTTTTTGGTGACACAGCCCAGTGGAATGCCTCTGTTATCGTGAGTCCTTCTAATCAAAATGACATTTTGGGTAATGATACCTTGAAAGGATTCTTTCCTTTTAGCAAGGAGTTGGCCTATGATGACGGATCTGCTGAACGTTCCTATGGTGTTGAAGGGGGCGATCAAGTAAAGCAGTTTGCCTATCGATTTGACCCCATCATTGACGATTCAATTTCAGCGCTCCGTTTTCACTTTGGTCATACTGATGTTGATGTAAGTGATATGGTGTTTACCATTTATCTATGGGATTCTCTTGAGCTTAATACGACAAATCCCTATGAAAACGTAGTCTATGCGCTTACAAATGTAACACCAACCTATGTTGATTCCTTAAATGGATTTACAACCTTTTCATTGGATTCTTTAATTCCTTTTACGCATACCATGTATGTGGGATGGTCTCAAGTTGACAATCGAAATATACAGCTTGGTTTTGATGTGAATAGTGGAAAGGGGAGGAACAATATGTTCGTCAATCTATCAAACCGTTGGGAGGCCTCTTCGATAAATGCCACCGGAAGTCCTATGATTCGTCTTGTCCTTAATGATGAAGCTGATTCAATTCCTATTGGTGTAGATGAGATAACCAGTCAATGGACGCTTTATGTATTTCCAAATCCAGCTGCTGAAACTATTTTTATCCGTGGTTTGGAGCAGGTGAATGAAGAGGGTTATGAATACAAGATTATTGATAGAATGGGGC
>DLYY01000203.1 GCA_003447535.1 Bacteroidota bacterium | reverse complement strand
CCTCGGCAGGAATCGCCCTGTTAGTGTGCATGGCTTCCCTTCTGACGCAACGACCTGTTAACCATAAACTTGCCTTTTCCGGCGAGATAACACTGCGTGGTGATGTTCTACCTGTTGGTGGTATTCGAGAAAAGCTACTGGCTGCCCGTCGATACGGGGTTTCTGAGGTGCTTTTATGTGCTCTGAATGTGCATGACGTTAAGGAGATTGATGAGGCACATCTTCTTGACCTCAAAGTAACTTATGTAGAACACATGGATGAAGTGATTCATGCCGCATTACTTGATGCTAATGCCTAAGTCTTTTTCTAAAGTGCGTAAAATTCTTGTTATTCTATGTTTTTATTGTGGGACGGTTATCAATATACATGGGCAAATAGGAGGGCGAAATGCTTTTGGTTTCACATCGATGGCTTTTGAGCCACACATTAGTAGTTTGGGTGGAATAGTGCTTGGGCAGACGACCACTTCGATGTCTGGGATGGATTTTCCATCAGCTCTGCAAAATGGACAAAAAGAAGTGAATATTGGTTACACTTCTCTGTATGGTTCGTCTTCAGCCTTTGCTGTTCAATATATTATGCCTCATAAGCGCTTTGGCGTCTTACAAGTTGGCACGCGGTATCTGACTCATGGATTACTTGATCGCCGTGATGCATTAAATACATATCAAGGAAAATTTTCCGCCAATGAAGTAGATCTCTTTGCGGGCACTGCATTTACTTGGGAGAATTATCGGTTTGGTGTGAATATACATGGCTTGATAGGACAGTTGGAGGCACAGAATAGCTTGGGTTTGGCGGTGGATTTTACTGCCCTTTGGGGAGATAGCTCTGGCTTGAATACTATGGGGTTTGCATTACGAAATCTTGGAGGTGAGATTATTCCATATGCTGGTAAGCGAAGAGCCACTCCAATCGATTTGCAGTTTGGCTTTAGTCGAAAACTAAAATATCTCCCCTTGAGAATTCATTGCACGCTGCATGATCTCTATCGGTGGAATTTGCGTTTTGAGGATAGCTTATCATCGAATTCCTCCAATCTTTTTGGTCTACCGGAAAATCAATCTGTTCGAGGCTTTGGGAAATTTACGGATAACTTTTTTCGGCACGTCAACTTTGGATTGGATTTCAACTTGTTTCAAGACAAGTTTTGGTTTGCTTTAGGTTATAATCATCAACGGAGAAAGGAGATGACTATTCCCAATCGAAATGGCTTTGCTGGGTTCTCTTTAGGCTTTGGTATGGAGCTTACTCGTTGGGCTTTTGGATATAGTTATGCTAAGCATCATCTCGCCTCAGGTTTTCATGGAATTCGTACGACCTTACGGTTTCATAAAAAAGCTAAAAATTCGGTAGAGAACTAGATTAATTATCTTACTTTTGCATCTTAAATTTTTGTTAACCCTGGATTGGGTGTAAAACTCTTGTAGGCTTGGAGTATTTCAACCTTCAAGTTTAAGAGCCGCACAGTCCAAATTTTTGAAGATTATGATGTACGATGATAACACCTTTGATCTGAATAGCGATCAATTTTTTCCTGAAGATGACGAATCTTCCAATCAGGAGGAATCTACAGAGGAAGCAGCTAAAGAAGAAACACCTACAACTGAAGAAGTAGTAGAAGAAGCACCTGCAACTGAAGAAGTAGCAGAAGAAGCACCTGCAACTGAAGAAGTAGCAGAAGAAGCACCTTCAGCAGACGTTGATGAAATACCTGAACTAAAAGTCAAAAAGGATGATTCAGGTACAAGTCATGATGATTTCGATTGGTCAAAAGGTAAGCGTAACGTCACTGAATACAGTGCTGATACCATTCAGGAAATGGAAGCTCAGTACACAAAAGATCTTAAGATTCTTGAAGAAAATGTAATCGTTACAGGAACTGTGGTTTCTTTAACAAGCTCTGATGTTGTATTAAACATCGGTTTTAAGTCGGACGGAATGGTGCCGATCAATGAGTTTCGTGACATGGAGGAGCTCAAGCAAGGAATGGAAGTAGATGTATATGTATCGAAACTAGAAAATGCCAAAGGTCAATTAGAACTTTCTCGTCGTAAGGCGAAATTGTTGAAAGCCTGGGATGCCCTTGTACAAGCGTATTCAAATGATACTATTGTTAAAGGAACAGTTGCCTCGAAAACCAAAGGTGGACTTATTGTAAACATTGGAGGTCTGGAAACCTTCTTGCCGGGTTCTCAAATTGACGTCAAGCCTGTCGTCGATTATGATGAGTATGTTGGTAAGCAAATGGAACTCAAAGTTGTCAAGGTCAATGAGACTATAAAAAATGCAGTTGTTTCTCATAAAGCCTTGATTGAAAGTGATATTGAAGAGCAGCGTCTTGAGATTATCTCTGGTCTCGAAAAAGGACAAGTTCTCGAAGGAATCATTAAAAACATTACCGATTTCGGTGCGTTCATCGATCTTGGTGGTATTGACGGGCTTCTATATATTACCGATATCTCTTGGGGACGTATAAACCACCCTAACGAAGTATTGACAATCAATGAGAGTATCAATGTTGTTGTGCTCGATTTCGATGACAATAAGAAGCGAATTTCTCTAGGACTTAAGCAGCTACAAGAGCACCCATGGACAGCCTTTGTCGATACGGTTAATGTAGGCGACAAGGTGAAAGGGAAGATTGTTAATGTTGAAGATTACGGAGCTTTCCTAGAAATTCAGCCAGGTGTTGAAGGGCTCATTCACGTTAGTGAGGTAAGCTGGTCCTCAGAGCAAATCAATTCTCGCAAGTTCTTTAAAATGGGTGAAGAGCACGAAGCAGTTATTATGACTGTTGGTGCTGAGGAGCGTAAGATGAGTTTATCCATCAAGCGTCTTGTTCCAGATCCATGGGAAATTGTTTCTGAGCGCTACGCAGTAGATTCAAAGCATACTGGTCAAATACGGAACATCACTCCTTATGGTGTTTTTGTTGAGCTAGAAGAAGGTATCGGTGGAATGGTCCACGTATCTGACCTTTCTTGGACGAAGAGATTCAATCACCCATCTGAGTATGTGAAATCAGGTGAGACCCTTGAGGTTATGGTCTTAGAAATAGACGATGAAAACCGCAAGTTATCCTTAGGGCACAAACAACTAGAAGAGGATCCATGGGGCACCTTTGAAACGGTTTTCCCAGTTGGATCAGTTCACGAAGGATTGGTTGTTAGTGCCGACTCAAAAGGCGGGGTGGTTATGCTTCAGCATGGGCTTGAAGGGTACATGCCTTCACGTCATATGAAGAAGGAAAACAATGAGTTAGCTGTAGTTGATGATAAAATCGAAGTAAAAGTAATCGAGTTTAATCAGCGTGATAAGCGAATTATTCTTTCGCATACGAAGGTATGGTCAGATGAGGTAATTAAGGAAAAGCGCAAGTCTGCCAGCAATACCAATAAGCAAGTTAAGAAGCTTCAAAGCAATATAGAGGCTACGACACTTGGTGATATCTCGGCACTTGCTGATCTTCAAGCGAAGCTTAAGGACGAAGAGCAGACCACTGAAGAAAAGCCTAAGACTAAAAAAGCGCCTGCTAAGAAAACGACGAAAAAGGCTAAAGAAGAAGTTGCTACGGATAATGCAGCTCCATCGGAAGATGCTCCTGCTTCAGATGAATCCACGGAATCATCTGAAGAGTAAGGACTTCTTTACCTTTTCTAATATGCAAGCAAGGGCTACAGGAAACTGTGGCCCTTGTCGTTTCTCGCCGTCTTGTTTTGAGTGGTATACTTCTTGTAACTGGCTGTTACAGTATAGGTGCTTCGAGTACTGAGCACTTAGATTCATTCCTTGACTCAGTATCCAAAGAGGTTGTCTCTGAAGTCATAGGAAATATGGAATTCATGAATTTGGCCGAGAGCTGCTCGATTATTCGACAAATTCATATCATAGGCATAACCAATAGAGAAACGGTCTAATACCGTAAATCCTCCTAAAAACATTAAGTGAGAGGTCGATCTATAGCCAAGGCCAACACTAAGTAGGGATTCTATATTGTAGCGAAGGCTACCTGTAA
>DLYY01000189.1 GCA_003447535.1 Bacteroidota bacterium | reverse complement strand
CCTGTATGACCAACCATATCTGGGTTAGCAAAATTTAGGCATAAAAAATCAGGGCGATCTTCCTTGACGCGCCGTTTTGCTTCAGCAGTTAATTCAAAGGCCGACATCTCGGGCTGTAAGTCATAGGTGGCTACCTTGGGTGAAGGAATAACACATCGCTCTTCGCCATCAAATGGTGTTTCTCGGCCCCCATTAAAGAAGTAAGTTACATGTGGGTACTTTTCAGTCTCCGCCATTCTGAGCTGAGTTAGCCCGGCTGATGCAATGGCCTCCCCTAATGTATTCTCAATATTTTCTTTGGCAAACAAAACAGGTATCGTATCAAATGACATATCATAACGAGTCATAGTCACATAGTTCATATCGATGGATTCAAGCACTACCCCATCATCTACTATACCATAACAAAGAGCCTGAGTAATTTGTCGACAGCGGTCTGTTCTGAAATTCCAGCATAAGACCGCATCTCCTTCGGCAATGCATAATGCTTCATGATGACAAATAGTAGCTTCTAAGAATTCATCCGTTATACCTTTTTCGTAAAGCGCCTTAATATGCTCTTCAATATTTTCGATGGCTACCTGATGATCAGCTTGACCATGAAGTAAAAGATCATAAGCTTTCTTTGTTCGCTCCCATCGCTGATCTCTATCCATAGCATAATAGCGCCCTATAACAGACACTATGCGTACTTGACTGTGCGGTTGTATGTGATGGAGCAACTTACCCATGTAGTCCACGCCACCTTGTGGATCAGTATCCCGGCCATCGGTAAACACATGAAGACGAATATCATCGAGCCCGGCAGCAATGGCCGCATCGACCAAACCAAGTACATGATCGATATGAGCGTGAACCCCGCCATCCGAGAGCAGTCCCATTAAGTGTAAAGGCTTTTTATGGCGCAGGCAGAAGTCCATCAAATCGATCCAAGAGGGAATGGAGGGTAGCTCCTTGTTTTCAACTGCTTGTGAGATTCGTGGCAAGTCTTGCCAAACTACCTTTCCTGCACCAAGGTGCATATGACCAACTTCTGAGTTCCCCATTTGACCATCGGGTAGTCCAACGGCACCTCCGCTCGCTTGAAGATGTGCTAAAGGATACCTTGAAGACAAGCTATCCGTAAATTCTGTTTTTGCTTGATGGATCGCATTTTCATCACTTTGATTTCCTGCACCCCACCCATCAAGTATTATAAGGGCTGTTTTTCGCATGGTTAGATTCAAACACAAGGTAAAAACAACTGCGTTGTAGAACAAGGATTTACATTATATTCGAATGAAGTCCTGTTATGATTATATCGGAGATTCATATACGCCATTTGATTGAAAAGGCTTTAAACGAAGACTTAAAAGATCCTTTTCACCAATTCCCCACAGGTGACCATTCTAGTCTGGCCATCGTTCCAAAGCATTCCGTTTCCGAAGGCTATGCCATATTAAAAGAAGGCGGCTGCTTATCCGGTTTGGAAATGGCTAGAAGAATATTTCAATATGTCGATTCAACCCTTACGTTCACAACCGAATGTAAAGAGGGCACGTGGTATGATAAGGGAACTATATTGTTTCAGGTAAAAGGAAATGCTCAAAGTATCTTGCTTGCCGAACGAACTGCGCTAAACTATGTCCAAAGGATGATGGGTATTAGCACCTTAACTTGTCAGATGGTTAAGCGCATAGAACACACCAATACGAAACTCCTTGATACCCGAAAGACTTGCCCTAATCATCGCTACACAGATAAGTTAGCGGTACTTCATGGCGGAGGCGTAAATCACCGAATGGGTCTTTATGATATGATTATGCTAAAAGATAATCATATCGACTTCTGCGGAAGTGTACAAAAAGCAATACGACAGGCAAATCAATACCGGGCAGCAATCAAACCACCGATTCCGTTGCTCGTTGAAGCCAGAGACATGGAGGAGGTTAATGAAATCCTTGAAGAAGGGGGCATTGATCGCATTATGCTTGACAATTTTTCTGTAGAAGAAGTAGCTCACGCTGTAAAGGAAATAAAAGGAAAAGTGCCTTTAGAAGCAACTGGTGGTATAATTATGGAGAACATTGTCGATTATGCCGAGACCGGAGTTGACTATGTATCTAGTGGTCTCATGACCCATAGCTTTAAAATCATCGATGTGAGCCTTAAGGCGAGTTTGATATAGGAGGTTTCTTTAATATTTTGAATGATTAACGCTAAAGGCCATCTACAAAGCTCTATGAACCACCGCATCCCACCTCCCTTCGGGGAATATCTAGATTACTTTTGAACGTAACAGTGCAAAATTAGTCTTCAGATACCCTACATGAGTAGATGCTTTTTGACTGCTATAATCACAATGAAGTTCACTTTTAAGTCTTAGCTTTACAAGTCCACGGGATGTAGCTCAGTTGGTAGAGTACACGTCTGGGGGACGTGAAGTCGCTGGTTCAAGTCCAGTCATCCCGACAATAAAAAAGCACCCTTCAGAGGGTGCTTTTTACTTCATAAAGTATTGAAACAACGGCTAGAAGCCTAAGCAGACCTTTGTCCTAAATCAAAACTATCGCAAGTGTTTTTGATACTTACAAGCATCTTGTGCACTACACAAATATTTTCAGACTCAGAATGATTGCTGCAATTCACACAACTGTTGCTTAATTGTAAATCTTCCATGATAATTTTTCTGTAGGAACATGTAGGAGCGGTCATTTGTTTCATAACGAAGTGTCATATTTATTAAAAAACGTTCTTAAACAAAAGGCTTATTATTTGGATTCATTCTAATTAAGTGTGAAATTCGCATACTGTTTGACATGGCATCACCACCTGATTCATATAAAATTGCCCTATTGGGTAACCCTAACTCGGGTAAGTCTTCTTTGTTTAATGCGCTAACAGGGCTCAATCAGCAAGTAGGCAATTTTTCTGGTGTTACCGTTGATCGATTTAGTGGTAAGTGGAAAACACGTAATCATGGGAGTCATCAGCTTATAGATCTACCTGGAGTATATAGCCTACATCCAAAGTCTATTGGGGAACATGTCGTGAGAGAGGTGCTTCTTGACAAGAGCCACGTAGATCATCCAGACTTGATAATCTACGTCCTTGATGCAAGTAATCTAAAGCGAAACTTGCTCTTAGCCACCCAGCTTATTGATCTAGACATTCCATTTCACATAGCCCTTACGATGAATGACATTGCGCATGAAGAAGGGTATTCGATTGATATTGCAGCACTTAAAGAAAGCTTGGGTGTAGAAGTAGTTTCAATAAACCCACGGAGCAATCAAGGGGTTGATGGCATTGAAGATCTCATCAATACTAGGCCTAGCGCGATGAATATAGAGCCCTTTGGAATACCCTCTTCTATGCATGCCTTACTACCTAATAAGACGCGCTATGAGGCCTTTTTACACTTAACCAATATTTACTCTAATCCTTGGCTAAATGCTGACGAACAAAAGAAAATGCAACAGCTCACAGAAAATGAGCGGAATGCATTTAAGCAACTTAAGACTTCCGACATTGAAGCTCGTTATGTTTGGATTGGCGAAAAGCTAGAACAATTCCTTGTACCTCACAGCGCAGAGCGAAAGGCACAGCGAAAATCCAATCGAGTTGATAAAGTACTTACCCATCCTATCTGGGGAGGTATTGCCTTGATAGGCATTTTCTTTTTAGTTTTTCAGGCGCTGTTTTTCTTAGCCTCCTTCCCTATGGATGGTATCGACTACCTGATGGGAGGATTAATTGAGTTCACAGCAGAAAGTTTACCATCAGGTCTCTTGAGTAATTTCCTTGTAGAAGGAGTATTAAGTGGGATAGCAGGTATTGTGATTTTCCTTCCGCAAATCATGATTCTATTTGGATTGATCACCATTCTTGAGGATACCGGATATATGGCTCGCGTCAGTTTTATCAACGATCGACTCTTTCGATATTTTGGCATGAATGGAAAGTCTACAATACCCATCGTGGGTGGATTTGCCTGTGCTGTACCAGCTATCATGGCGGCTAGAAATATTGAGTCACGAAAGGAACGTTTGATTACAATGTTCATCACACCGCTAATGAGTTGTTCGGCAAGATTACCTGTATATGTCTTTTTGATTGCCTTTGTAATTCCTGTGAGTGCTTATTGGGGACCTTTTGGACTACAGGGCTTAGTAATGCTTGGATTATATCTTTTAGGATTAGTCTCGGCCTTCCCAATAGCGTATATAATGAATCTATTTCTCAAAGACGCTACCGAACAAGAGGTGTTTGTGCTAGAACTGCCAAAGTACAAGTGGCCCAATCTAAAGTTGATTGGAACGACGATGCTGGGTAAAGGCAAGGTATTCTTAATTGATGCAGGAAAGATAATTATGGTAGTATCTATTGCCCTGTGGTTTCTATCATCCTTTGGTCCGCAAAAACAACGAGAGGCAATTCATAATCAATATGCGGCCGAGATAGAAGCCACCAATTCTACCGCTAACCAAACTAATATTAAAGCTCTAACGCTTGACAAAGAGGCGGCACTACTCGAAGCAAGTTATGCAGGAATTCTAGGAAAAACTATTGAGCCCGTTATGGAACCCTTAGGAATGGATTGGCGCATGAGCATTGCGGTAATTACCTCCTTTGCTGCGAGAGAGGTTTTTGTTGGATCGATGTCCACAATCTATGCGATTGACAGCGAGAATGCTGGAATCGGGGCCCTCCAAGACAAACTCGCTAAAGAAACTAACCCCAAGACAGGTAAGCCATTATTGAATAGAGCAAACTCCGTAGCGCTGCTACTATTCTTTGTCTTTGCCATGCAGTGCATGTCAACCATGGCCATCATGCGAAGAGAAACAGGCGGATGGGTCTGGCCAGTTTTACAATTTATAGTATTTGGAGGGATAGCATATCTCTCAGGATTTGCTGCTTATTACATCTTATCATAGGTCGTAACAAGGATGCATTGAGCATCGACTTTACGAAGGGCAAGTTTTTGCGAGGCAAACTGGATGGCAATTGGATCACCGTATGGCGCAATATTTTCTATGAATACCTCTTCCCCTTCGACACACCCCATTTCTATTAGTGCATTAAGTCGCTCTGGATCTACGATCTGCTTGATAACGGCTCGTTGACCCTGTTTGATTTCAGTAAGAGGTGTTAACATGGCGTTAAAGGTAAGGCAATTGAAATACTCATCCTACTAGGAGTAATAGTAGATTTATTGGGCAGATAAATCATATGTTCAGCGACACACTTTTTGAGGACTTTATCTTCCCAACGGGAGGGGGTGGGTCGGGTGCCTAATTGAGGGTACACTAACGCTGCATCCAAGA
>DLYY01000010.1 GCA_003447535.1 Bacteroidota bacterium | reverse complement strand
CATTGCGTATGACGATACATCAGACACAAAGCTATCTATCGTGTCAAAATCATTTCTTGGTCCTAATTACCTGTACGAACTTGCTTTAGAGGACGGTCAGCGCGTGCCATGCCTAACCCATAGCCACATCGATATTCCAGTGGGAGATGAACTGCCCGTGCGATTTGATTTAAGACACGTGGTGATATTCAACGCAGAATAGATCCACGGGCTACTTCTTTTTATTCTGCTTTCGCTTCTTTAAAGCCGCCAACTGCCACTCAGGTAGCTTCACACGGGTATCGTAGTCCGCATCCTCATCGTAGTCGGACATATCTTCTGTCAAAATATGATTAAGTCTATCTAACGCCCGTTTGAACGGGCCATCTGCAGACTTATGATCCTTCGCCATTGATAATCTTTCTCCCAAGACAATGCCCTATAACTTAGAGGCGTGAAACGCCAAATAGATTAACCAGCATAACGCCCACCACAATAAAGCACAGACCAAGTATTGCAGGCCACTTTAGAACATCTCCATAAAAGAAATACGACAATATCGCGACCAAGAAAACACCAACACCGCTCCAAGTGGCATAGACTATGGATAACGGGATAAATTTGATAGCGAACGTTAGTAGATAAAAAGATCCGAGATAAAAGATACCTAGAGCAAGGGTCGGCAACAGTTTAGAAAAGTTATTTGTAAGAGGTAACATCATCGTGCCAGCAACTTCAAGAACGATAGCTCCGATCAGAAAGATATATTTAGTCAACGAAGAAATCCTTTTTCAACGAAATTTAGATAAACCGTGCTTTAAGAAATCGGTGGATCCTTATCATGACATTAAAAAAAGCCGCCTGTAACCGCGGCTCTATAAATAAATATTAATCACCTTCTATTTTGCCGCTAGGCCCTTATTATCTGCGAAACAATCGTTATCCAAATAATCAGTTAGCGCTGTATAAAAGGCAAATTTATGACGATAGAAAAGAGAAGCGCTGAAATGATCAGCTCCCTCAAGCCACAGCTTTTTATGCGGTTTACCATTTTCTTCTAACGCTTCCAGGTAGGCTCTTGCCGCCCGAGGAGGAGTTCTTTGATCCACATCACCGTGTACTACAAGCATTGGTACATTCACCTTGGCAACTTCTTTGATAGGGTGAATGCTATCGTCCCACATATTTAATTGCTCCATTGAACTTCTATCTGGGAAGAAGGCCATTCTATTACGGTAGTAACTTATTTGATCATTAGGATCAGGTACTGCTGCGCCAGCAATCACGCACTGGTAAATCTGTGGCGTTCTGCTGGCGGCAACCAAAGCAGCATAACCGCCATAGGACCAGCCAAACATCATCATCCTATCTCTATCAACGAGGCCCTGCTCTACCAAGTAAAGCGCTCCGTCATCCTTATCATCCTGCATTTGATAACCACCCTGACCACCATTAATAAACGCAGTTGTATAAAAGTCTAATCCATAGCCCTTTGAGCCTCGATATTGGGGTTGGAGTACCATGTACCCTCGATTGGCGAGTAACTGTGCCCAAGGATCAAAATAAACTGACTCTCGAACGAATGGCCCCCCATGAGGCATTACAACCAAAGGATATGGAGGCTGACCATTAGGCACTGTAACAAATCCTGGAATCTTTTTGCCATCCCGAGCCGTGTAGGTGATTGCTTTGACATCAGCTAGTTGTTCACCAGAAAATTGAGGATATTTAGACCCTATAACATCTAGCTTTCCATCTTTAATTAGGTAATAAGTCCCAGGATCTCTTGGGCCTAAATTATAAATAATCATACTTTTCCCATCTTTTGTACGATCTGAAATGAACATACCATCAGCATAAGGAATAATAGATTTCAATTGCTCATAAAGTGCTTTCTCCTCACCGTCAAACCACTCATATTTTGTGTCGCGGCCGTCTCTATAGGATACGGCAGTAATATCTTCGCCGTTGGTATAAGTATTCGTATGCCGTCTTGTACTAACGTCAACATCAGCTCTATAGTAGATGAGCTCTTCATGTTTTTTCGTTCTAGGATTAAACGACCAGAGACCCTGTGTATTTTTCCCATTGTGGGCTATTACAAGTAAATTACCAGCAACCTCTGAGTCTAGCCCAACTGGCCTCCAATCCTGGAAGTCATCTCTGTGCCTTGAGTGAATCAGGTCCCAGCCACTCGATCCTTTCGCTCGGTAGTAGGTTTCGAACGAATTAGAGGGAGCATCATATCTGCTACCAAATCGGGGATTTCCATCAATATCGAAAGATGAAACACTTACCCTTCCACCACTTGTCGTAACCAATTTTCGTCTTTTCGTCCTGACATCGTACTCGTAATAGCTGGTAGTTCTAGACCTCCCACTGCTAGCCTTGGTACCAGTCTTTTCTCTTACTGCAATCAATACCTTGTTGGGCTTATTTGGCAGAGTGCTTCTAACCGAGAAATTATCAGAGATTTTAGTCGATTTGCTCTTTTTAGGATCCTTATCCAGTGTAAGCAGACCTCCTGCATAATCATAGACACCTTGATTCCAACCATCGATCATATCGCGGACCTGAAGCCGCGCCGTGAAGATTATCTGGTTATCAGTCACCCAATCGAAACCTGTCATCTCCATAGGCTTTGCGTTCATTATAAATGGCTTCTCGCCTAAATCATTTGCATTGTATATTTCAAGAACAGGCATCCCGTCCTTGGATGGAATTTTCATCAATGCTAGCTTATCTCCATTAGGAGACAAACTTACATTCGAGACGTCACTTCGCTTTGCCCATTCTTCAATCGGATAAGGCTGGTTAATTGCCTGTACTGAGAACGATAGCCCAATCATGCTTATGAGGACCCACTGGAGAGAGTAAGACTTGAAGTGGTTCATTTTTTCATCCTTTTGAATGTTGAAACTTTCTAATGATAATAATACGAGAATTTGGGGTAGACCGATTTAAATAGTATGGTTAGATTTACGTTTAAAATCAAAAAAAAACCCCCCAAAAATGGAGGGTTTTTAATTGTCTACAAAAACCAATCTAAAAGTTTAGAACTCATATCCAGCACTGACAAAGATTGTTCTACCCATCATGTCATAACCATAACCAATCGCAGCATTGTTCTTTGAAGTAACCTCTGATCCATCGACCATAGGAGGTGCCTTGTCTTGAAGGTTTCGAACACCTACTGAGACTCCCCAATTGTCCTCGTTATAACTGGCAGACAATGTATGGATCATGTAGTCATCGGCAAAGCCAACGTCACGACAAGTTACAGGAGTTCCGAGACAGGTATCCCCGAAAGTTCCTGTGGATTGAGAATCATAGATATCACTAAATGGATCAATTCCCAGCACTTCCTGCTCAACCGCTGCAGTAAAGTTGGTCCGCAGTTGGACCCGCCATTTTTCCCAACTTACAGCCATTGTAGATTCACCCTTCCATGAGGGGAATCCCCACTCTCCGGCGTAATCTTCATAGTCAATATTTCCATCTTCATCAGTAAAGAGCGTGGATCTTTCAATGTAGCGAGTTGCTCTGACATCCCAAACAAAGTCAAAAACATTAGTACCGACAGACAACTGGTCTCCAAATGTAAGATTCACATCAACACCTCGAGCCTTCTCGTTATCCCTGTTTAGGAAACCATTATCCAGAAGATCAATAGCTAGATCCGCTCCACGACTAATCCGATCACAGAACGCACTCTGACCTGTTAATGTGTAATAGCAGTCATTCACAATGTACTGTCCATTTGGTTCAATAATAGTGTTATCGATATCAACCTCGTAGTATGTTGCGCCGACACCAAAATCAAACTCGTTGGTCATCTCTTGCTCCCAAGAAAAACCAGCAGTCCAAGAATCAGAGGTCTCAGGATCCAATGTTAATGAACCC
>DLYY01000194.1 GCA_003447535.1 Bacteroidota bacterium | reverse complement strand
TGCCATGGCCGTGCAAAACCTCTGGATATCATGTGTGGATTCTAATCTTGGTGGCTATTGGAGCTCCCCTAAATACAGCGAAGATCTTCATAGCTTCTTGGGGCTCAAGAGTGATGAACGGTGCTTAGGGTTTTTCTATCTCGGCAAGTATGACGCCGCCACTCCGCTTAGAAGAGATACGAGCCGCAGAGATCCTACAACATCAAAAATTGAATGGATGTGAAGCAATTGAATCAATGTGCGGGTGCTTCAAAGTAGGTTTTAATTTTGCAGAAACCTTTAACTATTCCCAGGACAGCAATTATATGCCGTCTACAATTTACACATCAGGGGCCTTAGAATATGTTCATATAATTGATCAACAAGATAATCTTATCAACCTGCAACATACCCTTGTGCTAGGCACAGAGGAATCGCCATTTATCATGAAACATTGGAGTCAAGAATGGGTATACGAAGGCACTGATGCATACGAATATCAAAGTAACAATACATGGTCTAGAAGAACATTTAATGTTGACTCGATCAATGGACAATGGACACAAAAGGTTTACCAAGTAGATGATAGTCCAAGATATGAGGGAAGTGCAAGCTGGATACACATCGATGGTCGTAGTTTCTGGGAAAGCACATCATATGCACCACTGCCTAGACGGGAATATACTAAGCGCTCAGATTACAACATCACGCTCAGAAGAACACGCCATGAGTTAACCAATAACGGTTGGATTCAAGACCAGGATAATGACAAGATAGTCAGAGACTCACTTGGCTCTAATTATATACTTGCTCAGGAAAAAGGTTTTAATACCTACACAAGAGTGGACGATTCTCTTTGCAGGGCTGCAGCTGAATGGTGGACAACCAATGATCGATTTTGGTCCCATGTAAGAGATGTATGGGATGAAGTTTATCATAACAACCCGAACGTAACCTTGAAAACCAATATTGACAATCAGAAACTTTACGAAATCCTCTTTAATATGGATCCAAAATCAAATAGGCGCGAGATTCGAAAAGCCGTCACTCAATTTATTTCCTAAACATTATATCCAGTAAAGTTGCGCCTAGTTAATTAGAATGATTCTAAATATGACATTCGCTTGACAATATTAAATTAGAATGATTCTAAATAAACATATGTTTGAGACTGAATAATTATAAACAATGAAATACTTAAATATCTCTTCTATACTTACTGTTTTAATAGTAAGCGGAACACTACTTATTACCTCATGCGGGGAGGATGAAGGCGTAACGCCTCCACCAACGCCTCCAGGTCCTACATTGCCAGAAGCGTATAGCTTCGATAATGTTTCTTTCGGAGGTCAGACAGACAGGCTCAATATGTTGGCTGAAATGATTAGTACAATTGATGAAGTAACTTCTGGTACAGCTCCTGATGCTAATACATTATTAAATATGTATGCTAATGAGAACAGCCCTTTTAGTGATGCAGACTTAAATGCTTCTACTAAGCAGCTCAAGAGTAAAACATATAATCTTGGATTTGGTGTTATTAATGATGTAGAAATCGAAGCTTACATCAATGCTTTCGCTCAAGACGCTACGATGTACAAAGATTCTACATGGGCGCCAGGTCAACCAGGTATTGTAACTAAAGCTGATGGCTCAGGTTCTTACTTCCTTAACGCCGACGGAGTAGAGTACTCTGAAATCATCGAGAAAACATTGATGCACGCAGTATTCTACTACCAAGCTTGTGAAGTGTATACACGCGAGGGTAAGATTGGGGATGCCGTGGATAATACAATAGTAACACCTGGTAAAGGAACTGATATGGAGCACCACTGGGATGAAGCTTTTGGATATTGGGGCGTTGATACTAACGTAACAGCATCAAACTTCGAAAGTGCAGACCTAAAATATTTTGGCAAATACGCTAAAAAAGGAGAAGCTGTAGGAATTCCAACTTTCCAGAATCTATTAGGTTCGTTCATCAAAGGGCGCTATGGCATCTCTAACATGGACTATACTATGCGTGATGAGGCAGCTACCGAAGTACGTCAGTATTGGGAAATGGTCGCAGTAACTACTGGAATTCACTATCTCAATGGCGCAATTTCTAATGTAGGCGATGATGCGAAATTTTATCACGAATTATCTGAGGCTTATACTTTCATTCAAGGATTAGCTTACAATCAAGATCGTGTAATTTCTAATAGTGATTGGGCAGCAATGCTAGGACTTTTAGAAGATAATGGAGAGGCTTCCTTTACTGGAGTAACAGTAGCTAATCTTAACACGATTAAAGATGATCTAGCTTCTATTTATGGTTTAGAAGCAGTTAAAGACCAATTGTAAAATAACCATATTTCATACGTGTTTTTTAATCTAGGGGAGTTTATGCTCCCCTAGATTTTTACTTTTACCTCCTTATTATGTTACTAACGAAAAATTATAACGCAATTATTGTAGCAGTGCCACTTCTTTTGTGGATGGCAAGCTGTTCCCCTGATGATGGCAGCACTACTCCTGATTTTGATCGTGGTAGCGTCTTAGCAGATCAAGCAAACAATATAATTTTACCCAGCTTTTCGGAGCTAGCTACGACTTGTGAATCACTTGATAACAGCATAAATACATTGATTGCTAATCCCAACATAATTAATCTTGAAGAGGCTCGAAGCGATCTTTTTGATGCGCGTTTGGCTTATCAGAAGTGCTCACCCTACAGCAGTTTTGGTCCTTCTAACTCATCTGCATTACGCAGCGAACTCAATACCTTTCCAAGCGACTCCCTGCTTATTGAGCAAAACATTACCTCAGGACAATATGCATTAGGAAGCATCTCCAACCTCGATGCCCAAGGTTTTCCTGCACTAGAATATGTCTTATGGGAAGGGATCAGTACTGGAGATATCGTAAATAGTTTCATTAATGATTCAAATCGAGGCAGTTATACTTCGGCCTTATCCGGAAGATGTAAAGAGTTAACCTCCATGGTTTATAATGAATGGTCCTCATCCTATTCTACTGCGTACCTCCAACAAGATGGAACGGACGTTGGATCATCGCTAGGCATGGTTGTCAATAGCCTAAATTTAGATTTTGAAAAGTTTATCCGCGATGGTAAGGTTGGCATTCCCTTAGGTATTCGTAGCCTTGGAAATCCATTACCTAGCAATATAGAAGCGCCTTACAGTGGCAACTCAAAAGCGCTCTTAAAAGCAAGTTTAGAAGGTCTTCTTCAGCTTATTGACGGGAGTACAGCGAATAGTGCTTCACTGAGCACATATATGGACCATGTAAATGCCCAGCACAATGGTTCAACACTATCGGGCGTTATCCGTAATTATATCAATGGTTTGATTAATCAGGTAAATGCTGTAGATCGTCCCTTGGAAAATTGGCTCATCGAAGAAGCCAGTGCAGCCGACCAATTGTATGCGGACCTTCAACAACTAGTAATCTACCTTAAAGTGGATATGACCTCCTCCTTAGGAATTTTGATTTCCTATCAAGATACCGACGGTGACTAATCTCATCCAACATGTAAAAACTATATTCAAGCGGTCCCTACCCATAGGACCGCTTGTTGTTTTTAGAATAGGCTTTGGACTCATGGCATTCATGAGTTTAATGAGGTTTTATCATAATGGCTGGATAAAAGAGCAATTCCTCGATAATGCATTCCACTTCAAATACTTCGGTTTTTATTGGGTAAGTGTGGTGGAGCTTAATGTTCTCTACGGGCTTTTCTTTCTTCTTATGGCGAGTGCCCTTTGCGTGGCATTCGGCCTATTGTACCGTATTACTTCAGTGGTATTCTTTGTACTCTTTACCTACTTTGAACTGCTTGACGCCACCTATTATCTGAATCATTACTACTTTATTTCTTGCTGTGCCTTTTTATTGATCTTTCTTCCGGCCCATCATGCTTTTTCGCTTGATCAAAAGTTCTTTCGATGGAAACCCAAAAAGGAAGTAGCCGCTTGGACTGTTTACGCACTAAGAATCCAGTTCACGCTCTTATATTTTTTTGCCGGCATCGCGAAAATTCAGCCGGATTGGCTTTTGGAAGCAATGCCTCTACGCATTTGGTTGAAGGCACGAACGGACCTTCCACTCATTGGAACCCTACTCGACTACGAAGCAACAGCTTATATAATGAGTTGGGGAGGCATGCTATTTGACGTCTTGG
>DLYY01000184.1 GCA_003447535.1 Bacteroidota bacterium | reverse complement strand
TGCACAAGTAATACATAATGATTCGTAAGGTCCCCCCATGGGTGAGCCACAACTCGCAGCATTCGCCTTGATCCTTGTTGGCCATATAGTAGGCAACTCGTTCATCGACAAACGTACTTACTCGCCGAAAGAAGGCACCTTTTGACTCGATTTCTAATTCGTCAAAACCAGCACGCATTACTTGATCGCGCGAAAGCCCTTCATACTTGCCAAAAGCCCTTTCTCGTAAACGCTCATCAAAAGAAATGGGTCGATTTAGCCCCATCCATTGCCATGTATCTTTAGTTCGTTGTAAGTCACTAACAATTATATGATCGAACGCAGTATTCTGTAAATTTAGACCTAGTTTTAGCGCTTGGTGTTGTCCTGATTCAGCTAGTCTACCTTTGCTTTGACCTTGCAGGACCCTCAGTTTGTTTTCTTCCGTCTCTCCATGACGTATTGCAAAAATAGTTAGCACAATACTACTCGCAATATTTTTTTAGCGCTCGCTCTGCCTCAAAATTCCCCAAATCCCTCGATCGAACAAAATCCTCACAGGCATCAATAAGATCCTTACCTCCTTGGATTCTTGCGAGTCCCCTTAAATAGTAACTCTTGGCATCATCTACAGCGGTTAGATAGAGATCTAAGTCTGCTAGCGCATCAGCAAAAAATCCAACCTCCATATAGATTTGAGCTCGGTATCTTAACTCAGGTAATGAAGTTGGATTCCTGTGTAAATAGTCACTAAGGTTTCCAAGTGCCGCATGCAGATTACCACATGCACCATTGGCCTGGGCTAAGCTCATCAAGGTGTTTTTCGGTGCGTCGTCCAATTGATGCAGTATCGTAAAGCATTCTAGCGCATCTTGACATCGCTCCATACGCATATAGGTTTGACCTAAATTGTAGTATGCCATAACTGCAGAGTCAAGAAGCGGAAGGCATTTGAGGTAGTATATCACAGCATCTTTATACTTTTTTTGAAAGGCATAAATATCCCCGAGATTGCGCAACGCCTCTCCATTGTTTTCATCCAAACGAAGGACCTTCTTAAGAAATTTTTGAGCCTTGCTAAAGTTGTCTGTATCAATCTCTAATTGAGCTCGGAGCAATAAGAACTCAATACGCGCCGAATCAGCAGAACTTAATCCATCATTTTCAATGGATGCACCATCAAGCGATGAAAAGTTAAAGAGAAGGGTGCCATCACTGAGCTCAACTGACTCACCTGCCAAGTTAACCTTAGCGCTATCTTGAGCCTGGACGAGAGAAACCACCAAGCAACACATGACAAAAAATAATCCGCGAATAAGCATTTATCGTATTTGAATATGATTGACTAACTGCTCACCTAAAAAAGCATTTACCTTTTCTAGAACCTCTTCTTTGTGAAGAAAAAGTTCATGACGCAAGGTGCTATCATTAATCTCAACCAGTAAACTATCATCCCGCAGTCTCAGATAGGTTGTGTACTTATCGATATACTCTCCAGCTATCGAGGCCCAAGCTTGACGAATTCGTGTCTCTTTCAGCTTGCCATCTAATTCTGGTTTCTGGGCATAATCGCCAAATAACTCTTCTAAGGATTTCACCGCCTCAAGTTAATGGAGTCAAATCAAAAATCCCAATTCGATCACAAAATGATGCCGGATAATTTTTCGATGTATGGGTAAGCAATACCTGATTCTCAATGTTATCAATGGATTGAGCAAATAGGTTTTGGCGATGCTCATCTAAACGATCAAAAACATCATCGAATAGAAGCAATGGAGTCTTGCCTGAACGGGATTCAACATATTGAGCTGCTGCAAAGAGCATAGCTAATAGAAATACTTTCTGTTGGCCTTGCGATGCCTCCCATCGCAGTTTACTCTCCTTCAAAGTAAACTGTAAGTCATCACGATGGACTCCCCAAGTCGAGCGACCAAGCCGCAAATCATTTGAACGAGCCTTTCGTTGTTGAGTTTTGGGATCATCACGATGATAAACACTCAGATAATCAAACTGCAAATTTCGGCCGGCAAACTCAAATTGATCAACCGTTTGGTCGAAGATTTCTTTAAGGCCTTGAACAAAGAGCCAACGCTGGTCAAAGAGTGATTTACCCAAATCAAAAAGTTGCTCATCATAAACATCCAACAACTCTGTTACAGGTTGATGAGAAGTCATGCCATTCTTCTTGACAAATTCTGTGCGTTGGTTGAGTACCTTTTGATAATTCAATCGATGGCTTAGATATGATGGGTCAATCATTGATAATATCCTATCCATCCAACGTCGGCGCTCTTCTGACCCACCTGTGATCAGCCGAAAACTATAAGGACTATGCATCAGCATTGGAAACCAAGATGCCATACTCGAACGACTCATCACCTCCTCTCGGTCGAGCTGAATTTGTTTTTTACTGCCATCATGAAAAACAAGAATATTCTTCAGCAGCCCTTCATTATCATCTACCATTCCCTCTACTCGAAAGAAGTTTGCTCCATCTTGAATACACCGTAAATCAGACTCCGCAAAAAAGGGTTTTCCCCTTCCAATCAAGCCTAAAGCATCCAGCACGTTCGTTTTACCCGAACCATTCACACCACATATCAATGAAATACGTTTTGTAAAATCAACATCCAAGGATGCATGCGACTTAAAATGCTTTAGGTGTAGTTCTTTAAGAAACATTACTTTTGAGTATCAATTTTTGATGTTTTAACCATGGCCAACAAAGTTAAATTACCACGTTCCAAAGAAACCTACATAGCATGGTATGAATTAATGCTTAGACTTCGTCGTTTCGAAGAGAAAGCGGGTTCTTTATACGGACAACAAAAAATACGAGGATTTTGTCACCTCTACATCGGTCAAGAAGCGATTGCTTCAGGCATGATGGAAGCAATGGACAAAGATGACAATCTCATTACAGCATACCGAGACCACGGACTTGCCATTGCCAAAGGATTGTCTATGAGAGAAGCCATGGCAGAGCTGTATGGTAAAGCCACGGGATGTAGTAAAGGAAAGGGTGGCTCAATGCACTTCTTTGACAAAGAGAATCGCTTCTTCGGAGGACACGGAATTGTGGGGGGTCAGATTGGACTTGGCGCGGGGATTGCGTTTGCCGATAAATACAATAAAACAAACCGTGTTACCGTCTCAGTGTTTGGAGATGGCGCCGCATGGCAGGGAATGCTTCACGAATCGATCAATCTTGCCAAGCTCTGGAATCTGCCTGTAGTTTTTGTTTGTGAAAACAACGGCTATGCCATGGGAACTTCACAAGCTCGAACAACTGTTGTCGATAATATTGCATCTATTGCGTCCTATCAAGGGATGCCTACACCGGTATGTGACGGAATGGATCCGGATGCGGTGGCAGACACAATGGCTGAAGTTATAGAGCACGCACGCAGCGGGAAAGGACCAAGTTTAGTGGAAATAAAAACCTACCGCTTCAAAGGACACTCAATGTCTGACCCTCAGAAATACAGAACACGTGAAGAGCTTAGCAGCTTTCGCGATCAAGATCCAATCCAAACGGTAAAAGGTTATCTCCTTGAGACCTTTAAAGTAAAAGAAGATGTAATTAAAGCCATCGATCAAGCCGTAAAAGAAGAAGTTGCAGATTGCATAGAATTTGCTGAAAACAGTCCTTGGCCGGATAACACAGAAGTGTATAAGGATATATATCAAGATGAATATCCATTTTTAACTGATGATTTCTAATCAATTGTAAATTAACGTACAATGGCAAACGATAAGACACCTAAAGACAATCAAGAAAATACTCAACATCAAGTTGAAGAAACTCAAGTCAATTCGTCCAATGATGAGGCTGAAGGTTTAGGCAAATTATATGAGGACAATAAAATGATGATACTTGGTGTACTAGCCATAGGTATCGTTGTGGCCGTCTTCATGTTTATGTCAAACAAAAATACCGCTGATGAGCTTGCTAATGGCATGTCCGCTGGTGGAAGTGGTGAATTCGGAGAGGCTTATGCTAACGACAGTTCTTTAACAAATGCAAGTAAAGTTGCTGGGTATTTTAATACGATACCTGCAGGTATAGAAAATGCACCCGAGAAAAGTGCTCAACTCCTAGCCGCCACACGCGAGTTTGACAACGGGAATTATGACGAAGCACTCTCTTTCCTCAATGCATGGGAGGCTCCAGAGGGTTATTCTTGGATACAACATTCTCTAGAAGGTGATATTGTATCAAGTCAGGGAGATATGGAATCTGCAGGTATGCATTATGATGAGGCAATCGCCAATGCGCCAACAGACCGTCCTAAGATCTTATTATCGCTTTTGCTTAAAGATGCGCTCTATCATATCCATATCAATGATATGCCTTCTGCCCATAGCAGATGCCAAGAAATCAATGCATTTCCAGATCACCATCTCTATCTTCAATATGATGCGGGTGGACGTGTTGCAGAGTATTCTATCGACGGTCTACTTAACTACACCAAGTAATCAATAGATTTTGCCCTGCAATGCGAATTGCCATTATAGAAGCCTCATACTACAAGGAAATTTCAGCTGCCCTTCATGCTGGTGTCATCAATACCTTGAGGGAAGATTATGGAAAAGAAAATTCCTCGATTACCACGTACAGCGTAACAGGTGCTTATGAGTTACCTCTTGTGGCGAAATGGGCTTTAGACTCAGAACAGTTTGATGGAATAATAGCATTGGGTTGTGTAATTAAAGGGCAAACCGATCACGACGCCTATATCAATCAAAGTGTTTTTCATCATTTTACAGCGCTCGCCTTAGATTATGGCAAACCCGTTATTAATGGAGTACTAACTACGAATACAAGAGATCAAGCTTGGGCTCGAGCAGGGGGCAATGAATCTGTAGAAAGAAAGTCCCATAAGGGCGAAGATTGTGCGCATGCACTCATGGAAATGATTCAACTCAAATCTAAACTAGCGTAATGAATCTGCACGTTATCGATACGGGACATTTCAAACTCGACGGGGGAGCTATGTTTGGTGTTGTACCCAAAGCCCTCTGGAATCGACATCAACCTGCTGACAAAAACAATCGGTGTACTTGGGCGATGCGATGCCTTCTCATTGAAGCCCATGGAAAGGTTATCCTCATTGATACCGGAATGGGAAACAAACAAAATGATAAGTTCCGCTCGCACTTTGAACCCCATGGCGAAGGTGATTTGTTGGCCTCCATTGCGCGTGCGGGATATACAAGGGAAGAGATTACCGACGTTGTCTTAACCCATCTACACTTCGACCATTGCGGTGGGGCCGTTCAAAAGCGGCCGAACGGCGACTTGGAGTTAACGTTTCCTAATGCGATTCATTGGAGCGAAGAAAATCACTGGAAATGGGCTACAGAACCTAATCCTAGGGAGCGCGCTTCTTTCCTCAAGGAAAATATTTTGCCAATCAAAGAAAGTGGCATGCTGAAATTTGTCAATGACGATACAGAGATTATTCCCGAGTTATGGTTTGCCATTGCCGATGGACATACACATGGTATGCTCATCCCCCATCTAGAAATTGGTGAGGAGACCCTAGTATTTATGGCTGATTTGTTACCGTCGCCTACACACATTCCTTTAGCTTGGGTCATGGGTTATGATATAGATCCTTTACAAACCATCCGAGAAAAGGAGGCTTTCTTAGGGGAAGCTGCTGAAAACAACTTTATTCTTTTCTACGAGCATGATCCCGTCATTGAATGCAGTCGGGTTATTCAAACCGAAAAAGGCTTTCGTGCAAGTGATACAATGTCACTTGCTGATATCTTGCGAGTTGAGGAGTAGGCACCCAATCCACCCCCTCCCTGCGGGTAAGATATTTTCCCCAAAAAGTATGCCGCTGGACAATTGAGTATCTGGCATTTCTCAATCCCTATCCGCCTGTAAGCCACCTGTATTTATCCAAAGCCAATGCCCTGACCAAGAATCATCTTGAAATAGATGTCGAGCAAGCTTTAGATTATAAGTTTTGTCAAGTAAAACACCCTTTTCTTTGAGAAAGTAATCTTGAAATTCTAAGTCTTCTAGACGAAGCTTGGCAAATCCTCTGCCTGCCGCAGAGTAATCCAATTGTATGTCAGACGAATCGGCCATTGGAAGAAAGTCTTGCATACGTCTTGGAAGGGAAGCATCGCAAACCATTGGATATCCCCACAACCTATCGCCCACAAGTTTCAATAGGCCCATATAAGTGCCACCACTACCTACAGGCAAGACAACTCGATTGCACATCGAAAAATCAATACCTGATAATATGTTAGCAACGCCTAATGTCCCTAAGAAACCGCTTCCTCCTTCGGGAATAAACAATGCTTCTGGATATCGATTTAGCCATAATGCCGTAAAGTCTGATGAATGCCGCTCACTAAACTCATTTCGAGAAACAAAGTGCAAAATCATTCCCTTGGCTTTACAGTCATCTAATGTTGGCGTACTTCTCTCCTCTCCTCGAACGATCCCAATAGTGGTCATATTGACTTCATGTCCTATATGCGCCAATGCGT
>DLYY01000165.1 GCA_003447535.1 Bacteroidota bacterium | reverse complement strand
CTTATTTCTTGCCAGCATTTATATGGGTAATGCTAGCACAGGCAGTAATATCATTCATCGTTAAGTATATAGTTAATAATTATTCTAAAGGTAGGCGATAAATAAAAATGGGGACCAACAGCCACGCGGCGCGCCATCAGCCCCCATTTAGATTTAATCGTGAGCAGAGACACCACAATTCAGAACTTGCTCCATAGTGCCATGTATGGACTCACAGTGGACATCTACAAGAGATGCAAGCCCCATTAAGATATCTGCCAGATCATCACTATCAATTGATCCTTCTCGTACCCTATCTGCTACAGTCTCAAGTTGATTCCTAATAGGATGCAATTTAAGAACTTCCATTTCTAGATCATATCTATCTTTCATTTCTAATCCTTTCTGTCAAAAGTGCTGACTGTCACCATTGTCACCAATCCTATACGTTAAGGAGGGACATTATTACTACTTGCAGTACGACCTTATATAATTCCATATCTCCATTGATTCTTCTTTATTGAATCTGGGGACGCTGAAATCAGTCTTAATACTCAGTTGATGCAAGATGGACTCTTTGTTGTATTCAAAAAGACTCATCCATGCATTAGCAAATTGTACTTGTGCTTTGGTCATAATATAATCCTCCTACTTGGAACTATACCATTATATCGTGCTAAGTCAATACTAAACTTTAATGAAAGTGCTGACTATCACCATAGAAACCAATCCTACTGATTCAGCTGAGACAAATAGAAACCAAAAGTGCTGACTACCAGCATTGGGAGCAATCCTACATGATTGGCTCAGACATATGGGTCATTTTCGCTGACTATGAGCATCTGGAGCAATCTTAATAGATAGGCAGAGACATATTACATTATACCACAGTACCAGCAAATATTATGCCAAACCAGAAGAAAAATAAAAGAGAGCGTAAGTCCTTGTCCACAAACAACTTACGACGATTTGGGCGGCCCCGCTCGCTGTAAACCCTTACCCAGTAAGGACTTAGGTGCGATTGGTGGAAAGCCTGCCCCGCTAGCAACACGCTAGACGGGACAGACCGACCACCAATTTTAGACCGCCAAGGCTAGACGCTCTGCCCGTTGGACATGAGCATCACGCGAGGCTAGAAGGATACGATCCATTTCATTTCTGAAATTCTGCTTGCGGCTAGAGTCATGCTGCACAAAACCTTGCACCGCATTGAACGCTTCCCAAGCTGAAACCGTACCCGAATCATCAATTTGACCACGACCGGATTTTTGGCGTTCGTTGATCAATCGACGAAGGATCGACTCCGTTCTATTTTTGTGAATAGTTTCTGCTCGCTTGTTACCCTCTTCTGGAGAATCATAAACTTGATTCAAGAAGCTGGCAATTTGAACATCACGATTCTGCATGAACTTTATTTGTTTGGTCATGCTTTCCCAAGAATCACCCAATAGCTGAAAGTCAGCAATCAGTTCATTCATGAATGTACGCAACTTGCTACTGTGTCGAATATTCACACTGTGAGCAATATTTGTTGCTGAAGGAATATGAAGGTTCTTACAAAGATCGCGGAAGAACCCAAGGCTAGTTTTGAAAGCCCGTCCATCGTATCCCGCACGTACAACACAACGAGGGAACACATTGTCAGATGTGCCAAAAATCTCTCGTCGATATGAGCTAGGAGGGGCAATCGAGACAAAATGACCATCACGAAAATGGGTTCTGACTGTCATACCTTCACCAAACACTTTTGACGCGGCTTCTGTGATAGCAAGAACATCATCTGTTTGATGGGCCTCATACCGTTGGGATACCGCTTTTCCCACACACTCCGAAGTGTCTGACCTAAAAAGGCCATAGAAACTTGTTTTCATTCCATCGGGGCCGGATAGTGGAAACTTCTCGACATCGAAATTGAAATCACTTTTCACTTTTTCAAATACTTCATTGGTAGTCATAAAAATCATTCCTTACTGAGAAATCAAACTGTAAGCAATACACGCGATTGCTACTACAAAAATATATTCCATAGGCTCTCCTTTGTCAAGAGGAATCCTTACAAACGGGGGGCATGTGGCCTATCAGAATTATACCACACGCCACCCGCTCGTCAAGGAGATGACTTACGAACAAATCGGATCGATCATTCTATCGTACCTCAGTGTGCGATAACCCTTAGTACCTTCGTTGATGGTAGCATATGGGCCGTTTGGACCGTCACCCGTCGCTTCAACGGTGCCTTCGTGTCGCTTGAGGATATTCAACCGCCCGTGTTTCGGATACTTGACACTGATCTTCCCGCCTTCTACGATCTTCTTAAATAGCTTATTCATTTGTTCTCCTCTAGACTTTTTTCAATTTTGCGGAAGGAAACGTTTCCCTTCACCCCTTGACTATCTTTAACGATCACATGACCGTTGCAAACTTCGACAACTTTACCATATTTAGTATCGCTGCCAATTCCAACTACAGGCTTCATTTTTTTGTCTCCTTGAAACTTGTTACTTGTCATGTTCTTAAGTATACCATATATATCGTCCTGTCAAGCAAAAATCTTTAGCCATTTGCAAATTTTTTTTATCGCACGTAAGTCGTTGTCAGTAAAGGACTTACAGGTTTCGGGGCTGCCCCGCTACCCCTCTTCCGCGCTACATACGCCTACCATATATACCGTCTTGTCTATTAATTCTTCTAAGTATTCTAATTGCTTAAAATAATCAGTATCATCATCTAGGTAGTGATCTTTTTGTAGCTCAACAGTTTCCTCATAGTGAGCGTCTAGTATGTCTGCAATCATTTCATAATCATGTTTAGTAAGTTTCATAGATTCAAGCATTGTATATACCCTTTCTTCCGTTAGCATTTACGTATAAGTTCTTCGGTTTGTTCTTTTTGCCATAAAACAAATTCAGGAATATTATCTTTTCCCAGCGAATAGCCAAGCTCATCAATAAGTTTTTCTAAAAACTCTAAGTGGCTCTGCTCTGAGGTTTTCATCCCATCGAGAAAGCTATTCATAATATTCTCCTAGAAAAAATCTTTGTTTATTCGCTCTTGTACGTAGCCTCCTAGTAAGCCCGCTATGAGCGCCGCTACCAGTAATGTGTTTTGTGTGTCCACGCGGAACCTCCCATTGTTTTTTTGTTTTTATTTTTATATTTTCGTATTTACATTTTGTTGTCATCGTATCCACTCCATCCTTATACCCACGTTTACGTCCTCGATTGCCCGCTCATCCAACTCAATAGTTTTGTTTAGTGTCAGTGTGTTCTTCGTTGGTACTATTGTACAACCAGAAAAGAAAATTGCAACAATTAACGTCCACCTCATTTTACATATCCTTCTTTTTTCATAATGTCAAAAGTTTCAACCACGAAAGTATCCGGTTGAGCCGTAGCGTAATCCCTAAAACCCCTCTCATCAATATAGATATGTTCGTCCAGTTCGTCAACCTGTCCGTTTTCTATGTAGTCACCTATAAATTCATGTATCGCCATTCTACAAACATCATAGGGTTCTTTTTCTGTTGAAAAAATAGTCTCAAAATCTCCAGATTTAATATAAAACTTAGCCATTGTATAACTCCTAATGTGATGGAAACAGGACGTTTGCTAAACCTTGGACGCACAGTTGACAGTTTACACTATTCTTAGACTTAGTGCAAGTGACAACACCACGA
>DLYY01000056.1 GCA_003447535.1 Bacteroidota bacterium | reverse complement strand
GCTGAAGAAGATGCCGCTCCTGCTAAAGAAGACAACAAACAGGACGAAGCTGCAGAATAAGCAGACTTTCAATCAACTTTTTATCAAATATCAAAAAAGGCCTGGTTTCCCAGGCCTTTTTCTTTTATCTATGGCAGTGTTTTTAGAGATTCCCTCGTAAACCCTGCTCAAGCTCAATGGCTTCAAATAATGCTTTGAAGTTTCCTTTGCCAAAAGAGCGAGCTCCTTCTCGCTGAATAATTTCAAAGAAAAGTGTTGGTCTATCTTCCAGAGGCTTAGTGAAGATTTGAAGGAGATATCCCTCATCATCTCGATCTACGAGAATGTTGAGTGAACGTAAAGCATTTATGTCTTCTTTAATCTCACCAACCCTGTCGAGTAAATCGTCATAATATGTATCAGGAACATGAAGGAACTCTATTCCTCGATCTCTTAAGGCTTGCACTGTGGTTAGTATATCTTTTGTAGCAATAGCAATATGCTGCACGCCTGCTCCTTGATAGAACTCAAGATATTCATCGATTTGAGATTTGCGTAATCCTTCAGCTGGTTCATTGATTGGAAATTTAACATAGCCATTACCGTTTGATACCACTTTAGACATCAAGGCAGAGTACTCAGTTGAGATATCCTTATCATCAAAGGTGAGGAGTAAAGAAAAACCCATGACCTTTTCGTAGAAGGCAACCCATTCATCCATCTTACCTAACTCCACATTGCCAACACAGTGGTCGACATATTCTAAACCAACAGGGCGAACTGGTGCTGTAGATTTTCTCGGTTGATAACCTGGCATAAAAATCCCATTGTACGCTTTGCGCTCAACGAATTTGTGAATGGTTTCACCATAGGTTTTTATAGCAGAAACCACAACAGATCCATGATCATCACTGATTTCTTTTGCCTCCATTACAACTTGTCCCCCTCTTGATCGAGTTTCCTCTAAGGCTTTCCGGGCATCATCTACATGAAGTGCAAGCACTTTAACGCCATCACCATGAGTGCGCACATGATCACTTATCTCATGATCTGGTCGCAGTGCTGTAGAAAGGACAAAGCGTAATTTATTTTGCTGAAGAACATAAGAAGCTTTATCTCTAACTCCTGTTTCAGGACCGGCATAAGCCACTAATTCGAAGCCAAAAAGGTATTGATAATAGAATGCTGATTGCTTTGCATTACCGCAATAAAACTCAATATGATCGGTACCAAGTAGTGGTAAAAAATCTTCTGCCTCTACCAACCGATCTTTACTGCTTGATCTAAAACTTTCCATATTCTTTTGTTCTTTTCCCTTATTCTAAAGATAGGGCTCTAATCACATTTACGTAATCTCCATTTTAGTGCCGTATCAATGGCACGATACGTTCTGGCTTAAAGGACACTCCTTGTAGATAGACCCCACCAGCATTTTCAGCTAGAGTTTTTAATTGGTTCACATATTTATCCTCAGCAAATGTTGTTTGAATTACATGTAAAATACAGTTCAGTGAATCGATTTCAGACGCAATGGCATCTAATCGATCATCATTGGGAGCGAGTCCATCGCTTAAGAGTACGATGATACTTTCGCGAAGTTGATCAGGGTTTCTCCAATTGTGTGCCTCTAGCGCAAGGGATAGTCCGTCATAAACATAGGTTGCCAAGGTGGGAGTTATATCTTCGACAACATTGAGCATAAACTGTCTGTGTTGAACAGGCAAAAACGGAACACTAACCTTTGCATAGTTTGAAAAGGTGATGATGCAAAGTGAATCGCCATCATTAAAATAATCAATCGCTGTATTAGCCCAAGACTTCATAATATCGAGCGAATTGTTTCCTCTCATCGTATAGGTTCCATCTAACACAAGGATGACTCGCTTGGAATCAGCGTACTGAGAAAATGTTACGTCCTTTGAGAAAAAGAAAATGAGAAACGTTAGAATGAGGGATCTACTGATTTGCTTCACACCCAACTTTTGTGGTATCCCTCATCTTCAATGGATAAGGCCTGTTTTGTAAGCTTTAGGGGATGAAAGGTATCGACCATTACCGCTAATTCTTCTGTTCCTTCTTTACCAATACTATTTTCAACCGCCCCATGATGAGGGCCATGTGGAATTCCTAATGGATGCAACGTTAACATACCTTCTACAACGTCATTTCGGCTCATAAATTTCGGCTCCACATAATATAGTACTTCATCAGAGTCTACATTGCTATGATTATATGGCGCCGGAATACCATCTGGATGATAATCGTACAACCTCGGCACAAAGGAACAAATCACAAAATTTCGACCGCTGAATGTCTGATGAACTGGAGGGGGTTGATGAACACGACCTGTTATTGGTTCAAAATCATGAATACTAAATGCATAGGGATAGAGGTAACCATCCCAACCAATGGCATCAAAAGGATGTGATGCATAAACTACATCATAGATAAATCCATTTTTCTTGATCGAAATTAAAAATTCTCCTTTTTCATCATGGGTAACAAGCTGTTCAGGTTTTCGGAAGTCCCGTTCACAAAATGGAGAATGCTCGAGATGCTGACCAAATTGATTTCTATATCGTTTTGGGGTTACAACAGGTCCTGAAGATTCTATTATTAAGCATTTGTTTTTATCTGTTGTCCATCGCATTTGATAAATCGTGCCTCGCGGAATAACTAAATAATCACCGGGCTTAAAGGGGAGTTCGCCATAAATGGAGTGCATGACTCCTTCGCCATGATGGATAAAAATCACTTCATCTGCTGTAGCGTTTTTGAAGTATTGGTCAACCATAGATTCCGTTGGAGCCGCCATGCTAAGTTGAACATCATTGTTGACCATCAAGGGTATTCTGTCTGCAATATAATTCGGGCCAAAAGCAAGGTTAAAACCAAAGAATTTTCGGTGTGCAATATGTTCATCGACTGCAATTTCAGGGCGCACATCCCGTCTTTGCCCAATTTCCTTTATCAAAGTAGGTGGGTGGCAGTGATATACCAAGGAATAGATATTGTCAAATCCTTCGGTAGAAACAAGTTCTTCTGAATACAAGACACCCTCTTTGTTTCTAAACTGAGTGTGACGTTTTGATGGAATATCCCCAAGTTGATAATAATGCGGCATACAATTGCTTTATATAAATTTAAGAAATTGAATAGGCTCAGGAGATTATAGAAGGTGTAGTTTTGTGGACAATTACAAACGTTATGGATATTTATGCACTCCTGACTGCAAGTCTTACGCTTTTTGCCGTAATTGATATTGTGGGCTCAATTCCTCTGTTAATCGATATCAAAAAAACTCAGGGTCACATACATTCTATTCAAGTAACCCTGTATTCTGGCCTTTTGATGTTTCTCTTTCTTTTTACAGGAGATAAACTACTCACGCTATTGGGTATTGATATTCCCTCCTTTGCCATTGCAGGCTCCATTGTGATTTTTATCATTGGGCTTGAGATGATTCTTGGCCATCGCCTGTTTAAAGAAGAAAAGCACATCATGTCTTCAGCAATTGTACCCATTGCTTTCCCACTTATAGCCGGTGCCGGAACTATCACAGCAATTCTTTCTTTGAAAGCGGAATTTTCTAATCAGATATTAGCCTTAGCTATTGGGCTTAATCTATTGATTGTCTTTCTCGTACTAAAATTGATTCCTTTCATTGAAGGAAAAATCAAAGAAGCTGGACTCTCTGTGCTACGAAGAATTTTTGGAGTTATCCTTCTCGCAATCTCCGTAAAGATTTTCACAACGAACCTCGGCAATCTCATTATGTTATGGCAATAGGTTTTCCCGCAAAATATAGCACTCGATGTAACCATAGTTTCAAAGCATACGGAGCCTTTTCTAAAGCGATGAAGAACGCGCTCGAAACAAAGGGTTGGAAACTATTAAAGGAAGACGAGGATCGTCATCAAATCATTGCACAAATACCTGCCAGTGGCAGTATGACCCTGGGAGAATTATGTAAAATTCAATTCGACATGACGAGTTATGTAATAGAGAGCCGCTGTATCCTCTTTACTCAGTTTGTGGACTTTGGCAAGAACAAAAAGAATGTAAAAAGCCTTTTATCAATGATAAACTCTAATTAAATGTCGAAAATCTGGCCCTGGCAGCAACCTGTTGAACCTACTCCTGAATTTATTGAATCGGAATCTGCCAATGCCTGGTCGCATGGATTAGCATTTCTTGCCGTCTTGATTAGCTTGCCCTTTTTCTTTTCCGCAGTTCAATGGGAGGGCTTTAACAGATCAATAGTTATAGGACTCTATGTAAGCTGTCTTTTGCTCATGTTGCTATCCTCGACGCTCTTTCATGGATTCAAGTTTACGATTCATGGGAAGAAACTCATGATTCTAGATCATATAGCCATTTACGCAATGATAGCAGGGACATATACAGCTCTACTTTATCGGTATATCAATACGGATTCTGGGCAAATTCTTATGATTATTCTTTGGGTGATTACTGTCGCTGGATCCGTGTTTAAGATATTTTTTGCTGGTAAGTGGGATATCCTGAGCGGGTTGTTTTATCTCTTTATGGCAGGCTTAATCTTTTTTATCTTTCCTGAGTTTCTATCATCCGTTCCAGTCGATATTCAGCATTGGGTTTATATAGGAGGAGGAGCGTATATAGTTGGTTTACTTGTATACTTTCTAAACCAAATTCCCTATAATCATTTAGCGTGGCATTTTTTTGTTATCGGTGGAGCCTATAGCCATTACTATGCTATCTACAAGGCCTATGTCTAGTCAATAGACTTTATATGCTCTAAAAGGAGCCCGCATATTTTCGGAGAACCCACTCCGCTCCAAAAAATACTAAGGCGAGGCATAACCAAAATATTTCATTGACCCTTGGTTTTACAGAACGAATCACTTGATTTTTCTTCTTCGTACCAATCCAACTCATGACCTCAGCCACAAGATTATCGACCTGCTCTTTACTATAATAAGCCCCGTGATTAGACTGCGCAATATATTGAAGAAGTGCGGTATCTCTTGACGTTACATGGTATTCACGCAAATCATCTTCGATAACGATTCCAGCATTAGTCATAAGATTTTTATTCGCAACTAGTGCGCTTGCTTGCACAAGATACATTCCCGGACGAAGGGCAATAGGATCAGAACTTACGATACCATCATTATTACTTTTGGCGACAAAGGTTGTGTCCCATTCACTCTTGCTATCGGTTAGATTTATTTCAATATTTCGAGGTATTACCCTTGTATAATTCTCTTCTAAGGCATCAAGTGAAAAGATCACCTTTTCTTTTCCTTTTGGACGAATAGGTGTCCACGAAAGCAACAGACGTTCTTGGGAAAAGTCTTGAATTAACTCATTGGTTACCTGCTGAAAAAAGGTATTAAAGGCATCCGCATTGCCATAAGCTTGGCGCTCCGCCATTTGCCATTTCCACCACCCCTCTCCAATCAGCGTAAAGATCTTTTTCCCTCCTTTAGAAAGGTTGGATAACACGGGCTCTTGAAGTCCCTCAGTCAGCATGTTTTGGGCAGACACGTTGAGCTGATGAACAACACCACTAGGATATCGAATCGATGGCATCTCCACAAGACGCTGAAGAATTTCACTTGTAAATATCAAGGGTATTGATGAAGATTGAAAAACCACTTTTCGATTAGCTGACCAAGAAATGCCTGTAGGAAGTACAATACCATCAACCAACGCGTTATACTGCTCTGGCGAAGTCGCTGCACCAACGATAAACAACTGTGGAATTCTGCTATCTCTACTAATGGATAAATTACCATAACGCTCATCAGGTAAATTATGCCATATAATACCATCTAGGCCCGTCAACTTAGGTGGACCATCTTTCATAAAATGCAGCGACACATTCATTGTCTGATACTCAGATAATGCCTTATGTATGGCACGGATATCAGGGTGAGGGCCTGCTGCACATAGCAATACATTTTGTCTACTATCCTTTACCTCTATAAAAAAGGAAGCAACGTTATTTGCTTGCGTCAATTCATCCATAGTGCAGTTTGCCGCAACAGTGAAGGCCTGTATTCCTTTTTGTGTTGGACGAATAGTGAGCTTTATTATGGTATCGACAACATCCTGTGAAAGGGCGAAATCAGCCTTAGCTAAAGGAAGACCACCTTCATTGTGCGATATTCCAAGGCTTATTGCTGCACCATTAAGCAAATTAGCTTGACAATCTACTTGCACTTCCACTTCATCGCCAGCATTTACCACTCTAGGATGACGCACATCAACGATTTTAAAGTCTTCTACCCCACTTATATCACCCAGGCCTAGCGTATAAATTGGATTTTTACTTAACAAAGAATAAGGGTTTACCGCTGCATTGTGCATTCCATCACTTGCTAAAATGATAACATCAGAAGAAGAAAAAGTTCTTTCGACATCTTCTAAGCTTTGGATAATGTTTGTTTCATAAGGAGTCCGCAAATTGCTTCTTTCCTCGCTTACCTCATTTGAAAAATACCTTGTCTCAAGTATTACAGAATCCGCAAATTGTTCTTTAAGATGATTTATCAGATTACTGATAGTGGAAGAATCATCCACAAAATCGACGGACGCTGAGCCATCAACCAACAGTTGCACGGTAATCTGATTCTCTTGAATCTCTTCTTCTTCCAACCAAGGACTAAGCAATAAAAAGACAATGATTCCTGTCGACAATGCACGAAGAAAGGCACTTACCAAGCGAATACGCCGAGCCAAAACATCCTCTTGATCAAAGGTAGACTCCTTCCAATATAGAGCTAAGGCAAAAGCAACTCCCGTAAGAATTGAAAAAAAGATTGCTGGACCCAGTGTTAATGCCATCGATGACTTAACGGTGTAACCCTCCGCAAACATTAATAACCTGTCCATTGATATATCCAGCAGCGTCAGATGCTAAAAAACTAATCAATGAAGCAACTTCTTCGGGCTGTCCTAGGCGACGAGCAGGAATGGAATCCATATATTTTTGGCGCACATCTTCTGGAAGAACTTCCGTCATTTTAGTCTCAATAAATCCAGGTGCTACAGCATTAACCGTAACGTTACGAGCAGCAAACTCAGCAGCCAATGATTTTGTCAACCCAATCATACCTGCTTTAGAGGCTGCATAATTCGCTTGTCCTGCCTGACCCATTCTACCTACAATTGAAGAAATATTAATAATACGTCCTGACTTTTGTCGCACCATTTGGTATCCCGCGTGCTTACAAAGATTATAAGCTGACTTTAGATTAATATTGATTACTGCATCCCAATCCTCTTCTTTCATGCGCATGATTAGGTTATCGCGTGTTATACCCGCGTTATTCACGAGCACATCCAATCGACCTTCTTCTGCTACGATGTGTTTTACTGTTTCTTCGCAGGATGCATAATCAGAGGCGTCAGAAGCAATAGGCTTTATCTTAGGATTGACCGCTTGAAAATCTTCAAGACCTCTCGAAGTTGCATACACTGTATGCCCTTGGTCAAGGAAGAATTCTGCTATGGCTAAGCCGATTCCGCGACTACCACCAGTAATTAAAATGATTTTAGTTGGGCTGTTCATCTCCTAAAAGTAATAAATGGTTACGTGGAGTACGTGTAATATGGAGGCAAATCCCTATTTTGTCTACAATTACTTAACATACATGAATCGCTACATTTCTCTTTTTTTATTCGTTTTCCTTCCTTGCTTCCTTCAAGCGCAAGATTGCGACGGTGACCAATACCTAATACCTGAGTTTACCGTAGATGAAACGCCAGGCATTCTCTTTGGAAACAACACGGGAGTCAATGGACAAAGTCAAGATTTACTATTAGATATCTATGAACCAAGGAACGATACATCCGCTCTTCGTCCAGTTATATTGTGGGGGTTTGGCGGCAGTTTTGTAGGCGGTAGCAGAGGGCAAGTCGGGTTTCTCTGTGAAGACTATGCTGCACTAGGCTATGTTGCCATTGCATACGATTACCGCATTGGATTTTTTATACCCTCTTCTATATCCACAGCATTAGCCGTGCTACGTGGCGCTCATGATACAAGAGGAGCTGTTCGATGGCTCTATAAGTCGGCTCAAGAGGGAAATCCTTATCGCATTGACACCAGCCGAATTTTTGTAGCCGGAGTTTCAGCTGGAGCCGTTTCCGCTATTCATGCCGCCTATTTATTTGAAGGAGACAGCATATTTGATTACTTCACTCCACAAACGTGGAACAGTCTTGGTGGATTTTCCGGCTTGAGTGGAAATGATGGATATTCTGAAAAAGTTCATGGAGTGGTTAACTACAGCGGAGCCGTGGGTTTAAATGAATGGATTGATGGCAATGAAGTTCCTATGATTTCATTTCATGATGTAGGCGATAATGTCGTTCCATATAACCGTCGTGAGGTCAATGTTTTCGGTATACCTACCGGGTTAATTGTCAGCGGTAGCGAAGTCATGGACCGAAGATTAGACACCTTGGGCCTTACACATTGTCTTGAAAGTTACAATTCCAATTCTCATGTATCGTACCTATATGATAGCGAACCTTTTGAGCGTTCCGCAAGATTCTTAAAAGCAGTCATGTGTAATAGATACTATGACTGCGAGGCCGATAGTATTGGTGGTGAGCTCCCTCCCCCAGT
>DLYY01000103.1:1504-2673 GCA_003447535.1 Bacteroidota bacterium | reverse complement strand
TGTCCTACGTTATAAAACATATCAAATTATAAAACAGATGTCAGATAATTATTCGTTGACACACTTGGAGGAATTAGAAGCTGAAGCCATTTATGTAATTAGAGAAGTTTTTGCACAGTTCGACAATCCAGCTATCCTTTTTTCAGGCGGTAAAGACAGTATTGTAGTAGCTCATTTAGCGCGCAAGGCATTCTTTCCAGCCAAAATTCCGTTTCCATTTGTACACATTGATACCGGACACAACTTCCCGGAAACAATGGCATTCAGAAATCAACTCATCAAAGACTTAGGTATACAGTTAGTCGTAGGGTCTGTTCAAGAGAGCATTGATGAGGGAGCCGTTGTAGAAGAAACAGGAATTAATGCATCTAGAAACGCATTGCAAACAACAACACTTTTAGACACTATTGAGCGTAATAATTTTGATGCCTGTATGGGTGGAGCCCGTCGTGATGAAGAAAAAGCGAGAGCAAAAGAACGTTTTTTCTCCCATCGTGATGACTTTGGTCAATGGGACCCAAAAAATCAGCGTCCAGAGCTTTGGAATCTATTTAATGGTAAAAAACGTATGGGAGAAAACTTCCGCGTGTTCCCTATTTCAAATTGGACTGAGATGGACGTATGGCAATATATACTTCAAGAGAATATTGCCATTCCTGAGTTGTACTTTGCCAAAGAACGAAACGTCATTTGGCGCAACGGGTCTTGGCTTCCTGTTAGTGAACACATCACTCTTCGTGATGGGGACGAACCTCAAATGAAGATGGTACGATTCCGCACGTTAGGTGATATTACTATTACTGGTGGACAAGAAAGTGATGCTGATACTTTAGAAAAAATCGTCCAAGAAGTGGCTTCTTCACGCCAAACCGAAAGAGGTAATCGCGAAGACGATAAAAGAAGTGAAAGCGCAATGGAGGACAGAAAACGTCAGGGTTACTTCTAATTTTCAACAACAAAGAAATCACATCAATGGAAAATAATTTCGATACACAAAGTTATTTGGACATGGAACTCCTTCGCTTTACTACCGCGGGTAGTGTTGACGATGGAAAATCAACTTTAATAGGTCGCCTACTGTATGATAGCAAAAGTATTTTTGAGGATCAAGTTGAACAGATTGAACAAACCTCCAAGAAAAGAGGACTAGAGCATGTAGACCTCAGCCT
>DLYY01000103.1:0-1120 GCA_003447535.1 Bacteroidota bacterium | reverse complement strand
GCCTACCGCTATTTTGCAACACCAAAGCGTAAATTCATTATTGCTGATACACCTGGACACGTTCAGTATACCAGAAATATGGTAACAGGTGCCTCAACCGCTAATCTTGCATTAATTCTTGTTGATGCTCGTAATGGCGTCATTGAGCAAACTAAGCGGCACACGTTTATTGCTTCACTTCTTCAAATTCCTCACGTATTTGTTTGTATTAACAAAATGGATTTGGTGGATTATAGCCAAGAAGCTTACGATAAAGTGGTAAAAGAATATACCGATTTCGCCGCCAAGCTAAACGTAAAAGACGTGCGGTTTATTCCTATCTCTGCCCTTCTTGGAGACAACGTTGTGAATCGTGGTGATAACATGAATTGGTATGAAGGCGGAACGCTGCTGCACAACTTAGAAACAGTACATATATCGTCCGATCACAACTTAAGAGATTGCAGGTTCCCAGTACAGACTGTTATTCGCCCTCATAGCGATGAATACCATGATTTCAGAGGTTATGCTGGACGAGTTGCTGGTGGAGTCTTCAAAAAAGGAGATAGTGTGGTAGCGCTTCCCTCAGGACTTGAAAGCAAAATATCTGGCATCCATACGCTAACAGGAGAGCTAGAAGAAGCCTTCCCTCCTCAAAGTGTTACCATTACATTAGAAGATGACATTGACATCAGCAGAGGTGATGTTTTGGTTCGTTCAGAAAACAGACCAGAAGGACAGCAAGACTTGGATGTAATGTTGTGCTGGCTAAACACCAATCCGCCTAGACCAAGAGCAAAGTATATCATTAAGCACACAACGGCAGAAGCTCGTGCGATGATTTCAGAGATTCAATACAAGATGGATATCAATTCTCTACACAGATTAGAAGAGGATAAAGAAATCAAAATGAACGATATCGCACGCGTTAAAATTCGTTCCACAAAACCATTATTTACGGACGATTATAACGTTAATCGCGTAACTGGTTCAATTATTCTAGTTGATGAGAGCACGAACGAAACTGTTGCTGCGGGGATGGTGAGGTAATCTTATTCTAAAAATAAAACCAGCATAATGCTGAGTTTTTTCTTGTCCTTAAAATGCCTGCAGCCCGCAGTCATTTTTTCATGAACTTTTC
>DLYY01000028.1 GCA_003447535.1 Bacteroidota bacterium | reverse complement strand
GTTTATGGTGTTAGCACCAGAACACCCTTTAGTTACTCAATTGACTACTTCGGAATATCGTGAAGAGGTTGAGGCCTACAGAGATGCGGTGAGTCGAAAATCAAGTATTGAACGACAGCAGGATAAATCAGTAGACGGCCGGTTCACGGGAAGTTTTGCTGTTCATCCATTAACGGGAGACAAGATTCCTATCTATATCAGTGCCTATGTGCTCATTGATTACGGAAAGGGAGCTGTTATGGCTGTGCCGGCAGAGGATGATAGGGACAATGCCTTTGCTAAACATTTTAGCCTTTTAATTACAGAAGTTATTGATCGGACAGCTTCAGGAGGAGAACGAGGTGACAAGCAAGGGAAAGTAATGAATTCTTCATCATTGGATGGTCTAGCACCCTTGGAGGCAATACAGCACGCCATTAAAATAATACAGAGCAAGGGAATAGGTGATGCCGCATCAACATGGAAACTCCGTGATGCTAATTTTAGTCGCCAACGCTATTGGGGAGAGCCGTTTCCAATCTATTACAGAGAGGGGATAGCTTGCCCTGTCGATGAAGCGGATTTACCCATTCAATTGCCTGATACGGAAGATTTTACGCCCAAGGGCGGAGAAGGCCCTTTGTCACGTGTTGAAGATTGGACCTACAAAAGTTTTCCTCTAGAGACGGATACGATGCCAGGTTATGCAGGATCAAGTTGGTATTTTCTTCGATTTATGGATCCGGTAAATACAGATTCTTTTTTGGCTAAGGATAAGGCGGACTATTGGCAAGACGTAGATTTCTATGTTGGAGGTACCGAGCATGCTGTAGGTCACTTATTGTACGCCCGCTTTTGGCATAAGTTTTTATTCGATATCGGACTTGTATCCACCGAAGAGCCTTTTAAGCGTTTGTTTAATCAGGGGATGATTCAGGGGCAAACATGCTTTATTTTTCGAGATGCACAAGAAGCGAAAACTTACTACAGTGTGGACCACCCGTTAGTGAATGATAGTTGTCAACGGATTCGAATCCTTACGAGCTTGGCCAACGAAAAGGCCGAAGTAAATACAAATGAATTGTCTAATTGGAGACCGGAGTTTCAAGGTGCTACTTTTCACACAAATGACAAGGGATTATTCCTTGGGGAGTTTGAGACGGAAAAAATGTCAAAGTCTAAACATAACGTAGTCAACCCTGATGATATCGTTAATCGTTACGGAAGCGACTGTTTTCGTCTGTACTCCATGTTTTTAGGGCCGATAGAGGAGCATAAACCTTGGAACAACCAAGGAATCGATGGGGTATATCGCTTTATGAATAAGTTTTGGAGGCTTATAGAGGTTTCTAAAGATCAAATGCTCGATTCTTCTGAGTCTAAGCCAAGTCTTCAGATACTGCATACGTTAATCGAGAAGGTTGACAGAGATTTGGCAAAATTGAGTTTAAATACTTGTGTTAGTGCTTTTATGATTGCGGTCAATGATTGGCAAAAGCTTGATAAGCTTCCTCAAGAGGTCATGAAAGAGGCTTTACGTGTCTTAGCTCCTTTCGCACCGGTTTATGCTCAATATGGGTGGGAATTGCTTAGTGGTGAAGGTTTTGTGCTTAATCAGGGCTGGCCAGAATTTGATGCATCGCATCTTCAAAAAGATTCAATAACACTAGCCATAAGTTTTAATGGGAAACGGAGAGGCGAAATAGAGATTGACGCGAAGGCTGATAAGCAAACCATAGAATCAATAGCGCTTTCCTCAGAGGTGGCCAAGAAATGGATGGAAGGAAAAGAGGTTGTAAAGGTAATTATTGTCCCAGGTCGGATGGTGAATGTCGTTTTACGCTAGTGAGAGCGTTGTACGCACACAACTTGATTAGAAATTAATATAACGAGAAAAGGGGACCGAAGTCCCCTGTTTTTAAGTATTGTTAAATTATCTCTTAAGAATCTTTCTTAGCGCGAAATACTCGGCTACCTACAAAGGTGATAATCCCAGCAAGTAATGCTAAGATACCTCCGTCTAAAGGTACACCAGCTGGCGGTGGTGGTGGCGGAGGAGGTGGTGGCTGAGCGCTTGCAATAGAAACTAGGGTTGCTAATACAACCGTAACGAAGATGGTAATCTTTGTGTTTTTGGAAGAATTCATAATTCTTGTTTAGTTCTCTAAGATATAAATAAATAACGGACGGAGAATCTAAAATTTGACTTCTTGTTGAAATTTTATCGAACCTCCTTCGTATTGTACGTCGAAATTGGTGAATGGTAACACTTTGCCTGAGATATTTTGCGTACTGATTTGACTCACTAGGTGACCAAGCTCACTTTGATAAAGATTGTGATCTTCTAAAATATTTTTCATCCAATGCTGTTCTGATAGTCCTTTTATATTTTGATGGACAATTGTTAGGGTAGTGGCACTTCGAGATACTTGTAAAATATTTATTCCGAGCCTGTCAAATTGTTCAAGGATTTCTATCAGTGAACCAAGGGCAATATAGCTGTAGTCTTTGGTTTCTAGCTGAGTAGCTATGATGTCATTGGTTTGTGCCTCCATTATATGCAAGGATGTTGTAACTGCATTTTCTTTTTTGTGTACAATTTTACTTCCTATTTTTTCTGGGGATAGGAATGAACGTACATTCAGTTCGATGTTTAAATCGGCAAGAGGTTGAATAGTTTTGGAGTGCAGAACTTTTGCTCCGTAATACGTAAACTCTACAGCCTCTCGAAAACTTACTTCAGGAAGTTGTACTGCATCCTCAAATATGTTGGGATCTTTACTCCAAATCCCGTCTACATCCTTCCAAAAGGTGAGTTTATTGGCTTGTAGCATATTCGCAAACAGTGCAGCGCTGTAATCACTTCCTTCTCTGCCCAAGGTTGTTGAAATCCCTTCTTCACTTGCTCCAATAAATCCTTGGGTTACAAAACATGAATAGTTGTACTTGTCCAAAGCTTTTTGAAGGTTTTCTTTAGATAATCGCAAGTCTACTTTGGCTGAGCGATAGTCGTTGTTTGTGGTGATGATACGTCGAACATCAAGCCATTGATTATGTATTCCACGTGCATTTAAAAAATCACTAAGAATCCTGCTTGAGACCAATTCGCCCAATACTACGACCTGATCATAGATGTAGTCGTGATGATGAACCGGTACATGTTGCATGAAGCTCAGCGTTTGATCAAAAAGTGCATGGATTTTATGAAAAACCGTATCGTTTTTTTGAAAAAGTTGTTCGGCCACCATAAGGTGGTATTGTCGAACCTGCTCAAAAAGTTCTAAGTAGTGGTCGTCTCCATCTAGAAAGGTCTCGAGTACGTCTTCAAGAGCACTGGTCGTCTTACCCATGGCAGAAACTACAATCATACGCTGGTCAGAAGGAAACTTTTCCATAAGAAAAGCTACATTCATCAATCTTTTGGCATCTCTTACAGAGGACCCTCCAAACTTATTGACTTCCCAGTTTACCATAAAAGCTCATTTAGGTAGCAAGATAATGCGGATTGTTGTTAGAAGTTGCTTATTCGTTGAGCAAATTTTAGGATGGATGATTCTATGCTAAATATCCGTGATCTTCCAAGAGATTAATTCCATGGCTGGCTTCTACCGCGAGCTCGTCACATCGCTCGTTTTCCGGATGGCCATTGTGACCTTTAATCCATTGAAAGGTGATGGAATGCTTCGTATGAATGGATAGATATCTTCTCCACAAGTCTGGATTTTTCTTATCCTTGAAATTCTTCTTTACCCAATTAAATACCCAGCCTTTGGTCACGGCATCTACGACATACTTGCTATCGCTTACGACGGTAACTTGGGCACCTTCTATCTTGATCGCCTCAAGTCCAGCAATTACCGCCAATAGCTCCATACGATTATTGGTAGTATGCTTAAATCCCTCGGATAACTCCTTGTAGTGGGGGCCGCTTTTTAGCACAACGCCATAACCCCCTGGACCGGGATTACCTCGAGCTGCACCATCTGTATAGAGATGAATCATGATGTGAAGGTATTGAATACTTCTGCATACCTTAAAGGTATGAACGTTTCCTTTGATAAGTCGCCAAAAGCCTTGCGTATCTATGTCACCTTAGTTGGTGTTTTTATTGCTGCCCTAGTACTAACAAATCTCATTGCAGGCCGCTTTTTTTCTATTGGTTCATGGACATTGTCATCTGGTGTTATTGCCTATCCAGTAACCTTTTTAGTGACTGATTTAATCTCGGAAATTTATGGAAGGAAACGGGCTGATTTAGCAGTTAAAGTTGGTTTTGTGGCCAGTGTATTTGTAACTATTGTCCTCCTCATTGCATTGCAAACCCCAATAGCTGCAAACTCTTATGTTTCCGAGGAATCCTTTCTCAATGTCTTTGGTCTTGCGCCGGGGATTGTCTTTGGATCGATGTGTGCCTATCTCACGGCTCAATTTATTGACGTGCGTATTTATGAGTTTTGGAAAAAGCTCACAGGAGGCAAATACCTCTGGTTACGAAACAATGGATCAACTGTACTCAGTCAGCTTTTGGATACATCTATCGTAGTTATTGTTGCATTGATTATCTACCCATTAATGGATGGAATAACATCCACTGAGCCCATAACCTGGACGTTAGCTGGGGAATTAATTATTGCTCAATATGGATTTAAGGCGCTTCTCGCCCTTATCGACACGCCGCTTATGTATTTGTTTACATGGCGCATCTCAAAGGTTATTCAAGACGATGTTGCCGCAAAGGCTTAAATAATCTGTCTAATGCTGATTTAGAACAACTTAGGGAAGAGACGCCCTGTATGCTTCATGTATTCACCGAAGCCTGGTCGGCGCTCTAAAGAACGTTGGTCCATCCATGGAATAGAAACACCGTAAAACATGCCGAGAATGGCGATGGCTCCACATCCTGTCCACCAATAACTTGGGTTGTAGGCAAGAATCAATATCCATAGACCCACCCAGGTCAGACATTCTCCAAGGTAATTAGGGTGGCGATTACGACTCCAAAGACCCTGATCCATGGTTTTGCCTTTGTTCTCAGACTTTCTACGGAACTTGCGCATTTGCTCATCAGCGATAAAAGCAAGCAAGACAGAGCCATAGAGCACTACCCAGCCCAAAATCGAGAGGATCATGTAGCTATCACCTCCTGTATTTTCAGCTGCAAAGAGGTAAAATGCAGGTAAACAACCCATAAATACCTGAACTGTAGGGAAGAAGTGGATGCCAGAAAGACTTACGAGCCAATAGGCTTTTCCGCTTTTTTTCGCCAGATCTTTGTAACGCCAATCCTCGTGGGATAGTCCAGGCCAGTCGCGATAAAAATTAGAGGTGAGACGAAGACCGTACAATTGCATACCGATCACGGTAATCCATTGATGTATGGTCACATTTTCAATACCATAGGTTGCAACAAGACCAACCCCAAATACCATGGGTTGTACACTCCAAAATGGATCGTATATACTTGAATTCTTAAGCAGATAGCTCATGATAAATATGAAAAATGTTGCAATCGCGGCGGCCATCATAAACTTCGGCATCATTTCCCAATGCTCGGGCATCCTCGTATAGCTTACAAAGCATAAAACTGTGGCGGCGATATAAGATGATAGACTAACAATGATGCTATCCCTTCTTCCTAGTTGTGCTGATTTACTCATAATGTTTCCTATGTAGAGGTGTAAAGTTATTCTTCCGTGTATTCCATTAAGGTCTTGCGAATAATAGCGAGGCAAGCATCGATTTCTTGTTTTGTGATGACAAGAGGTGGTGCTAAGCGAATAATAGTATCATGTGTGGGTTTTGCCAGTAAACCATTATCTCTCAGTTTCATGCAGATATTCCACGCCGTCTCTTTTGACTTCGCATTAATCAATATGGCATTGAGTAGTCCTGCTCCTCGAACTCCTTCGATCCACGGACTATCAATTTTATTTAACTCTAGTCGTAAGTAGCGTCCAAGGAGTTGAGAATTATCTGTAAGTGACTCATCTTTAAGGATTTGTAAAGCTTCCATAGCGACTCGACAAGCCAAAGGATTTCCCCCATAGGTCGACCCGTGCTCTCCTGGACGAATACAGAGCATTACTTCATCATCAGCTAAAACAGCAGAAA
>DLYY01000088.1 GCA_003447535.1 Bacteroidota bacterium | reverse complement strand
AAGGAATGAATCAACCAAATCAAACACCTCCTCCAACACCTCAAGTGCAATATAGCCTAGCACATAATGGACAGCAAAGTGGTCCCTTTGGATGGCAGCAGCTACAGCAGCTCAGTCAGAGTGGTCAACTCACCAAAGAAACGCATGTGTGGAAACAAGGAATGACCAATTGGGCATTAGCCATTGATGTGCAAGAGTTAGCACCATTGTTTGCTCCCGCAGCAGGTGGTCCACCACCGCCACCTCCAGCAGCAGGCGGTCCACCACCGCCACCTCAATAGGTCAATCTTTATAATTAAATACCATGAACGATAGCGACTTTTTTTCCGTTGACCGCCTTGTAGAATTTGGGATGGGTATGGCAGTAGCCCAGCAAATGATTCAGTCGATGAACCAAACGATGCATAACATGCATGTACCTGGAGCGATGAATACCATGAGCTCGCCATCATCCGACTACTATGCGGTAGTGAATGGCGATCGAATTGGCCCGCTTACAAATGCTGAGATGCTTAAACTTGTAGAAAACAAGTCTATCAACCGATATACCTACATGTGGAAACCAGGGATGGCCAATTGGCAAATTGCTGAAGAACTTCCTGAAGTACTCAAACTTGTTGCCCTACTCCCGCCACCTATTCCTAAAACGAATCATGAAAGTTAATCTCGCTCAATCCATTGTTGTATTTGGCGTTGCGGCATTGATTGCCTTTGGCATCCACACTATCGCCCTACCCAATGTCAAGACGCTTGTTACCATAGGGGCTTTTACCTCTAGTTTCCTTGCACTTTTCAGCGTCATAGCCTTGAATTTTAAAGCCTATGGAGCAAAGACCAATCTAAGAGTGATTGGTCTGCTTTTTTTCTTTATTATGCTTGCCGAACATATCCTATTTGCAGTTCAATTTCCGTTCGAAAAATTGTACGTCATTATGACAGGGCTAACCTTGCTTGTATTCGTTTCTTTGAGTGCGGGAATTGTTAGTCGCCTCAGTAGACAATAACTTATAGTTTACATAACATGAAAGATACTCTTAAAGCCTTTGTGGCAAACCGATTATTTGAGTCAGCAATAATCGGCGTAATTCTGATAAACTCTATTTTAATTGGGGTTGAAACCTACTTTACCAACTCAACGATAAGCATCGTCCAATCATTATGTCTTATAATATTCACTGCGGAAGTAATCTTACGCATAATGGCTAGCGAGTCAGCCAAAGAATACCTAAGTGATGGCTGGAATATATTTGATTTTAGCATTGTCGCCATCAGCCTCGTGCCGGAGTCTATGTTTGATAATGCTCAAATGATATCAGCTATTCGAGTACTACGAGTATTTCGTGTCTTGCGATTGCTTAGAACTTCAGAGGAGATCAAGCTTATCGTAGCTGTACTTGCGCGCTCTTTCCGATCACTCTTTTATAATGCAATCTTCTTTTCCATCTTTCTCTATCTCTATGCTGTCATTGGAGTAACCATATTTAAGCTGCCTGATTATAATTCAGCACAGCCTTCGCTACAAACAAAGCTTGATACCTATGCCGAGTTAGCTCCTAATGCGCCTGTTGTTTCCCCTGACCCTTATGGTTCGCTAGATGAAACGATGTTCACACTGTTTAGGATACTTACAGGAGAGGATTGGACTGATTTAAAATACAATCTCGATAAGGCGGCAGAACTTGAGATCATACCAACAAGTAAAATGGTTGTAAACGCATATCATGTTTCGTGGTTTATTCTTTCTGCCTTTCTTCTGCTCAACTTAGTAGTCGGTGCTATTTTAAACAACTATCAAGTTATTATGGAAGAAACTAAGGCAGCAAAAGAAAAGCAATCGTCTGACTAATAATCATTCTTTATTTGACAATAGTCCTAAATGTCTTAGGAGGTGGCAAAATCCAGAGTAATTTTTCCGACTTCCGTAAACATGCAATGAATTGATGCTCTCTAGTCAAATCATCAGAGCTTATAGAAAAGCCATTAGATATTAAGGGTTATGGTATTTCTCTCCTCGTAAGATGGTATGAGCCCGATACAATTGCTCTAAAAAGATCAGTCGAATGAGTTGATGGCTAAAGGTCAAATCGGAGAGCGAAACCTTATCATGAGCTCTTGAATAAAGCGCTTCATCAAAACCATAGGCACCTCCTATCAAAAAGACTAAACCCTCTCGAGCATTCACCTGCCAATGCTCAATTTTATTGGCAAAAGAGATTGAATCATATCGCTTTCCTCGCTCATCAAGAAGAATTAATGTTTTCTTGTCTCCTAGGCGTTTGAAAATCACTTCGGCCTCAGCTAGTTTAACATCAGATGATGACATATTTTTTCTAGAAGACATTTTAACCTCAATGGATTCAACGGAAAACTTTGAATAATGACGAATTCTTCGAACGAATTCTTGCTCACCTTCGTTTATAAAGGTAAATTTCGGTTTACCTATGGTCCATAATTCAATCATGATGCACTTTAAAAATACAATCCTCTACTGCTTATGCCTCGGTGGGCTTATGCTTTTATCTCAATGTACGTCGAAAGCAGATGTAAAAACACCTGAAGCTAGAAAGAACAAACCAGAAAATAAGGTTTCTATTCCTGCATCTCCTAGCCATGTTATGCTAGATGATGAGACCTGTGTTATCGGCGAGTTTGATATGTTTAGCACAACCGTTGATAGCTTAGATAATCCGGTGTTTGGGGAACAAGACATCGACATGAAATGTCGTTGGAATGAGGATGGCAGAATTGTCCGCAACACAGCAGGAATAGAACAACGGGGCTCTTGGTCTATAGTCGAAGACTCACTACTTGTGGTTCGAATTGATTCCCTTTTTGAAACCAAAGGGTCCTTCGTCTTCGAATCTGCGGCCTTCGATACATCGGTTATCCAACAATGTGATGATCATCACTTGATTTTAACATCATCAAGTAATGGATTTACAAGCACGATTACTTGGGTACGTAAACCTTAAAAGAACGCTTATGTTTCATAGAAAACACGTATTATAGAAGAATGATAACCGGACTTGTACTCTTCACCATTGCGCTGGGTGTTTTCTTTATAATGATTGAGATCTTTTTAATTCCTGGAACGACAATTTTCGGCGTGGCAGGAGCAGGCGCCATTGTAGCCGCCTTATATTTTGCCTATACCAACGAACCAATATGGCTTGGTAATGTCGCCGTGTTATCCACTGTTGGGCTATCTATTCTCATGTTTTTCTTAGGAAAGAAAATGGCCCAAAGTCAGTCCCTATCACTTATTGAAAAGGAAATAAAAGGCAGGGTGAATGAACAAGAACATTTCGAGGAAGTTCAGTTGGGTAACACAGGAACAGCGATTAGTGCATTGCGACCGAATGGAACCATTAAAATCAATGGTAATCGCTTCGAAGCCCAAGCCCAAAATGGCTACATTCAATCGGGCACCAATGTTAAAATAGTCGAAATACAACATCAAAAATTAATTGTCCAAATAGTTCAAGAATAGAGCTATTTTCATACGTAAACTAAATATCCCATGGATCCTTCAATTTTACTCTTTGTTTCAGTCGGTTTGTCAATACTCTTTGTAGTATTATTCTTTTACTTCATTCCGATTGGACTTTGGATTACCGCACTATTCTCAGGAGTACGAGTAGGCATTGCTGCACTATTTGCAATGAGACTTAGAAAAGTTCCTCCATCGACGATTGTAAATGCCATGATTACCGCCACCAAAGCAGGAGTTGTAGTTGAAAGAGATTTATTAGAAGCCCACTTCCTGGCAGGTGGTAATGTTTCAAAAGTTATCAATGCGTTAATCTCAGCAGACAAAGCAAATATTGAGTTATCATTTAATGCTGCAACCGCCATTGATCTTGCAGGACGTGATGTTTTTGAAGCAGTTCAACTTTCGGTAAACCCCAGGGTAATTGAGTCACCTCCAGTTACCGCCGTAGCAAAAGATGGGATTCAATTGATTGGAAAAGCTCGGGTCACGGTACGTGCCAACATTAAACAGCTCGTAGGAGGAGCAGGAGAAGAAACCATCTTAGCGCGTGTAGGAGAAGGTATTGTCACATCAATTGGTTCGGCCACTTCCCATAAAGCTGTACTTGAAAATCCTGATACCATCTCTCGCTTGGTATTAGAAAAAGGTCTAGACTCGGGAACAGCCTTCGAGATCTTATCCATTGACATCGCGGATGTAGATGTAGGAAAAAACATTGGCGCCGAATTACAGATTGATCAAGCCAATGCTGATAAAAATATCGCCCAAGCCAAAGCGGAAGAACGAAGAGCGATGGCGATTGCCATAGAGCAAGAAATGCTGGCGAAAGCTCAAGAAATGCGGGCGAAAGTTATTGAAGCAGAAGCGGAAGTGCCTCAAGCACTTGCTGAAGCTTTCCGAAGTGGAAATCTTGGTGTAATGGACTACTATCGATTGCAAAATATTCAATCGGATACTTCGATGCGCAATTCCATTTCAGAACCGCCCAAGGACGACAAATAAGCCCACCACATCCCGCCTCCCTTCGGGGAAGATCTAGTTTACTTTTGACAATGTCAAGGTAGAATGAGTATTTCTCAAATACCTCGATGTGAGCATACTAGAATAATGAGGATTGCATCGGAACAGGCCTCCATGCTTCTTCGTTGTTTGCCGATGCGTGCTTACCACGTATAGGTCTCACTTCATGGGCAAGAAGAGAAACATCTTTTACCGCATTGGCAAGGTAACTAAACTGTTTTTCTAGAACAGATCCTTGATTTTCCGCTGCAAGCCACTCCTCTTGATTTTCCCGGCTTAGTATTAAAGGCATACGAGACTCCGGAAGCTTAGGGTTGTTGTGAATCGATACCATTTCACCATGGCCCTCAGTAGTAACGACGGCACAGGTTCGCTTTATCTCACCGGTCAACTGATCCGTCCAATCTTCATAAACACCTGCTAAACACATCACCTCACTTTCCTTTTGACGGATAAAAAATGGAAAGCGTTTCCCCTTTCGGTGATGGTGTTCAAAAAACCCATCTACATAAATCAAACAACGTCTGTATCGAGCAGCTGCCCGAAAAGAAGGCTTTTCTAAAAGGGTTTCTAATCTTGCATTTAGCGTGTTATTGGCAATCTGTGCAGCCTGTAATCCATCCTTTACCCAAAAAGGAATCAATCCCCACTCTAGCCCTTCAACTGACAACTGAACGGTATCACTACTACCCTGAATAAAACTTAACAGCCGTGGATGAGCAAAGCCACTTACATGGTATGCCTTGGGCAACGTAGGCATCAGCGTAGACAGAACCTCTTGCAAACTAGTTGTATCGGAGGCATCGCCATGTCTATGCTTGGCATACTTGATTTGAGACAACGTATGAGCGGCAACATCGTAACACATACATGAAAAGTAAGGGATATTTTTTTCTACATGTCAAAAACTTAAAAACCCCTCACAAAACAGCCAAACTTCTTACCTTGCTATTATGTCTCAATACCTTCGCTCACTAAAAGAAGTTCGTCAGTTTGACAACTTAGAATTTCTTGCCAAACAAGTGGTCGAGGGGTTTATGGTGGGCTTGCATAAAAGCCCATTTCATGGATATTCAGTAGAGTTTGCTGAACACCGCTTATACAACCCAGGTGAATCCATCAAACATTTAGATTGGAAGGTCTTTGCGCGTACTGATAGAATGTATGTCAAACGCTACGAAGAGGAAACCAATCTCCGTTGCCAATTGGTCTTGGACGTTTCAAACTCTATGTTTTTCCCAAAGGGTGAACACCGCACAAACAAAATGCATTTTTCAGCTGTCTCAGCCGCAGCGCTTATGGAAATGATGCAAAAACAGCGAGATGCTGTAGGACTCACACTTTTAGCCGATAATATTGAAGAGTGGATTCCCGCAACGAGTAATCGGGCCAACATTGCAAGAATCTATCACAACCTAGAGCAACTCATCCAAGGTGAATCGGAGTATGGAGGGACAAAACTCTCGAGCAATCTCCATGTACTTGCAGAACAACTACCCAATCGATCACTAATTGTCCTCTTAACGGATGGATTGGCTGAGGAGAATAGCGAAGAACTCATTGAAGCCTTAAGACATTTAACCTTCAAAAAGCATGAAGTCATACTCTACCATATCATGGATAGTGAATATGAAATGAACTTTAAGTTTCCCAATCGTCCCTTGCGCATGATAGATATGGAAACAGGCCAAATGGTCAAAGTACAACCCCACGCTATAAAGGAGGAATATCAAAAAATGATGGAGACTAAATTCAAAGCGCTAGATCTGGCCTGCCGAAAACTAAAAATCGATCGAGTTGAGGCGGACATCCGGCGTGAGTTCGGCCAAATCTTATTTCCCTATCTCAAAAAGCGTAGCAAAAAATAACCGCAATGACTCAACTACTCAATGGCAAAGTTTTAAGCCAACAAATCAAAGATGAAATCAAAGAAACCGTCGCTCAAACAACGTTTCCCAATGGACGCCCGCCTCACCTTGCCGCAATTCTTGTAGGAGATGATGGAGCCAGTCGCACCTATGTCAATCACAAAATTAAAGCCTGTGAATATGTAGGGATGAATTCCACGGTCTTACGATTTGAACAGGACATAACAGAAGATGGCTTATTGGATGAAGTACAAAAACTCAATGAAGACCATTCCATCGACGGCTTTATTGTCCAACTCCCCCTACCCAACCATATCAATAGCGATAGAGTCTTGCAAGCCATTGATCCCGCAAAAGATGTAGATGGTTTTCATCCCATCAATATCGGTCGTATGACGCTAAATCTGCCAAGTTACTTGCCTGCCACCCCCATGGGTATTATTACCTTACTCGAAAGGAATAATGTTGAAACCAGTGGGAAACACTGTGTAGTCATAGGACGAAGCAATATTGTTGGCAGGCCCATGTCTATTTTAATGTCTCGCTCTGCAAAGGTTGGAAACTGCACAGTTACTCTCTGCCATTCCAGAACAAAAGACCTTGAGCAACACACAAAGGCTGCGGATATTCTCATTGTCGCCTTAGGAAAAGCGGAATTCATCGATAAACATCATGTAAAAGAAGGTGCCGTAATAATTGATGTGGGCATAACGCGTATCGAGGATGATAACATGAAACGTGGCTTTCGTCTCGTAGGTGATGTTCACTTTGATAATGTTCAAGAACTATGCAGCTGGATAACCCCAGTACCCGGAGGCGTAGGCCCAATGACCGTCGTTTCTCTACTTCAAAACACCCTTCTTGCGGCACAGAAAGCCGTATATTAAAAGAATGAATACCCCTTTTCTCAAATCTCTGTTAATCTTTACGGGGCTTCTTTCCTTTTCCCTATCCTATGGCCAAGACCGATTCGTTTCAATGAATCGAATCGACAGCTTTAGCCGCCAAGAAGTCTTAGAATTTTTAACTAGCCAGGGCATTTCTGAGGAGTTTATCAATATTGATTACGGAGTAGAGCTCTATCAAGTGCTCTATCTGTGCGAATACAAAGATTCTCTGACAGAAGTTTCTGGTTTACTTGCGCGGCCTCTTAATACCACATGCAAGGCTCCTCTTTTGTTATACCATCATGGCACCCAATCCGCTAACTTCAATAATCCCTCAACAAGTCCCTACGGTGGAGAAGGTTTGATTTGCATGCTTCTAGCCGGAGAGGGATATGTTGTGGGAGCTCCAGATTACATTGGATTAGGCACCTCTAATATCCGAATTCATCCATATCAGCATGCCTTTTCTCAGGCCCACAGTTCCATAAATCTCGCACGGGCAATACGAGAGATTAACTCCAACGAAGTTGAGCTTAATCTTGGACATGAAATCATGTTGACGGGCTATTCACAAGGAGGGTTTTCTACTATGGCATCCTTAAAATATATGCAAGAAAGGTATGCAGATGAGTTTACAGTGAGTTGCGCGGCACCAATGTCCGGAGCCTATGACATGGACGGTGTTCAATCGGTATATCTGACAAGGGATGCTCCCTATCCCACGCCTGGATATGTCGGATATATCATTTTGAGCTATATGGAAATGTATCCCGATCGCTTCGCTGATTATAGCTACCAAGACATATTTGTTGAGCCGTATGATTCCCTAATGCCAGCGCTGTTCTATGGCAACCAAAGCATTGGATATATCAACAGTCAAAGTCCTGACACACCAAACCTTGTCCTAAAAATCGAGGAATTAGAGGATTACAAAGTCAATCCCAACCATCCTTTAAGAATGAGCCTTCGAGAGAATTCGCTTTTAGAATGGGCTCCTGAAGTTCCTGTTAGTTTACACTATTGTGAAGGTGATGATCAAGTAACCTACTTAAATAGTGTTGTTGCTGATTCTGCCTGGCGAGCGAATGGCGCTCAATCCATTCAATCCTTAGACTTTGGTATGCTAAATCACGATGGATGTGTACTTCCTGCGGTTCTTGCTACACGAAAGTTTTTTAATGATTATAGAACCAATGGTATCAATGCATCCTTAGCCATAGATCAAATCCAAGGTAAAGTAGAAGTGGCTATTGAAACGCCTGAGAATTATAGATTTCAATGGAATAATGGACTTAATGGAAGAACTATCGATTTGAATAATATTTCATCAAATGAAATCTCAGTGGAACTAGAAGAAAAAGGCTCCGGTTGCAGAACGACTCTATCCCTTGATCTTATTCCCGATGATCTTTCTAAGCGCGTCATAAACGCTACTGTCATGCCTAATCCCGCTTCCACTTACACTCGAATTCGTTGGAACAGGCCATTCACAGGAGAGTTGCTCATTACTAATCTGCTCGGCAAAGTAGTCCTTAAAAAATATATAGAAAACCAAGACCACCTTTACCTAGAAGTGGACCATTGGCCAAGAGGCAACTATGTAGTCCGAAGCACATTAAGTGAATCTCGAGACATTACACGTTTTTCCTTGCGATAAATATTAAAGTCAGTTAGTTCTTAAGGAATTAGAATGGCCTTTGAGGATACTTGACCTTCCTTTTGTGTAACAAGCTGGTATAGCCCTGTAGAGAGCTCAGTTAACTGAATGTAAGTATCACTGCCCTTGAGGACCGTCTGACCAGTGGCATTGAGAATTTGCCATTCATTTACTGAAGTTGGAAGTATGATGAAGTTATCATAGATAGGGTTCGGAATCATTAAATCATCTGACACCCCATCAATAGAAGTCGAAGGATCAATACATTCCGCCTTCATCGAGACATTGGAAAAGTCAATACAATCCACCCAATCCGGAAAATCAATAAATGGATTTCGATTACCTTGAATAGAGGCTATAAAATCATTTCGAGCAATCTCAAAAGCATCTGGCGGATCTTGTGCGTGCCATTGAAGCAATACACTTAACTCTTGATCAGAAGCCCTTGAAATCAGATTATCCATTCCCCAGTTTCGGCTGTACTTTCCGTTGTAGGTTACCATCATACACATCAACGCTCGTGCACAGTCCCCTTTACGGTCATCCATTGGTTCAGCAACAGTTATTCCGCGGTAGTCCTGTCCTTTAGTGTAGTCGATATAACTACCCGACCAAGGATTACCCGTTACTTCTCCATAAGCATAGTTTGAACGAGAGGAGTTTACTTCTCCTTTGATGACAGCAAGCCCATGATAATCAGCTCCCTCTGCTGAATTCTGCATTTCAGAGGATGAAAAGTTATTGAAGTTCATCCATGACCGAGGCATTCGATGTTCTCTATTATACCCTGTTCCTGCATCGCTGAAGTCCTCATCGAAAAAGATCAGCTCATTGCTATACTGACAGTTAATGACCTTATCAATTCCTGTTGTATCTCGTTGAAGAAAGACATCCGCATAATCTGAAGTAAATGGATAATAGCCTAGAGTTAAGTGGTTACTCAGGAGAGCTGTTAAGTCCATCACAAAAGAGGAAGATCCATCGTCAATAGCATCATAATAATCGCCAGGAGCCCCGTCACCTGAAGTCACAGTGCCGAGGTACACCGTATCCAAAAAATAGTTTGGAGAGCCATTTTGATTCTTGTATGGATAGATTTTTAAAAAGTATTCTTCGTCGGCTTCAACTTCACGAATCACACACCCTGAGGCATTTCCAACATACATCACTTTAGCCTGTCCTAGAGGCGCTCCAGCATCGTAGATAATGCCATCTACAGGTTCATCGGTAATCGACGAAGTAGAGCGAACGACAACATATCCGTCTGCCTCATTTAAAGGCTGCCATGAAATGCTAAACTGCCAAGATTCAATACTAAATGCATTAATGGTAGTCGAAGCCGGTGGTGGGCCTGGTTGAGCACACAGCACTGAGCAAATGCAAACAACGGCAGCAAAAATTCCAAGTAATTTCTTCATATCAATTTATTTCACTGGACGAACTAAATAGACCATAACAGGAAGGTGATCGCTGTATCCACCTATGTAGTTATTCCAGGCATAGCTTCTAAATGGTCCTCCTTTATAGGTTCCCTCTTGCACAAGCATCTGTGCGTCAAAGGTGCGCGCTTCTTTATAAAACATCCAACCTTTCATGTCATCTTCGATAAAACCCTTTGAGACGATAATCTGATCAAACAGATTCCAAGAGCCACCATAAGCAAGCGTTCCTCGACCATTTTTATAATCATCAACCCAAGGGTTATACAAATCGACCACGGCATCGCGGTCGCCTGTAGCGCCTAAAACAT
>DLYY01000218.1 GCA_003447535.1 Bacteroidota bacterium | reverse complement strand
ATAGTATCCAAATACATTATTAAACCCAATTTTTAAAGAGTTTATTCCCGTAGCATCGGCCTCACGTTGTCGGATTTCTTCGAGTTTAGCCTTGCTATTTTGTGCGATTTCTTTCCATTCATCGAGTGCTGGATTAATTCCTTGTTGAATAACCGGACCCTTTTGCCAGTTCACAGGCACTTCAGGGTTAATGGTCTTATTGATTTCTTCCGCCAAGGCAGAACATGGATCAATACGCGCAATACGGTCCTTAAATACGGTATGCTTGGATTGGCTTAGGCAATCTTTGATTTCTTGCAGGGTAGCACTTGCTGAAGCAAGTTTAAGCAAATCCCTCGGCGTTACCCGATTGGAAGGTATTCTACCACCCAAACGCTCGATGTCATTTAGACTTGCAAGTAGTGTGGTAATTTGTTCTCTTAGTGGCTCATCTTCAACGAATACAGCTACTTGTTCAAGTCGGTGGTCAATTTGCGCCTTGTCTATCAGGGGAAATGTAAAGAAGCTTCGAAGTTTTCTGGCTCCCATCGGACTTACGCAATGGTTGATTACCTCAAAGAGACTTTTTCCATCGATATGCGGAGAATACAGAATTTCAAGGTTGCGCATGGTAAAGTCATCCAAATGCATGCGTGAATCAGCATACAGACGTTGAATAGACTGACATTGGCCAAGATTAGGATGTTTGCTCTGATGCAGGTAGTCGATGATAACTCCACATACCATGATTAAATCATCTTCTCCTTCAAGCGAATACGCTTTAAGGTTTTTGGTGCCGAAATGGTCAAGAAGTTTCCGTTCTCCGCTGGCTTTATCAAACAACCAATCATTTAGCGGATAAACATAGAAATGTTGGCCAAAAGTCGTTTCAAAAAGAGTGTGCTGTTCCTTGGATATTAGGACTTCTGCTGGAGAAGTGCTATCCAATAGACTTTGGATATAGCCTAAATCCCCCGAAGTCACATAAAACTCTCCAGTGCTAATATCTACGAAAGCCAAGGAGGCATTTTGTTTGTCAAGATGAATGGCAGCGAGATAGTTATTTTCTTGCGATTCAAGAAGATCTTCTCCTAGCGTAATCCCAGGGGTAATCATCTCTGTGACGCCACGGCGTACAATCTTTTTGGCTTTAGAAGGTTCTTCAAGTTGTTCGCAAATGGCTACACGACAACCCGCTTTAACCAGCTTGGGTAAATAGGTCTTTATGGCATGGTGAGGAAATCCTGCTAAAGCTGTCTCACTTGCTGACCCATTGTTTCTTTTTGTCTCAACAATACCAAGCACTTTCGCGGCCCGCTTGGCATCTTCACCAAAGGTCTCATAGAAGTCACCCACCCTAAAAAGGAGAATGGCGTCAGCATATTGGGCTTTAATCTGCCCATATTGCTTCATTAATGGCGTAACTTTCTTTTCTTTGGCCATAGTATAAATGTACGCTTCACATTACGTGTTTTCAATAGGTTAGAGGGGTTATATGAACATAAGTAAAAAGACTATTCAAGAATTAGCCGTGGAACACAAGGCGAGACCACGTGCTGAGCGCTCGATAAGGGTGCTATTAGATAATGTAAGAAGTGGGCACAATGTAGGTGCTATTTTCAGAACGTCCGATGCCTTGGCCATTGAAAAAATCTATCTCTCGGGTATATGTCCCCAGCCTCCCCATAAGGAGATTCGAAAGTCTGCGATTGGTGCTGAGCAAGAGGTATCCTGGGAATATCTAGGCCAAGTTGATGTTATCGATGCGATACAAGCACTAAAGCAAGAGGGATTTACCATTCTTGCCCTCGAACAATGCCACCAGTCCGTTAATCTCCATGATTTTAAGGCGCCTGACCAATCACTACTTATCGTCGGTAACGAAGTGGATGGCATACGTCCTGAGTTACTTGCACTATGTGACTATGCTTTGGAAATTCCTCAATACGGGATCAAGCATAGTTTAAATGTCAGCGTCTCTGCCGGTATTGCCTTATGGCATTTACGGTCTGCTTAAAAGCCCTTTATGTCTTATTCAAAGGCCATCCAGTTTAGCTTCAAGTCAGCTCCCCATGAAGTGGATTGCAGTGGATTTCCAGATCCTGCGCCATTAACATAGGCGTTGTCGATACGTTCGATTCGAAAAACACATTGCGCGTTGTTATAACCTTTTAATGTTGCAATGAACATATTCCCGATCCCTATATTATTATAGACTACAGTACCAATAATGGTTGGCGTGGTCGTGAATGGAGTGGGGAAGGTAATCGTAACTTCTTTAAAGTTCGCACCTGCCGAAGAGCCAACGGATTTTATTCCCCCTTGCATATTGTTAAAAAATGAAGGAGCATTTTGGAAAGAAACATTTCCTGTGCCATCTGTAGTCAGCACCTGACCACTTGTTCCGAAAGTTTATTCGTAGAAAGTAACGTTATCCTCACAGACATTTACTTCGTAGAGCTCAACTTCTTCGTCATCGGCAAACACCGCTTTAAAGTCCCATAGACACTCCTCATAGCCATCGAGATCTATTTTCATATCATCCCACGCTAGTAAGATGTCATTCTCTCCTAATACATCTTCTTCCCACGAATCAGAGGATTGCGGGGACATATATAAATACCATATATCCACAGAGGTTTCGTTCGCGATATTTACATATAGCCCCTCAATTACCTCATCATTGCCTGCACCATAAAATTCAACATCATCGATGCAAACATTGACATCCCAGCTAAACTCTTCTTCCTCATTGTCATAGACTGCCTTGATATCAAACATACACTCGTCATAACCATAGAGGTTGATTTTGATATCATCTCCGGCTAGCAAAACATCATCTCCCAAAACATCATCCTCCCAATCTCCAGAGGATTCAGGGGATACATAGAGATAAAAAATATCTCGATCGGAGTTGTTTGTTATGACAACATATTTATCTTCTGGCGCGTTGCTTTCGGCCATTGCGTTAGTCATGCAGAGCATGGCGAAGCTAAGTACAAGAAAGGATTTTAAAGTATTCATAATATTTAATTTAAGAAGCGAAAGTTAATTATTTATAGGCACTATATCAACTCGACGATTTATTGCATCGTATGGAGAGTTAAGTATTTTATTACCAATGATTTTAGGCTGAAAAGTAGATTTATCAATCTGATAGTTTTCATTAAGATGATTAATGACTGCTTGTATCCGTTGTGAAGCGAGTTCGTCATTGATTAGCGCATTTCCCGTTGCATCGCAGAATCCTCGTACTTCCCAAGCTACATCAGGAAAATCCTTGACAGTTGTGGCAATGGTTAACAACTCATCGTGGTAGGTTGTGAGAATTTTGCTTGCGTTAAACTCAAAGTATATAGAGGGTAAGCGATTTCCGATACCTATGTTCGATTCCCCATCTGTTTGAATCGGAATGCCTTGAAAGTTAACAATACTTCCTTCAGGAGTATTGCTGGCTAAATCATTATGATTGGGTACACCGTCTTTATCGTCGTCCAGAGCTCGACCAAACTCATCGACCTCGACTTGATAATCACTAAATGGTTCAAGGTCGGCATCATCGGGAATGCCATCATTATCCGAATCTCGAAGTGTGCCATCGGGATTAATCGGACTTCCTTCAGCAGTCTCCAAATCGCGGTCAAAATAATCGGATACGCCATCTCCATCGATATCTGATTTCAAACGGTTCATATCTTGATTAAGGGCCTCTATGTCATCAAGCACCGTTTGTATGGGTTGAATCCATTCCATATGCTCCTCAGTGCTTCCTTTTTTACCAAGTTTGACGGTTAGATTAATATCTAAATTACTGTAGTGGTCATTGCGTTTTTGCCCAGGAAAGTCATAGACAAAACCATCTAAGTTGTCTCCCATGAGATAGTTTATGCCGTATTCAAAACCTAGGTCTAGCATTTTTGAAAGCTTAAATTTGGTCCCAAAGCCAACAGGTAAAACGACTTGCGAGGTTGCATCAAGCTGGAGTGGTGTGTTTCGTAGATTGGAAACTGGATTGTCGTCTAAGTCATAAAAGCTCGGTGAATACCATGCCATAGCAAGCCCGCTAAAAAGATAGAAGCTGAATCTTCTTTCCCTCATGGTTTGTCCTGCAGACTTAGCATGTAAGTGCCTATTCATGCTAAAGGCGCTGTTGCTGATATTCCAATAAACATGAATGCCGGCTTGGGTTACAGGACTTGTAAAATAATATCCATCACCCAGTCCACTAGCTAGGATATCATTGAGATTTCGATTGCCTTGGACAAGGGTGTCAATTACTCCTTGTACACGACTGTGTTTAATCTCTGCACGAAGTCCAAATCCTGCAGAAAACATTTTAGTAGCACGAAGTGAAAGGCTGTATTGATTTTCATTTTTCGGTAGTCGACTGCCAAAGATGTTTCGATAGCGAATATCGGTTCCAGGATGGGCTAGCCCAAAACCTAGCGACACATTCCACGTACGATAGGGATTTACAGAATTTAAATCACTGCGCTGGATCGTGTTTAGACTATAGTCAGGGCCTCTATAATTGGATAGCTCTTCTGATTGTGCAAAGAGCGCGTGCTGAGCAAGTAACCCTATGATAGATAAGATGGTGAGGTATCTCATAATCTTTTAATATGAAATCAAGGTACGATTTTATGGTAAGGATTCAATGAGAATTTCAGAGGTTTTTTCAAAGATTGGATGACTAAAGTTAGGTGCAGCCTCTCGCATGAGTTTCAGGCTAAATAGTCTTTTATGATGCCATGGATGCGGTATCGTTAGGTTCGTATGCTGAACAACCTCTTGGCCATAAAAGAGAATGTCAATGTCAAGCTCTCTTGCATACCACTTAGATCTTGGTTTTCTGCCGCATTTTACTTCAATATTCTTCAGCTTCCGTAAGAGTTCTAATGGCTCTACAACGGTTTCTATCGTCCATATCTCATTGTAAAAGACAGGTTGGTCGTGATAGCCCCAGGGTTCTGTTTTTTGGCATGGTGTTCGATGAATAATTCGGCCACAATCTTGATTAACTAGGTCATAGCCATGATCGATTTGTGCATGAGGATTGCCAAGATTTGATCCAACCAATAGAAAAGATTTTATCCCTGTATCTTGTTGCATAAACCAAAGATAGTGTTATGTCAATACAAGGTAAAGCCAAAGGGTTTTGGGCTTCAGTAGGCACCGTAGTGGTTGGAAATATGTTTTCTCGACTTTTATCCGCTCTGCTTGTTGTTTTTTTAGTCGTTTTCGTACTTATGCTTCGCACTTGTGGTGAAGAAAGCCTTGTTGAGGAGGATAGTTATCTAGTCATTGATATGACAAAGGAGTGGTCAGAGAATACAGCGACACAAGGTAATCTAGGAGAAGTCTTTGCTGCGGAAGCTATTGTGGGATTACATGATATGCTGCGTCTTATTGATTCGGCTAGTAATGATGAACGAATTGCAGGTATAATACTTCGTGTTGGAGATTGTCCCAATGGATATGCCTCAATTCGTGAGGTTCGACAGGCGTTGGAGCGTTTTCAAGGGAAAGACAAACCAATATTCGCTTATGGTGACATAGTTACTCAACGAGGATATTACTTAGCTTCTGTTGCTGATCGATTCTCTATGAATGCTGAAGGCTACGTTTTAATGCGTGGCTTTGGAGCAGAATTGACCTACTTTGGGGAGCTACTGCAATCCAAGCTTAAAATGGATATTCAAGTTTTTAGACCAGATGATAATGCCTTCAAAAGTGCGGTAGAACCTTTTGTGCAAAACCAGTCGAGCCCAGAGAACAAGGCACAATATCGAGAGATCTTGAAAGGAATGTATGGAGTATATGCCGAAGATGTTGCTGCTTCTCGCGGAATTGAGGCAAGTTCTTTGGATAATTCTTTTGATAAGTTAAGCCTTCGCAATCCAAGAGCGCTCCTATCGGCATCTCTTATCGATACCGTTGAGCCAAGGTTTGTGTTTGAGGAGTTTATCTTGTCAAGTGCTGGGCAGGATGAGGATGGCGTTAAGGAAGTTAGCCTTGGTCAATACTACAATGAAGTCTTTTCTTCGTCTAATACTGAAGAGGAAGATCATATAGCCATCGTCTATGCCCAGGGATCAATTATTGATGGCAGGGGCAATAGAGATGATATAGGAGGAGATAAGTTTGCAGAGATATTTCATGATTTAAGGAAAGATGATCAGGTAAAGGGAGTCGTTTTACGAATCAACAGTGGAGGGGGTAGTGCACTAGCAAGTGAGGTTATG
>DLYY01000108.1 GCA_003447535.1 Bacteroidota bacterium | reverse complement strand
GGAGCGCATATGTTTGGGTTATCTGATTTACATCAGTTGCGCGGACGGGTAGGGCGTTCAAGTCGAAAGGCGTATTGCTATTTATTTACCCCTCCTATATCCACGCTTACTCAAGACGCCCGACTGCGCTTAAAGACCATCGAAGAATTTGCCGATATAGGAAGTGGTTTTAATATCGCCATGCGTGATTTAGACATTCGTGGTGCGGGTAATTTATTAGGCGGAGAGCAGAGCGGGTTTATGAATGACTTAGGCTTTCAGACCTATCATAAAATTTTAGATGAGACCATTCAAGAGCTAAAAGCCACAGAGTTTGTTGAGTTGTATAAGGCAGAAATCGCCGAAAAAAGAGAATACGTTAGGGATTGCCAGATTGATACTGACCTTCCCATGCATATCCCAAATGACTACGTAAACAGCGTGCCAGAACGCCTTGCCTTGTATACTTTGCTAAATGCACTCAAAGACAACCAAGGGCTTCAAGCGTTTTTAGAGGATGTGCAAGATCGCTTTGGAAAGGTGCCCGAAGAAGTAAAGGAGCTATGCAATGCGATCCAACTTAAATGGGTTGGCAAAACGTTAGCGCTCGAACGAATCATAGCAAAGAAGGGAAAGCTCACCTGTTATTTTACTTCCAATCAAAAAGCAATGTTCTATGCATCAGATGCTTTCGGCAAGGTTATGGCCTATGTCAATGGAAATCCTAATGCTATGCGCTTGAAGCAAACAGAAAAACATTTGATCCTTATTGTAGATCACGTTCCTTCCGTGGAAGATGCTTATCAAAAACTTCGATCGATGGAGGCCTTCGTATATGGCGATGATTAACTTTTTAGGGCAATCATTGAGATTTCAACCTTTACATCCTTAGGGAGTCGACTGACCTCCACGGTTTCACGCGCTGGTGCATCTTCTCCGATATACGAGCCATAGACTTCATTGACCGCATTAAAGTCATCCATGGACTTAAGGAAAATACTGGTCTTCGCAACATGGTCAAAGTTCATTCCCGCGGCTTCTAATACTGCCCGTAAGTTTTTCATGACTTGGTGGGCTTGGTCACTGATATCATCGCCGGCATAGTTCATCGCCCCGTCATAAGGGATTTGACCGCTGACAAACAAGGTGTTTCCTGCTAAAACAGCTTGATTGTAAGGTCCAATTGGTGCCGGAGCATTTGAGGTTTCAATAACTTTTTTCATAGTGTATGACTTAGATTTACGTTGTGCAAGAAAAGATAGGCATTCATACGGATATTGCGTGTAAGGAAGTATCCTACATATTCCATCAAGTGTTTACTGATTGGCTGGGTATGGGCTGGTCCTACACGGATTCGTCTGGTCTGGATTCAGGTCAATATGCATTTACAATTTCTTATGCCAAAGAGCCTAATGGTCAAGCTGACCTTTGTCTTGGTCGGAGTGATTGGTCTTTTAATGAGGCTGAATGGATGAATTCACCGCTAATAGCAGATGCTGGACTTGTTGGTTTTAAAAAAGTAATGCAAGGGGCACTGGGCTTTGATATGTTTTCGACTCTTTTTTTCACCTTAACGAGGAAAGAAGAAACCTTTATCTCTGAAGATTGGGATCGCCATGGACGCTTTTCCTATGAGCACTCCCTCCTCGAGTCCCAAAATCTTTTGGATCGTCCTTTTTTAGAAGAATACATTCATTTTCTTATAGCACAGCTGACGAAAAAAGGCATAGAGATAATTGCTAGACAACCTCGCCATGTACTCACTATGGATTTGGACTTCGCTTTTCAATGGTATGCCAGGCCTATTCTATTGGTTTGGGCATCCCTTATTAAATCGCCAAGTCTTTACCCAGGATGGCAAACCTTGCGTGCTATCCGCAAGGGTCAAAAGCAGGATCCTTATGATGTCATGGAGATGGTCCATCAATGGGCTGAAGCGCAGGGTATTGGCCTTCGAATTTTTATTCCAGTAGGAAGGCGAAGTCGGATGGATCGGCATGTTGACCCATCCAATAAGACTTTTACAGCGTGGCTGCAGCAATGGAGTGAGGTAGTTGATTTTGGACTTCATCCGACCTACGCCTTGGGCTCTTGGGAGTCACCTCGGCGGTGGGAAGTCCTTGCCTCAGAAATTGAGCATTTTGAGGACTTGACGAATCAGCCGTGCCATCACGTACGGATGCATTACTTGCGATGTAGGCCCCATGAAGATTATCCAAAATTTTCAAGTCTTGGAATACAAAACGATTGGTCGATGGGCTATGGTGATCGTCCCGGTTTTCGGGCAGGAATAAGCAGACCATACCGGTTCTTTGAAGAAGATAAGCCCTTTGATAAGCTCTTGCGAATTCACCCTCTGCCTGTCATGGATTCGACCTTTGTTCATCACATGGCCTCCAATGGTTTAGAGGATTGGAGACAAAGGATGGGAGCGTATCTTAGCCATGCGGAGAACCTTGCGTATCCTTTAGTGTTTAACCTGCATAACAACCTTATTGCCGACCACAATGAGTTTTGGACTGCCTTTAAAAAGTCCTTAGAAAACGTATAGTACATTGAAGAATTTACCACCAATGCACACAACTTGGCGCTGGGTAAAGCGCGAGGAAATTGACGATAAACGATGGAATGGTGTGGTGCACTTCGCACCGAATGCTATGCCGTATGCCTATACGTGGTATCTTGATGCTGTAGCCATGGAATGGGAAGGACTTATCGCGGGAGATTATGAGGCCGTTTTCCCGGTGCCTTTTCACCAAAAGTGGGGTATATCCTACGCCTACCAACCCCCGTTTACCCAACAATTGGGGATGTACAGCCAGCAGGGAAGTCAGGTAATCGATATTGAAGGGGCTCTCTTATTACTTGTCGAACGTTTTCCATTGATTGAAATTCAGCTTAACTCGGGGAATTCTGTACCGGATCATTTTGGTCCGATACCACGACCCAATTTTGAACTTGCTTTAGATGCGCCATACGACGTACTTGAGGCCAAGTATTCTGGAAATCTAAAGCGTTCGCTAAAAAAGGCCGATAAGTTTCCTATTCACACCACGCAAAGTATCTCTCCAGAAACTTTCACGTCATTTTATTTAAAGCATATGCGATCGAAAGATCCTTCAATCGACCAAACGACAAAACATACCATGCATCGGCTTATTTATAAGGCTCAATCCTATGGCTTAGGAACCATTATTGGTGCGTACTTAAAAGATGACCTTATCGCGGCAAACTTTTTCTTATCAGGTCCCATGCGTATCATTAATCTTATACCGGTTTCCTCTCCTAAAGGAAAGGAGGTTAATGCAATGCATGTTATTATGAATCAGTGTGTTATAAAGAATGCTGACCAGATGAAGTACTTAGATTTTGAAGGATCTGCACTCGAAGGAGTAGCCCGGTTTTACAAAGGTTTTGGAGCCGAACGTAAGGAGTATACTTTTTTTGTACATGAAAAGTTGCCGTTTCCTTTTAACATTTGGCGAAAAATTTCTAGGAGAAAGTAGCGTTAATAACCTGTAGATAGAAAATCCTTGTTATCTTTAGTAGCTACCAAAATTACAGGATGATGCGCCGAGTTTTAATGTTTCTTTCTTTTTGTGCTCTTCTCAGTACAGCCAAATCTCAAGATATTCACTTTAGTCAGTATCACGCATCACCGCTCACCCTTAACCCTGCATTGACTGGACTTCACGGTGGAGACTTCAGAGCAGTGGTCAATTATCGAAGCCAATGGTTTGCGATTCCTACCTTTTCATCATGGGCTCCTTACACCACAGTTCAAGCTTCTTTTGATGCTCGACTTTTTCCCGAAAGAATGAGAGAAAATATTCTAGGTATGGGATTAGCTTTTTACAATGATGCTGCAGGGAATGGAAACTTAACGACGCGGGCGGGGTTATTTTCTCTATCCTATCATCAAGGACTTGATCGCTTTGGGCGTTCAAACATTGGCTTAGGTCTTCAAACGGGTTATGTATCAAAGCGAGTGAATGAAGGCGATTTAATTTTTGAACAACAGTGGGATGCTGGTGCAAATGCCTTTAACCCATTGGCATTCAATGGAGAGACTTTTCAAAACGGAAACATCAGTTATCCAGAAGTCAATGTTGGCGCACTCTTTAGCTCTCAACCCAACGAAGAGGTTGGTTATATGTTTGGTGTTGGAGTAAACCATGTACATCAGCCCAACGAAAGTTTTTTAGGTGAAGACAACAAGCTCAATACTCGGATTAATGCTCATGCGGCAGCCCAAATCAAAGTGGGCGATTATGCTTACATCACACCTACGGTGCTATACATGCTTCAAGGCAATGCTCAGCAAGCGAATGTAGGTTCTGGTTTTGAATATGAATTAGCAGAAAATGTATCAGCCTTTGCTGGGGGATGGGCTCGATTAGTAGGAGGAATCAATGGTTTCGGAATTGACGCCCTTATCGGAGTAATAGGGGTAGAAGCCTACAATATGCGCGCAGGGTTATCCTATGATGTAACATTATCTGATCTTCGCGTTCCTACAAATTCTAATGGAGCTCTAGAGTTGTCATTGATTTACACGCACAACAAGCAAGGACCAATGGCTATTGACTACAATCGATTTTGTCCAAAGTTTTAAACAAATCGTACTTGAGAAATTCAATTCTGTCAGGGCTTTTGAGCCTATTTGTTTCCCTAAACCTTCAAGCACAAGCTCCTGGCTGTCCTAGTATTGTGGCGGGTCCTCCAATCACCTTGCAATGCACAGACTCCTGCACACAACTATCGTCTTCATTCTTGGCGACTGGAGAAACAACGTCCTATGGGGTTTCTGCTATTCCATATGCTCCGCCGTATCCTTATGGATTAGGAACGCCTACCTCAGTGAATACTGATGATGAATACAGCAGCCTAATTACCTTACCCTTTACGTTTTGCTTTTTTGGCAACACTTACAATCAACTAGTAATTGGAAGTAATGGGGTAATTTCTTTTGACGCGAGCCTTGCAGGAGGATACAATCCATATTCTTTTTCTAATACCATGCCGAGTGCTATCCTGCCGACCAATTCAATCATGGGGGTCTATCACGATATCGATCCTTCGGTTTGCGGTGCGATCCGCTATGCAAACTTGGGGAGCTATCCGTGCAGAACCTTTGTCGTGAACTTTGATAATGTTTGTCACTATAGTTGTAACAATTTATTGAGCCGCCATCAGATTGTGATTTATGAGTCTACCAATGCGATAGAGGTTTATGTAGAAAACAAGCCGACTTGTGCTGCATGGAATTCGGGCAACGCACTTATTGGTATCCAAAATGCAGCAGGAAATGTGGCCTATACACCACCGAATCGAAATACAGGGCCATGGTCGGTAAATACGCCGGAAGCTTGGCGTTTTTTACCTAATGGGACGCCGAATTACACTATTGAGTGGACGGATCAAAATGGGACTGTCGTTGGCAATGGCGCAAACGTCCAAGTATGTCCTACAACAAATCAAGTGTATACGGCTGAAATCACATACACAAATTGTGATGGATCTGCTGTTGTGGATACCGATAATCAGGCCGTCAACTTTACTTCTAATCTTACAGTGAACACAGTGCTTGCTGATACTAGTGATTGTGGGCAATCAAATGGAAGTGCTCAAGCCAGTGTTGTTTCTGGGGGAAGTGGCGCTGTACAATGGCAGTGGGATAATGGAGAGGCTACAGCATTAGCTGTGAATCTTTCAGCTGGATTTCATTGTGTGACGGCCACCGACGCAAGTGGTTGTTCAGATTCATCCTGTGTTTTTATTCCTGTTAGAGGACCGTTTATTGATTCGATGACAACACGTCCAGACACCTGTGTTGCTGGTGTAGGTTCTGCTACCGTAAACTTTACTGGCGGTCAGGCACCTATTAGTTTTCAATGGGATGATCCTTTGGGTCAGACAAGTTCTACGGCGGTGGGATTATCACCAGGCCTATATGAGTTGACTCTTAGTGACGCCGCAGGTTGTGTACTTGTTGATACGGCGGAAGTTTTGCCACTTGGTGCGGTTCCTTCTCTAACAGCAGGGAGCGATATAACTTCTTGTAATGGCAGCAGTGATGGGAGGGCTTGGGTGCTTTCAAGTGGAGGGGACGCCCCGTATACATTTCAGTGGAATGATATCCTTGTTCAAACAACAGATACTGCCATTGCACTTTCCGCAGGGCAATATCAGGTTACTGTAGCGGACTCAAATGGTTGTTCGGATTCGATCAATGTCGAAGTCTTTGAACCGAATCAACTTACCATAAATTCTTTAGTTACCGATGAATCCTGCGGTATTTTGGGTGATGGCAGTATTATACTACAAATATCAGGGGGCAGTGCACCTTATCAAACCATTTATCAAGGCCAATCCACCGCGGGGTCAACATTTACTATAGATAGCCTTGTTATAGGGTCCTATTTTTTCCGAGTTTTCGATGCTTCAGGCTGTTTTGATACCTTAACCTTATCGGTCGGTGGAAGTGGCCCTGCACAAGATAGTGTGGTGTTGGCGGCTGATACGTGTTTGGAGGGTCGAGGTAGCGCGACGATATACATATCCAACGCGAGTACCCCGATTTCGTACCAATGGAGTGGCCCATTAAGTCAAACTAGTCAGACGGCAGTTGGATTGGCAGCTGGAGTATATTCCGTTCTAGCAACAGATGCTCTTGGTTGTGAAATACGTGATACAGTGACTATTGATAGCCTTGGAGAAAGTCCGACATTAACTGTGGCCTCTGATTCGGTAAGCTGTTTTGGTTACAGTGATGGTATTGCTGTAGTGCAGTCTTCGGGAGGTTTTCTTCCTGTTACAATTCAGTGGAACGATCCACTAAGTCAAGGAACAGATACTGCTTCAGGTTTAGTTGCAGGTAACTATAATGTAATAGTTTCTGATGCTTTTGGATGTTCGACGATTGATTCGGTAGAAGTAAGCAGTCCAGCGCTCTTAACCATCTTGGGGACAATTTCCAATGAAACTTGTTTAGGCGTTTCGGATGGTTCTATTGAAGTCAGCGCCTCTGGAGGCTCAGGGCAGATTACATGGTCTTTAGATAGCTTAACCCAAGTAGGCTCCACAGTACAATTTGATAATTTACACCCTAGCACCTATCAGGTAATTGCAACAGATGATAACGCATGCCAGGCCAACGGAACCTATTCTATTGCTCCAGGCACAAATGTTAACCTCAATCTGGGAGGTAGTAATGCCGCATGTCAGGGAGGCAGAGGTGGACAGATTACTGTCTCTTCTGCAGGAGTTACTGCATTTTCGGCCCGCCTGTTAGACAATAATGGACTGCTAATTCAAAGCAATACTACAGGGGTATTCAATAACTTATCGGCAGGTACTTATCAAATTGAATTCGTAGAAGATGGTACAGGGTGCAGAGGGGATAGCGTGTTTACGTTGTCTGAACCATTAGCCAACGGGTACAGCGCCCAATCCATAGCTACAACCTGTAATGGAGATGAGGATGGCAGTCTAGAGGTGTTTGTCAGTGCTGTAGATACGTCAAGAACTTTCACCTATCAGTTGTTGGACCTAACCGGTATTCAGTCTAGTCCACTATTTGAAAATTTACCCTCTGGGCAGTATGAAATCATTGTAACGGATGATCTTGGATGTTCTGACACACTAAACCCCATTAGAGTAAGTGAGCCTCAGGCCATAGCTCCGTTTTTAGCCGACCAATACCTTGACTTTGGCGACACTGTCCTTTTAGAGCTTGATAGTCTTTGGAATGGTCAAGCTCCCTTTGAGTATCTATGGGCACCACCTTTTGGATTGAGTTGTGATGATTGCAGTAATCCAATAGCTACAATCTATGTCACAAGCGATTATACGGTGTTGGTTACGGATAGTCTGGGATGTATCGGGTCAACCGACTTTACGTTGTTTGTAGGCGAGCCTCTCGATCTCTATGTACCCAATGCCTTCACGCCAAACGGAGACGGACAAAATGATGTTTTTGAGGTATATGGAGTGGGGGTTTCCCAAGTTGATCTTAAAGTATATAACCGATGGGGTCAACAGGTTTTTCAAGCAGCGAGTAACCGTCCTCAATGGGATGGCATGTATAAAGGAAAAATGCAACCTCCTGGAATGTATACCTATCTCGTAGAGGTGTGGTTTTTAGGAGATCATAGTGTAAAGCAAAAGGGAAGTGTATCCCTAATTCGTTAATGCCAAGACTTTACTTAATTCCAACTGATTTAGGCAATGCGGATTGCATGGATCCAAGACTCGTTGAGACTATTGCGCCAGTAGAATACCTTATCGTTGAGAGGCTCCGAACAGCTCGTCGGTTCTTACGAAAAATAGGGGATAAACGAAACTTTGACGAGGCGATTCGTTGGCTTGAGTTAGATAAGCATAATCCCAACGTAAAACACATTCGTAAAACCCTTCAGGAGGCTAAATCCAAATCCCATGATGTGGGGGTTCTAAGCGAGGCCGGTAATCCATGTATTGCCGACCCGGGATCAGTGATAGTATCAATTGCCCATGAACTAAATTTCGAGATTCAACCTCTTGTGGGTCCTTCAAGTATTCTTTTAGCCCTTACAGGCAGTGGATTAAATGGCCAGCAGTTTGCATTTCATGGATATCTTCCAGTAGAACAGGCTGCTCGCAACAAACGAATACGTGCCATGGAACAGGATGTGAACACTTATGGCGCAACACAACTTTTTATGGAAACTCCTTACCGCAATATGGCACTATGGAAAGCCCTTTTAAATCAACTTAATCCTTCGACCCTTTTACATGTCTCATGTGATTTAACCCTAGACACCCAATGGATTAAAACAAAAAAAGTCTCAGACTGGAAAAGCGAAATCACTGATTTACATAAACGTCCCTGTATTTTTGCACTTGGAAGAAAAATGCGAATGAAATGATTTTATTCAAAGATAAGCTACTAAGTGAGGCAATTTTTGAAGAACACTTTGTCTGTGACTTGAGTGCCTGTAAAGGAAAATGTTGTGTTGAAGGTGATACAGGAGCCCCATTAGAGCCTTTTGAGTTAGCTGAACTTGAAAACGTATTAGATGCCGTTCGGCCTTATCTAAGCAAGGCCCATCAAGAAGTATTGGATGCTAATGGTCCTTATACGCTTGATGAGGAGGATGGAGTTTTTAAAACGACACTGCGTGGTTCGAAGCATTGTGTATTTGCTATTGAAAAGAGAGGGGTTACCCTAT
>DLYY01000054.1:7946-8202 GCA_003447535.1 Bacteroidota bacterium | reverse complement strand
GTGTATTCGCAGGAATCGTAATAGAGGTAGATAATCCTGATAGTATAGGCTCGCTATTGGATAGAGGAGTTATCACAGGACATGTATGCCCTCCTGAGGTAATCAATGCATCACATTCTTGTAAAGAGATCCCATGGAAGTAATCATCGGAATTCCCTTGTATGTCGGGCGCACAGATCCCAGCATAGCCCATAATTGTTGATGCGCTTCCTGGCTCAACGGCCGTTCCTCCATTGCGGTTACAACTGTTGTTTTG
>DLYY01000054.1:0-7636 GCA_003447535.1 Bacteroidota bacterium | reverse complement strand
CGGTTACAACTGTTGTTTTGGGTGTGATTCATATTGAATTGATGCCCCATCTCGTGGGTAACGTAGTCAATATCAAATGGATCGCTAACCGGCGCACCCGAGCCCGTTACTCCGCGGGCTTTTCCTGAAGAGCATACTACACCTAGTCCTGCAAGACCTCCGGAGTTCGTACCGAAGACGTGGCCGATGTCATAGTTTGCTGAGCCGATGTTGTTGTTACATACTGTGATATTTTCATTAATCATAGCCCCAGTATTTCCGTTGGAGAATGGATCACTTCCTGCATTGGTATATACATTTAAGTCATTATTGGCTACAATCACCATGGTAATGGCTATATCGCGCTCAAATACCCCATTGACTCGATTCATCGTAGTGTTTTGGGCTGCAATGGCTTGAGCCTGAGTCCCTCCGTGGAAGGCAGTATATTCTCCTGTTGCTGATAGGGCTAAGCGATAGGTTCGCAGTTCGCAAGTCCCAAAGCGAGCAAGTTCTCTTTCTTCGTCAAGGCTCGTATCTAAAACATCGCCATGGAAGTCACAGGAAAATTGTTCGGGAATGGCTGGACGAAAATCATCACGATGATAACTGATGTACACTGTAGGATAGAGCGGTCCATGAAAGACAGGGTCAATAAAGACCGATCCACCCTCTGCGCCTAAAATCATTCCGTGAAAGCCTTGAGGTGTAAAGTCAAACTTACCATACCATTCAGGATGGTCTGGGCAATAGGCCACATAGGTGGAAATTTCAGGATATTGGGCAGCTAATGAAGCCTCCATAATTGGCGACTCAACAAAGAGGAAGGTTTCGATATCGCCATTAGGCATGGGGATAGGCACTTGAAATCCTCGACGCGCGTCCAGTCGATTAACTTCCATGGGTATACGAGCTGATACGGCAGTCCATAGTGACGTATCGAGTTGGACGTAATGAGCCTCGTCAGCATAGATAAAGCGTTTAGCCCCACTTGGAATGGAGGTAGGCTCTGCGCTTGGTTGCCACATCGATTGAGCGATGGTTGCAGGAATAAACCCTAAAAGGCAAAGCGTCGTCAAGAGAATCTGTCGCATACATTTTCTTTTACTTCTTAGAATAACACAGAGGAGTTGAAAAGGTTACACAAAGGTAATTTTTGGACACTCTGTAAACGGAGTAATGGTGTTGTTGTTATTGACACCATTTGGTGAATAGTCTATCAAATGAAGAAACCAATAATAATGTTAGGTTGAAACAAAATTTGTTATATTTTAGCGTTCCGCTAGAAATAGCGGTGGAAAAGGTCTGGTAGTTCAGCTGGTTAGAATACATGCCTGTCACGCATGGGGTCGCGGGTTCGAATCCCGTCCAGACCGCACTCAATCAAAAATGGGGAAGCTTAGGTTTCCCTTTTTTTATGCCCTTTACTCTCATCATTAAATGCGGAGTAAAATCAAAAAGTCTTACGCAACCACATTCTAAGCTAAAAACGGATAATATTATCTATCATTATTGTGTGTTAACCATGCTAGGTCATATGAAAGGGTTGTTTTTCGTCGGATTAGTTTTGTCAAGTTCTGTTGCATGTAATCATTCCAACAATAGCCTCTGTGAGTGCGGTAAGCAGAAGGTTGATGCTTATAAAGAGCTCAAAACAAGCGAAGAAATTTGCACGTTTATGAAGGACTTTGAAGACAGATTTCCAGATTGTTATGCAGATGGAGATATGTTTCATTATAAAGGAGCAGACCGATGTCCCGAAGTGAGCGAACAGCTTGTTGATATATGGTTAAATCTACCTTTCGTTGAGGAAGAAAGATGTGAAGAGTTGTTAGAGCAATAGATAAGGACTAAGCTTTCTAAAAGGTCTCAATTGTATGGTAATACTTTTAAGCAGATAACTTTAATACTCTTTTTATGCGGTTGAGGACATCCTTCGTTCTTCTTTTTACTTTTTTACCTCTTCTCATCTTTTCTCAAGAAGTAACCGATTCGCCGAGAGAGGATACAACCAACATTAAGAATTTCAATGTATCCGTTGATTTTCTGAATCTGTTGAATCATTGCATTAAACGCTTCGAATCGCTCGCTTTTAAAGAAACCGATCTTTTAGCTCCTTTGTGGGAATCATACACGTATCCTGTTTGCCGAACCATTTATATCGATTATTGGCAACAAAGACATAAACCGCATCACGGATAGGTCTTGGGATAATAACGGTAATGTAGAGGTAAGGCCAAAACCCATGAAGGTTTCTGACGATCTCGAGAAATGCTTTTGACTTATTCAGATTCTCTCCGTCTTTAACAAGGATAATACTCTGCAAGTCGGTGTCGTCAGAGGTAGAGTCCTGTAGCGGTTGAAATTTGAATACGGCATGTTTATCTCTTTGGATTACAAATTGTACAAAGCCATTGCAGAGATTACAAACGCCGTCGAACATAATGATCTTCGCCTCATTCGGCTTGCTTACTTCCTGGAAGATTAAATGGGGGCGTACCAATAGGATAAATAGACTTCCAAGAAGACCGGTAAAGATTAATAGGTCACTCAAGGGGAGGCTCTCAGCATCTTTTAGCCACCAGTTAACTCCATAAATCCCCACAAGCAACATCGCGATTCCAAGAATCTTCTTTTTGTTTTTCGTCCAAACCTCAAAGGTTTTTTGTGCTCTTGTGGTGTCGATCAATGGAATCCAAAACAGCAGATACATCGGAATAAATGTATCAAAGCCAATATTCATCATAAGAAGAACAAAACCATGGAAAAATAGCGCTAGAAGGGTGTAGAATCGAAAGAGTGCGGGGATGAATACAACAAGCAAAAACCCTACTTCAAAAACGATGGTAAACCAGTCACCCAATTCCCAGAAAGGCTGAAAAGTGAAATTTTCAAAATAGGGGGCGAGGTAGTCTTGTTTCTGCTGGATGTAAAAGTTTCTGAGGTAAAAGGCTCGTAACATGGACTCGGATAGACTCAACCAGCCTGATAAAAATTTAATCATCCCAGCTGTAAAAAAGCTAAATCCTATACTCAATGAAAGCAGGGATATAATCCAGTTGTTCTCTCGACTACGCGTTTTCTTCCGAATAACACTATCGATGCTAAATGCATTTCCCCATCCTGAAAAGGATAGTATAAATAGGGTAAACCACACCAGAAACGAATGGTCAATCTTTCCTGTGCTAAAGATAAATCCGTTGTTTACGATGATTAAGAGTGCCGTAATCACTCCAGCGCTTCGCGTAAATAGACCTAATAGAACAAATAAAAACCCTAAGCAGATTAAACCATCCGTCCACTGGAAGTACCACAATGGCGGAATGTCCGAAAAGAAAAAGGAAAAGAAAGGGGGCGGGTTAAACACCCCAGCTGGGAAGGCGGCTATTTTGACGCTGTATTGAGGAACGCCAATGAGGAATATAATCGCTGAGGCGAAGAGGATTCGATACAGCCCTAGCTGGTGCACATTGGTTGGGTAGGCATTGAATATCCAATGCTTAAAGCGCTTATGTATAGTATGAAATGCACTAAAAATCATATTCATTTAATAAAGCGGTACTAAGGGTGTCACCCGATACAAAGTCTCGAGTTATCGATATTTTTTCAACGTGTACACGTTCCACGTCAACATGTCGTTGCAGAATAATTCTCGCTTTCACCCAAGCGGAAAATTCGTCGATTTGCTCTTGGCTCATTTTGGGATTCCTTACGCTAATGATGATGCGCTGGTAGGATTTTTCCCCGATCAATGCCTTGATAATACGGTAGTATTTTTTTTGAGAATCGTTATAGGTCTCTTGGATCGATGTGGGGAAGAATGCTAAATCAATAGCACGGCCAAGGGCGATTTTTGATAGTGGACTTGAGAAGTCAACAAGGTTTATGGTGTCTCGTTGTGCTTGCTCTGTTTCATACCAAAGGATGTGGTCATAGGTTACGTATTCTTTCCCATCGTTGTCAATCCTTGAAAATCCAGGCATCATAAATCCAGGATAGCACTCTCGCACCACTAATCCATAGGCAAATTGAGCGAACAATAGGATGATAAAGAAGTAGAAAAAAACCGCGATTTTTTTGTCCCTAGCCATACTTTGAAGGTACGCTTTTTTCCTCTTTACGTCAGCCTATCATGTCTTCTATCGTCGGGGAAGGTAGCGTTGAATCAATACCATTAATACGGCAAGTATCGCAGCATTTACCTCATAAGCAAGGGCATGCCAAGGTTCAATGCCAAGTGCTCTGCGAAGCATAACCGTGGCGACAATAAATCCTGAGTTACGTATAACTTGGCCAAAGTCGTGCAAGTACCGCAAAGAGACGACCAAGATTAAAACATCTACGAGAATCAATGTGGTAAAAAATTCTGTGTAGAAGACTGTATTTGGATCCATTCTTAGGTGGTCGGGATGGATGACTATATCATAACTCCATAGGGAAAGCGCGTAGGCACTGAGCACCAATAAAAACAACATAAGCGCTGCTGCCAAGACGCGCTTAAATCGCACAAAGTGTTGAAGGTCGTCTTCTTCCATACGCGCTACTTGCTGAGGGAGAACCCTGTAGAAGACTACTAGAATGCCGCTAAGTAACAGGGCTGACAATATATGTGGGAAAAAGGCAGCCTCCCAAGGCCAAGTTGACGTGTTATCCAAATCTTTAAACACCGTCCTAATCTCAATCAAGGCAATGATTTCAATTTGCTTGCCCATAGATCGTCCGAATGAGGAGGGCAGATAGTAGACCAAAAGGTAGATTTCAGCAACCAAAACCACAGAAAAGGGCGTGTAGAGTATTTGCAGCGGGCTTGAAAAAAGTGTTGACGGCAGATTAAGCGCTACATAATTGTTAAGAATGTAAAGGGCTAGGTGCACTAAAAAAGCAAAAAGGGCAAAGCTCACAAAGCCCTTCTCCATCCGCTTTTTGACGCTGGGAGATAGCAAAATTTTTGCGATTGGGTCAAGCTTATCTAAAAGGTAATTCATTGCATACACAATATTTAAACACCTCGTTGAGGGATTAGGTTCCTTCGTGATCGCAAGTATCAAGACCCTGTAGGAGTTTTAACGTACATTTAACATAGTTGCATAGGCATCAACCCCCATTTAAAAACCAAGCTATGAAAGAAAATATGCGTCCTGAGAGTTTAATGATGTCTTATGGGTATAAACCAGAGCTTTCGGAAGGCTCTATAAAATGCCCCATTTTTCAGACATCCACTTTTGTATTTAAGAATGCGCAAGAGGGAAAGGCATTCTTTGAAGTTGCTTATGGTAAGCGTGAACAGTTGCCTAATGAAGAATTGGGGCTGATATACAGCCGAATTAACAACCCCGATTTAGAGATATTAGAAAATCGATTGTGTCTATGGGATAAGGCTGAGGATTGCGCCATTTTTGAAAGTGGTATGTCGGCGATAACGACAGTTTTATTGGAGTTTCTTAAACCTGGTGATCTGATTTTGTACAGCCACCCAGTCTATGGCGGAACTGATCACTTTATCCATCACTTTTTACCTTCTCTTGGGATTCACACTCTGGGTTTTCAAGCAGGTCAATCCGAAGAGGAGATCATGGCACTTGTAAACGATTCAGGGCATGCAGAGAACCTGAAGTTAGTCTATGTTGAAAGCCCGGCAAATCCAACGAATACGATTATCGATATCGAAGCATGTCGCCGCGTTGCGGATGCCTTCTCAGCAAATCACGAAGTTGTAGTCGCGGTGGATAATACCTATATGGGACCCCTGTGGCAACACCCTCTCTCCTTGGGTGCTGACTTGGTGATGTATTCAGCAACAAAGTATATCGGCGGGCACAGCGATTTGATTGCAGGGGCCGTTCTGGGTAGCAAGGCGCTCATAACACGAGTTAAAACCTTGCGAACGTTCCTCGGCAATATGGCGGGTCCTTGGACGGGTTGGTTACTAATGCGAAGCTTGGAGACTCTTAAACTGCGCATGGAACAGCAACAGAGAAATGCTATTGAAGTCGCCAACTACCTCAAAAACCATCCAAAAGTTGCCAAAGTCAATTACCTGGGACTTTTGGAGGAGGGTAGTCCGGAATATGCCTTATATAAGCGACATTTTACAGGAAGTGGGGCTATGATATCCTTCTATATTAAAGGCGGGGAGGAAGAAGCTTTCCGATTCTTAGATCATCTTGAACTCATCAAGTTAGCGGTGAGTTTAGGCGGTACTGAAAGCCTTGCACAGCATCCCAAGACGATGACCCATGCAGGGGTATCCGAAGAGCATTTAGCGGATCTCAATATATCAGATGCCTTAATTCGTTTATCGATTGGGGTTGAGCACCATGAGGATTTGATCAATGATGTTGCACAATCCTTGGAGAAGGTCTAGCTTCAGTGCTTAGTCGGGAAAAGTGCCTCTTTTATTTTTCATGACATAGTACATTTCTGTCGCTATTTGTCGTGATTGATTGTCATATATAACAGCTTTTGAGAGTTATTGTCAAAAGCCTTTGGATCCTCATAACGAATAGGAATTCTGCGCTCAGTACCAAAAATTGTGGAGCAATTTTCATCGGCGTGGTCACAGGTCATTACCGCAACAAAGTTTTCTGAAGGATTAATTAGGTCATCTATAAGCATTGGAATACAATGCAATACTCACTCTCCGTATCGGTAACAAGGCAGCGCGGGTTATCATCTCCTTGTTCTTTGTGTTCAATGACAAGGCTTGACCTGACCAATTGAGTGAAGCAATGGTCCTTGAATCACATGCCGTCACCTCAATACCTCCGCTGAAACATTATAGGGCTAGGTCAAAATGATCGGCGGCAAACTGACCCCAAACTTGGCTGAACTGACTGCGTCGTGAGTTATGAGTGCAGACAAAAAGGATAGAGGCTTTTTCGCCTTTTGATAATCTATGAAGTAAATATTCAACTAGATTGTCGAGCGATTCTTGCCTTTTCTCGCTGAGTATTATGTTAATTTTATCTAGTACAACCGCTGTTAGAAGTGGATGTGGCATGTCGGCTGTGTATAAATAAGACTTTGTAACTTATTTAATTCCTAAATTTAAGTAAGCTTTTTATCCGTGCGACAGCTTTATCGACTTTTTTTCTATGTTTTCTTGCCTCTTTTGGTTGGCTTCATAATTTATGTTTTCTTCCGAAAACCGGGTTTGTTACTTGATCACTGGTTTCCTTTCATGGATGCCTTGAGGCCTCATATGCCCTATCGTCTTGGAGATTCCCGATTTGCGGAATTCGTTTTGTTCCAACTTCCTGATGCATTATGGGCTTTTGCTTTGATGTATGTTTTTCTAGTTATTTGGAAGGATGCTAAAAACTCTATGAAGTTTCTCTGGGTGCTCATCGGCGTTCTTTTTATCTATGGTATTGAGTTTTCACAATATCTGGGTTCAGGTACGTTTGATATCTTGGATGTCATAGCAATTACCATAGCGATGGGCTTATCCTTCTACGCCAGTATGCGCTCGTTGCGTTTCGGCGACAGTTTAAATTAGCTTCCTTCTCTACTCAATAACTTCATACCTTTGAAAGGTAACCTCAGTAAAGCATCGTTATGGTAGCCCTAGGCTATGTGTTTGTTATAGTCATCTTAAGTTATGTTATTTGGGCAACCAGTGAGAGTTTTGAACGGGCCTCTGCATACCTTGGTCGTA
>DLYY01000188.1 GCA_003447535.1 Bacteroidota bacterium | reverse complement strand
CACTGATAAAGAAATGACCCGCGTCATACGTTACTACCCTCCATACAAGCCGACAAAGTGGCTTTTTCGAATCGGCTGCATGCCGCCACATCCGGGATGTCTTTTTAAAAGTTCGCTTCATGACGAGTTTGGATACTATTCCACAAACTATAAAATTGCTGGGGATTTTGATTTTTTAGTACGCATGTTTTTTGCACGACCGATACGATGGACTCGTACGACAACCATCACAACATGCATGCGACGTGGTGGAAAAAGCAATGACGGTTTAGCAAGTAAAATCGATATTATGAATGAAGTTCATGATGTTCTGAAGACTCACAACATCTACTCAACTCGACTCTTACAGTTGTTGCGATACTGCCTGCGAGTTTTTGAATTTTTACCGAGAAAAAATATCCGTCTATAAAAATAATTTTTTAGAATCTTGTATGTGTGAAGCACGAATTAATCGTCATGAACAAAACCAGGCCGCTCTTCAGCCCCTTGGAGCCACCCGTAAAGGCTTATCATCTGAGCAGCTACTGCATCCCATTGAAAACGCTCCGTCACGAGAGCAGAAGCACTCGATCCCATTTTTAGCCGCTGCTCATCCTTCATGGATAGCACTTTTGTGAGTGCTTGCTCAAAAGAATTTGCATCCGGGTCAGCCAATACCCCAGCACCTGCGGACACAACTTCAGGGCAGCCAGCAGAAGATGAAATAATCACTGGCAATCGTGATGCCATGGCTTCAAGAAGAACCATGCTGAATCCTTCTGAAAAGCTTGGTAAGACAAAAAGATCGGAAGAATGCAGCAACTCTTCTTTCTCTTTTCCATAAACTGATGGACAAAAGATAACAGAATCTTCCATCTGGTTATCTCGCGTAATTTGCTGAAGTTCCAAAAGATGATTGTCATCATCAGGACCGGCAATAACGACTTCCCAGCCGGAGAATTGCTTCTTGATCCGGGCCCAAGCAATCAGAAGATGCTTAAGCCCCTTAATAGGGTGGATACGTCCAATAAAAAGAATGGTTTTTTTATCTCTCCTTTTCTGTAACGGTGCTCTGCACCTTGCTTTTTCAAATGGTCCTAGTGATATCCCATTAGGAATAATTGCTATTGGATTCTTCAGACCCATTCTTCTTACGCTCATTGCCTCCTGTGCGGTCAGTGCGTGAATACATTGAGCTGCCTTTAAGTTTTTTAAGACATAACAATATTTGGCAATTGCTTTCTTCCAGGCTGATCGCCGAAGTGCGGACTCCTCCAGCATTCCTCGCGGGCTTATCACGTGTGGTACTGACAACTTTTTTGAAAAAACAGCTGCGTCATTACAAACCGAACTCCAAATACCATGTGAGTGAATGACATTTGGATGCTGCCCGGCATTCATAAGCATTCCTCGGAAGCCTTTTGGCAGAGAAATGTTTACATGTTTTACAGAACGGCACGGAACACAGTTGATTGAAACATTCTCACATGAACTGGTTAGCAATGGCCCAAATGAGCTTCCCAAATCAACGGCACATAGATTCACTTTGCAATTACTAGCACTTATTGCCTCACACAGACCAAGGGCTGACCGTGGCATACCACCCCTCTGCTCATTGAGTGAGTCGACTACGTGGGTTACCTGCAAAACGGCCATTTCGCTCACAGCTCTTTGTTTTTCAATCAATACAACGACGTTCTTTCACATTCATCTGTTATCTGAATATGACTAGATTTATAGCTGAAATGATTTTTTGTCTATATTGACATTTCTACTTTCAATCACTATTTTCCCCCCGTTGCCAAAGACCTCTCATAGATAGTCAGTTGAAAATTCAGCCTCTACTGAATTCACTCATATAAATACTCCTAGGATGAATATTCGATGCTTGTACTTGGACTGAATGCTTATCACGGCGACTCAGCAGCAGCGATACTGCGAGATGGTGAGCTTCTGATGGCTGTTGAAGAGGAGCGATTTACCCGGGTGAAGCACTGGGCCGGCTTTCCGAAGTTAGCAATTGAAGCATGTCTTCATCATGCCTCAGCAACTATTTCTGATGTGGATATTATTGCTGTAAATCGAGATCCAAATGCGCAACTTCTGCGGAAAGCAATGTTCGTTCTCCGGAATCTTGGTTCATGGGAATTCATCTCAAAACGCTTACAGAACCGAGCAAAAGTACTTGGTCTTGAAAAAACATTTGCCAATGAATTTGGCATAGATGCTGCTGCCATCCGCGGACGCATCCACACCGTAGAGCATCATCTTGCGCATGCATCAAGTGCATATCATCTATCAAAGTTCCAAGATGCTGCAATATTATCCGTTGACGCTTTCGGTGACTGGACAAGTACCATGTTTGCTGTTGGTCGCAACGGTACAATCCATGATTTACGACGAGTATTTTTTCCACATAGTCTTGGCGTTGCCTACTCAGCCGTCACTCAACTCATTGGGTTTCCTAACTATGGTGATGAATACAAGGTGATGGGACTAGCACCATATGGCAACCCGACACTTATGGAACCGTTTCGGAAAATCATTCTTGATGACAACGGTGGATTCAAACTCAATGAAAAGTGTTTTCTACACGGCTCTGGAAGATGGAGTTCCCAGTGGAATGGTGGGTCACCAACACTTACCGATCTTTTTTCAAAGGAAATGGAGACACTTCTTGGTCCTCGTCGAAAAAAAGGTGAGGAACTGACCCAGCACCACAAAGACATCGCTGCCTCTATGCAAGCTCGATATGAAGAAGTCTTATCAAATATGTTGCATTGGCTCCACGCAAAAACGGGTACTGAACAACTGTGTCTCGTGGGTGGTTGTGGAATGAATAGTGTGGCAAATGGAAAAATTTTTGAGATGTCTCCTTTCCATGAAGTTTATGTACCTCCTCAACCTGGTGATGCTGGTGGTGCAATTGGTGCTGCGGCATACACATATTCATCGATTGGGAAACAAGCATGCGTTCCAAATCCTCAGCATGCATACCTCGGGCCATCTTTTGATGACACGACCATCGAAAAAGTTATCCAACAGCATGACATTTTAGACAACTCTGAATTCGTCCATCATTATTGCGAGAGTGATGAGTCTCTTTGCAAAGAAATTGCGGCTGATATTTCTGAAGGGAAAGTTATCGGCTGGTTTCAAGGCCGAATGGAATGGGGGCCACGTGCACTCGGAACCCGCAGTATTTTGGCAGACCCACGTCGATCTGACATGAAAGATATTCTCAATCTAAAAATTAAAAGACGTGAATCATTCCGGCCCTTCGCGCCTTCAATATTGCGAGGATACGTTAAAGACTACTTTGAAACCGATTATGAAGTGCCTTTCATGTCGATGGTGTTTCAGATACGGGAAGACAAACGAAGTGACCTTCCTGCCGTGACGCATGTGAACGGTTCCGGTCGACTTCAAACAGTCGATAAGGATGACAATCTTTTATACTGGAAGCTAATTGACGCATTCCGAGAGGTCACTGGCGTACCAATCGTTCTCAACACGTCATTTAATGAAAATGAACCTATTGTGTGCAAGCCGGAAGAGGCACTTGCCTGCTTCTTAAGGACAAACATGGACACCCTGGCTCTTGGTCATCATATTATTCGTCGTACAGACACAGAATAAGGAAGCACCATGAGTGTGCAAGAAAGGGTTCTCATCACTGGTGGGTCCGGTTTTATTGGAACCAATTTGATTGACTATCTGCTCGACCAAGGCAGTGATGTCTGTTCCGTCGATATCGTTGAACCACAAAAAAAAAGCCATCAAAAATATTTTCACCATATCGATCTGCTCAACAAGGAAAACTTGAAGGAAATCTTTCTGAGTTTTTCTCCAACCGCAGTCATCCATCTTGCGGCCAGAACTGACATCACAGAACACCGTGATATTCATCACTACGACGTCAACACGATTGGTACTGAGAATATCATCGAGGCAGCCAATGCAACTAAAACAGTACAACGCGTAATCTTTACTTCGACCAAACTCGTCCATCGAAACGGGTATTATCCGACATCACCTGAAGATTACTCTCCAGAGACGCTTTACGGAGAAAGTAAAAAAATCGGTGAGCAGGCTGTAAGGGCCTGTGATCTTCGAGGGTCAGAATGGTGTATAGTCAGGCCCGGTTCTATTTGGGGGCCCTGGTTCAAAGCACCATATCGAGGGTTCTTTGAACGGATCATTGCAGGCAAGTATTACCACATTCGCTCTGCCGACACTCCCAAAGTCTTCGGCTATGTTGGAAATACAGTTTTCCAATTACATGCCCTGCTCACCGCACCACCGCAAGATTTCCATAAGAAAACATATTATCTCTCTGATTATCAACCGTTTGTCATTTCTGAATGGGCTACAATCATCCAAAAACTTGCCCACTCACCGACGATCAAAACACTACCAGAAGGGCTCATAAACCTCGCTGCTAAAGTTGGTGACGGCATGCGATTTTTTGGCTATTCAAATCCGCCATTATCCAGTTTTCGACTTCAAAATATGCGAACAGAAACTGGCGGCATGCCACTTGAAAAACTCAACACAATTACTGGTGAGTTGCCTTACTCTCTTAAAGAGGGATGCTCTGAAACGTTGGCTTGGTTAGCCAAGAAGGACTACGACGCTTTTTGAATTCGTACTTAAGTGTCGGCTGTATATTCTAACGAGGTTTTTTTCTTATGATCCGCGCCATAGTAAAATTCAACCAAGAAATTAGCAGAGCATTGGTTCAATACTTACCAAATATTTTTGGATCAAGCCGGAATGCATCAAAGGATCTCACTTCTAGAATCGAGTATGCTGTCGCTGAGATTAAGCCACAGATTGTCCTGGAAATAGGTGGTGTTGACCGGCCTTTATTAGAGAAAAGTTCATCTTATAAATATCTCGGTATGGATATTGATTTTCGACCAGATTGCAATCTGATTTATGATGAATTTTTTGTTCAGTCGATAGAAGAAAAGTTTACCCAGAGATCGGATCTCATCATTTCTAAGACTCTGCTAGAACACGTAAAAGATAATAAAAAGAGTATTAACAATATGCATAAGGCCCTGAATGATGGCGGCTTAATGATCCACTATGTCCCATCAAAATACCATCCCTACTCTCTACTTTTACGGCTTGTTGGACATCGATTACAGAAAATCTTGATTAAGGTATTACGACCTCAAGCGGCAGACGTGAGCGGGTATCTAGCATTTTTTAACTTATGTTCCCCATGCCAAATGCGAAAAGAATGTGAAAAGGCAGGCTTTAAAGACATAAAAATTTCATGCTATTACAGGGCAACGGACTACTTTTCTTTTTTTGCACCCACATTCATCCTTGTTGCACTCTGGGAAAATATCTGCGCAAAATTCTGCCTTGAAAAAATGGCCGCGGGCTTCATTATTGAAGCAAGGAAATAGCTGCTATTTAAATTCATAGCTTGAAGCAAATTACACTGCCATTAACACCAGAAGATAGTTTGTTATGGCTATGATTTATTGACTAATACTGTCTACAAACTTTGTTCCGATAAAGTCATTGTCTTTAACATGAATAATCTTTTTGAACCCTGAATTATTCAACCATTGCTTGATTTCACTGGGCACATGACCACTCTGATAGCTCGTCGAAATCGCATCAAATGTTTCAAGAATCATCCACTGATAGTCTGGCAAGAAAGCCGTAGGAAAAATTGCCCGCAGTGGATACGACAATGGCCTCCATATCTTTCCTAGAATAAAACCTAGAGTTCCAAATAGATAAGAATATATCAATGGAGGGTAGTGGCCACATACAGGCCGTAATTTGATAAAAATGTTCCGCCAAAAGCAAACCATTGGATACGTATAGAAGCCTTTGGCAGCATAAACCCGAATGGCGAACTCACCATCATTTTTTAGCACTCCAAAAACTTCTTGCACGCCTTTTTCTGGTGATGGAGTATGGTGAAGAACACCTATTGAAAATGCATTGTCAACACAATCTGACTTGATTGGTGATTGCAATGCATCACCTTGAACGAAGCATATATCAACATCCTTACCAGCAAAATTGGCTTTGGCAGCATCGATTGCTGAAGAATAATCAAGAGCTATCACTGTCGCTCCCATGCTTGCAGCTACGTCAGTAAATCGACCCGGCCCACACCCTACATCCAGTACCGTTTTTCCATTGATTTTTTCTGCTGAAAACTGAGTGATTGATTCAAACATTCTCGTGGTATGCCCCTGCATGGGCTTACCAATATTTTCATCTTCAAATTGAATTTTTGACCAGCGATTCCACTGATAACCAAAGTTATCCGAATAGCCTTCATCATTTACAAATCGCGGTATCCCCTGCCTAATTACATAGCAATTATCAGGTGATCGAAGGACACCACTTTCTATTTCTTCACCAATATATTTTGCATCCTCTAGAACAAGATCGGCTTTTGTAATTGGATCACAGAGGAACTTAAGATGTTTTTTCTTCATATTACTAAAATTGAAAATAGATAAATTGTGTAATCGGTCGTAAGAAAACAAAAACTAATACTGTGACTACTGTCAATAAAGCTGTCTCTAGAATGAAACAAAGGCTAGGAATTTTCTTCGATGGTTGATAGATCTGTCGATCAATACACTCCGTGCCTACAACAGCCGCAAGCAAAACAAGAGCCACTAAGTACGTATTCTCTCTCATGCCAAGGCTAAAGTACGCTTGAGGATAAAATATTTTTCGTAACATTATAAAGGCCTGTTGCAAATCAATAGCCCGAAAAGGTATCCAACCAAGCATCATTACGGGCAAGGTTATGAACCACCCCAATACCTGTCGCCAGGTAGACGGCATCTCTTTCACGAATGGTCGAAGACATCGATAGCCGAAAATACACGCAGCATGGTAGACGCCCCATAAGACAAAAGTCCAGTTTGCCCCGTGCCAGAACCCCATAATAGCCCAAGTAAGAAAAAGCGCTTTGGTTCTCTGTGCGTTGCTTGGGCTTAACTGATTCATCTTCTTTGTTTGTTTTCCCAACGGCAATGATGCGGTACCATCCACAACTTTCTCTAGACCACCCTGCGTTCCCGAAGATGCCACCCTAGCACCCATCAACGGCAGGTATAAATAGTCACGTATCCAACTTGACAATGAGATATGCCACCTTGACCAGAAATCTTTTGGCGAAGTAGCACTATATGGAAATCGAAAATTCTCCGGAAAAACAATGCCCATCAATCTCGCTGAACCTAAGGCAATGTGGGAATACGCTGAAAAATCAAAGTAGATTTGAAAACCGAAAAGAAAGGCAAGGGTCCACACGTCAATAGCTGAAAGCTGCGTTGCCTCTATGGAAAATCCTTCATCAACAAGTGGTGCGATATTATCTGCTAGGACAACTTTGAGGAAAAGTCCGACAAGTATTCTTTTCATACCGACAGCTATGTTTTCTGAGCAGAACTGTGGCCGTTCTTGTAACTGTGGGATCACCTCACCCGCTCGCAATATTGGGCCAGCCACCAGCTGTGGAAAAAACATTACATAGCAACCGTACAACACAAAGTCACTAATCGCTTGCGTTTGCCGCCGGTAAACATCAATTGAATAGCTGATTGTCTGAAAGGTGTAAAAACTTATTCCAAGTGGAAGAATAATATTTAGTACCGGAGGGGATTGTGAGAATCCAAAATAATTGAGAACACTCCAGGAATTTTCAACAAAAAATAGCAAGTATTTGAAGTAGAAAAGTAATCCAAGATTTGTCAGAAGACTAATCGATAACAGAATCTTTCTATGCTCTTGCTTCTTTTGCATCGCTAGTGACACAAAATAGTCCACCATTGCGGAAAACAGCATCACTGGCACAAAGTCCCATCGCCAAAATCCGTAGAATGTGACACTTGCCATAAAAAGCATGTATAGACGGGCACGATTGGGAAGAACCCAATAAAGGATTGTTGCAGCCGTCAAAAAGACGAGATACGTGACTGAATTGAAGATCAACGAACGTTCTCCAAATTCATACTTCGAAATACCTCAACAATAGCATTGGCAAGCTTTTGATGCCCAGGCTCCATGAAATGCATGAAGTCGATTTCCTGTGCCGTGTTCAGTGAAGTAGTATTTTTTAATCCCCAGTATTCTGCCGGAACTATTCTCTCAAAATCAAAAAATGAAACATTGGGAAATTGGCTACAGAGAATCCTTACTTCATTTTTAAATGACGTATATGCGGCAAGGTCATACGGCGGCTTAACATCAGTCCGAAGTGGAGCAATATAACTGACTACTTGAATTGCATCGCGGTTTGCCAATTCGAGTATTCCCTTAAAAGCCTCGATGTTCGCCTTATAGCGGGGCTTTATGACAGCACGTTTTGTCTGTGGTGTAATGGCAAAAACAGTATTCCGTAGTCGATATAGCTGCAGAAAAAAAAGCCCTCTTGCTTTCTCTCTGGATGCCCAGATGATCGAATTTCTTTCGAGAATTTGATCTAAAAACTTTTCCGTTTTGTCCTGCAATGTTTCCCTTGTTTCGATTTCTTGCTTCACTACACCGGAGGAATGTGGATCAAGATCAGAAAAAACTCCTCTTACAAGATTCTCGCAGCATTGTAAAGTTTTCAGCTGCTCAGCGACACTAGGATTTTCAAGTAGTGGTTGTATGTCATCACGGATTCCAGTTTCTCGCAAATCATCAAAGACCAGAGGCACGATTAAGACTTTAATGTTATTCAATTTATTATGCAGATAAGCAAGTGTTACGAGATGTTCTTGCAAGTTTGCATTAGGGTAGCTTGTTGCGACTGTATCAAATTCACCTAATAAAAAGTCATGGACTTTTGCTACCGCAGTTTCATCATTTACATGCGCGTTGTTAATTGCATGTAATTGGGAATTACCAAGCCAAAGTATGGTATTTCCAAGATTTCTTGATTTGACACCAGAAATAAGTTCTGGAAAATCTTTTCTTTTTTGTATATGAATCAAGGTACCATCGCGAACCGCAAAACGCGATGTATTTTGTGCACCAAGGGCAACCTCTGAAAATTTAATTTTTGGTTGCCGTGCTATCCCTGCCATGACAAGCAAAGAAAAAGTAACTGAAAAAAAAAGTGGTCCAAAAATATTAAGTATTTTATTCACCGGACGTTCTTTCAATTCCTAAAATTTCTAATTCCCAACGGGTAGACCTCTACTAACTTTTGTCTGACCTACAAAAAACATGTATAGAAAATAGAAAATTATTGCGGCCATACATGCTCGAATAAGGTTCATCTCACCATACCAAAACCACTTAAAGCCGGACACAGCGAAGACGCCATAAATATACTGATTTCTTAGTAGACACGACCCATCGAGCTTATTTATAAAACCAAGTAAAAGACCAAGACCACACATAAATGCAAGCAGGCCGAAAGCACCAAAATTCTTAAATGGAACTATTACTGCATGCGTTCCTCCATTCGTGATGTGACGATACCACAGGCCCGGACCAGCGTTTCTATTGATTGGTCTTTCGTACCCAATAGCGCGAGCAACAAAACTAGGCGGTAGAGAAAGAAAAAAGTCTACGTAAGTCTTGCCAAAAAAATACTCTGGCGTCTGATTAACCACTTCATCAGCAAGGGCAAGGTTGTTAACGCCAGCTGCCGTCCAAGTATTCTGCCGCATACCTCGTACCAGCATCTCAGTTAAATCGTCTACCGTAACATTTCGATTCGTAGCCTCACTGCGAAAGGAACCGAGGAAAACAAACGCTGCTACAAGAACGAGTAACACAACAAGACTAAAGATATTCTTCCAGATTGTTACGCCAGCAGCCTTCAGTTGTTTTTGTATATGCTTGGATCCAAAAGCGAGTTGGACCAAAACCATGCCTGCAATGAGGCCACTTGACTCCCGGTCTCCTCGTAATAGTTGGAGAAAAATAATAATATAAAAAATCGCAAAGCCAAGGATTGCAATCTTTAAAGATTTATTCTTTGTACGGTAAATGTCCAACTGCAACAGAATTAAAAGAACGTATGAGGACAGTGCACCCGCGTTAAAGCCCGCCGAGCTTGCACGAGTAAACCGTTGGCTGCCATATGCCTCATTAAATATTGTCTGTTCAGGGGCTGCTCCCCAAGAGAGAAGCAGGGCAAATAAAGCAAGAAATAAAAATAAGGGTACACCAAGAATTCGCTTCCGAACGCAACTATTTTCTATTTCTTTATGCTGTATCTGCGGCTGTTTCTGTTGCAGTTGTTTCGTAGAAAAAATGCCCGAAAGCAAACCACAGAGTCCAATCTCACCAATCCACATCATCGTGGAAACTGTAGCAGGATCACGACCCAAAGGAATAGCTCGGCTCGAGAGCCAGAATAGATAGTCTTGTACAAATACATAGCCAATTGAGGAACTAAGTGGCATATAAAAAAGCATGACGTAAAAGGCTGCCAGATACATTCTTCTGATTAATAGTAGTGCCAGCCCAACCCATGCTGTTACATGGAAGATCAACACACTTGTACCTAAAGGCAGGAGTGTCGCATTCGACATCATGCCGAGTGACACGACACCAACGCCAAGAAAAGCGAGCGCTACAGGCAGCCCAGCGTTCCTGTTTCTTTTATCGGGACGTGCCTGCTCGTTTTGATATTCTTTGTGATCAACGTCCATGTTTCTCTCAAATTGTGACTGAATATCGTTGCCGCCATAACTCAAACATTGTCAATGCAAAAAGTCTGTGAGCAGCGGCTTTATTTTTTTCGGTATCTTGAAAGAGTCTTTGTATATTGTTTTGCGATATTAGATTTGTATCGAAATCATGTAAAACATCTTGAAAAAAATTCTGCCAGTTACCACGAAACCAGTCATTAAGTGGAATTGAAAAGCCTTGTTTCCGACGGCCTTGCATGCATGACGGCAATAATTTTTTTGCAAGTATCTTAGGCAATATTTTTGTGGTTTTCGCATTTGCTTTGTACTGGTCGGGAACTCTTTCAAATGCGAATTCTATCAGTCGATGATCAAGAAAAGGCGCCCGTGATTCGAGTGATGCGAGCATGCTACTACGGTCCACTTTTACAAGAATGTCATCTGGAAGATAACTACCGAAGTCCGCATGGAGCCCCCTCTGCAAGACAGATGCTCCTCGACTTGCCACCCACATCTTGTATTGTTCTGGCGTGATCGAATTCTGAGCACTATCAGTGCTTCTTCCTGCCAGCATAGCTTTTCGAATGTCTTCACCAAACAAGACATTACAGAACGCTATGGCATCCTTTTCCTCAGCAAGGAAAGCCCTCGCAGAATTAGGTCGATGAAAACCAAATCCTACAGCAGCTTTCATTCCAAGTTGAATTAATTGACGCACAACCGCCGGTGTCCATTTTCGAAAAATAGACAAGGACTCAAGCCATTTATATTGATGATAACCACCAAAAAGTTCATCGCCACCATCACCACCAAGTGCTACTGTTGCATGCTCGCGAATCAATTTAGAAACAAGATACGTTGGTACCATTGATGAATCCGAAATCGGCTCATCAAATTGTTCTGCAAGCATTGGAAGAATATCGACAGAGCCTGGCTCAGCTACTAACTCATGGTGATCGGTAGAAAAATATTCGGCTACTGTTCTAGCCACAGAAGCTTCATCATATTTTGAATGGCCCGGAAAACTGACTGTAAATGTTCTCACTGGCGTTGTGGAAACGCGTGCAGCGATAGCCGTAACCAAACTCGAATCAAGACCACCGCTTAGTAAAATGCCTACTGGCACATCAGCAACAAGTTGTTCCCGTACACTTTGTTGCAGCAATTCATCTAGACGTTCGGTAAGCTCTTCTGGATGCCCCAAAGCTCGGTTAGCGCAAAAGCGTGGTGGCTGCCAATAAGAGTTCACTCGTAGAGTAGACGTACGAATATCATATTGAAGCGCATGTCCAGGGGGAAGTTTATGAAAGCCATCTACAATACATCTATCCCCAGGAACAAAACCATATGCCAAAAAGTACTCGAATGATTCTCTATCCAATTGACGAGGCAAATCAGGAATCGTGAACATTGCCTTGAGTTCGGATGCAAAATGAAACCGTCCCGCTGAGTGAAAATAAAAAAGTGGCTTTTCACCGACTCTATCTCTTGCAAGAAATAGCAACTGTTTCTTTTGATCGAAAATACAAAAAGCAAACATGCCACGTAACCGTTCAACACATTCAGCACCCCATTTTTTATATGCCTCAAGAATTACTTCTGTATCTGTATGTGTCTTGAATAGGACTCCAGAACTTACTAATTGCTTTCGCAAATCCTGGTAATTGTAGATTTCCCCGTTGAAGGTGATTGTGTACTCGCCACTTGAGTCCACCAGAGGCTGATTCCCAGCACTCGAAAGATCAATGATAGCTAATCGCGTGTGGCCAAGCCCAATTCCATGTTCAGGAAATACGCAACTGCCTGATGCATCTGGACCTCGATGACTAAGTGTGCGACACATCTCATGAATGATCTCTTTGCAATGAGATACATTCTTAGAATCATGAATACCCGCGATTCCACACATTTATTTTTTCTCACTTTTTTGTTCTTAACACATTAGTCAGCACAATTTGTCGCGTCACATAAATCGAATACCTGACGAATGAGACAAGTAGAAATTTTCTAAATCAATATTTTCTTACGTAGCTGATATAACAAAAAAATGGTCCAAACCATGTGCAACGTAGCGTAACAAAGACCAGCATAAAGAACACCTTGCAACCCATAGAGATACGCTCCAAATACTGTAATAACACTACCAACTATGGATGTTGTTATTTTTGGCAAAGTAAGTTGTTTATTCGTGCCACTTGTTTGAATGGCTAATGTGGCAACTTCTGCCGCTGCAATAAAACCACTGGCTAGTAACATGACTGGCAACAGATAGGACGTATCAGCATATGATTGATCAACACATATCTGAAAAATAAATGGATGAATAAAAATCGTCAGCAACCCAACTAAGACTGTGATGGTAATTACAGCCCACACTGACATAGAGCCAATATTTACAGCCCGAAACTCCTGCCTTCTATCTGAATTATCACCGGCTATCCCAAAAAGAATTGGTGTAAGGAATTCACTTATACACATTGCAAATAAATACATTGGGTAATAGCCCAATTGAAAAAGTGCCGCGTAGCTTCCAACCTCTTCCGATCCTTGAAAAAACTCAAGTGACCAACGGCTAGATGAATTCGTAAGCCAGATAAAAAATCCCCAAAAAGCAATTGGGCGTGCAAATTCGCTCAGCCGTTTCCACCAACTAAAAAGTTCTTCATATTGAATCTTCCAGTCTATTTGAAGAGGGAATAACTTTTTAAAAGCAAGAATCTGTAACCCTAGCCAACAGCCATAGGCTCCAACCATACCGATTACAGCTGAAACACTATCGCTTGTTAGAAGCAGCACTGCAACCACAATACCTACAACTCTTAGCCACTGACAAGTGAAATTCAAAACTCCAGCAACCACTCTATTTCGTGCTGCGACTTGGAATGATTGCGACATATCGCCAGGTGCCTGTAGGCCAGCGACAAGGAAAGCAAGCACACAAAGTAAAGCAACATGCGACGAGAAGCTAAGCAGTCCCAAAAAACAACACGTACCTAATAAGACGATGCTAATAGCCAAAGCAATCGCCAGTTGCCAACACGATGCCGTGAATTGCTCGAGCTTATTTTCCTCAACAGAAACGGCATAAAATCGTCGCACAGCAGAGGAAAATGGTTTCGTGAAAACTAATTGAATCAGTGAAATAGCTGTCATCGCCAAGGAAAGCTCACCAAATGATTCCCTACTGAGGAGCGTCGTGATGAATCGCAGCCCTACTAATCCCGCCAAAGCAGCTATCGCTTGGGATCCAACGACTACAAAAGCTTCTCCACTAAGCCGGCGTATTTTTTTATTTTGAATATTAGAAGTCATCGGTTTTCACATTCAAAAAAAAAATTGGTCATTGGCAGAACAAGCCAAAACAGAACGGCTTCGCTGTGGGCTCTATTTTTTCAAGTGATATTTAGTAGCTACCGATCCCATCATATAACGTGTTGGATACCACAGGCTGAGCAACCAATTTTTTTGCCGGCGTGCATGACAAAACTTTGAATAACTTCCCCAATAGATGGTTGACCAAGAAAGTGCATCCGCTACACGATACTTCAGAAGATATTCTTGAAGATTATGATATTTACCAACCCCAAGCCCTCTCGACCAAAGGTCATAGTCCTGGGATCGTCGAAAACTTTTATCGTAGCCGCCGGTTTCAACAAGGAATCGTCTCCTCATCATAACGGACGAATGAAAGAATGGGTTCTCAGTACCCATATGCTTTATAAGATCACCGTGAGACTCACGCCGCAGTGATCTTCCAATTGTCTCGCTCTTCTGATTAATCAGAGTAGCACTCGTTCCAAGAACAACCACGTCTTCTCTTTTCTCAAGATACTTGACTTGCTCTTCTAGCCTTTGTGGTTCACTAATATCATCAGAATCCATACGAGCAATGAACTCTCCCTCAGCACTTTGCCAAGCCTTGTTCAAGCTTGCTGCCAATCCCAAATTATTTTTGTTCTCAATGATCCGAATTCGATCATCACTATCAGAAAAAGAATGCAATGCTCGTTTTGTCTCATCCGTTGAGCAATCATTTACTACAAGTAATTCAAAATCTCTGAACGTTTGTTTCTGGATGCTCTCAACAGCCTCTTTCATGAGTGGCATGCCATTAAAAACAGACATAATGATACTAATCTTCACCACTATTCCTCATCTATTATCAGCAACAAAAGTTTCTGGAAGCACAACTTCTATCCCGCTCAAGAAAAGCTTCTTCCATTTCGATCAATCGTCAAGCCAGGTAGACAGTTCTTGACACCCCCCTGAACAGAAGCGCCTCACGTCATTAGACATCAGGTGAACATTGGGAAATTACTATTTTTGTACGAGTTGATTTTG
>DLYY01000089.1 GCA_003447535.1 Bacteroidota bacterium | reverse complement strand
AAAAAATAAAAAATTCTTTTTCATAATAACTAATAATTTTTGATTAACAATTCAGGATAAAGACGGATCTAGGTCCAAGTTTATTTCCTGACTATCAGTTATTTATGATATTTTCACAATGCCTTAAATGTGTTAAACGTTAGCATTCTTTAACGGGATTTGTACAATAATTGAACAATCCTAACTCTGAATAAAAACATTGATTGTTTCCTGGAGGTTATCCATTGGTTCCTCTAGGAAAGGTCGGCCGAGCATGGTCTCATAAAGCTCCATATATCGGTCACGGATCAACTGAACATCCTCACCCTCCATAACCGGCATAACGTCACCGTCAAGGCCTTGAAATCCTTTAGACATTAGCCACTCTCTGACAAATTCTTTAGAGAGATGCTTAGGTGATTTCCCTTGACTTACCGATTCATTAAAACCATCTGCGTAGAAATATCGAGAACTGTCGGGAGTATGAATTTCATCAATGAGTATTAGTTCTCCATCAATCAAGCCAAATTCATATTTTGTATCAGCAAGAAGGAGTCCTCGTTCAGAAGCCATTTGTTGACCAAAGGCGAAAAGCTCAAGACTAACAGAGGCCAGTTTTTGCCACAAGTCCTCTGAGACTATTCCGCGATTAAGTATTTCCCTTGGGGATATATCCTCATCATGCTCCCCTTGATCCGCTTTAGTGGCTGGGGTTATAATCGGTTTGGGAAAGGCCTGGTAAGGAAGCATACCATCAGGCATAGATGCACCGCAAAGCTTACGTTCACCGGCTTTATACTGACGTAATGCATGCCCACAGAGAAAACCTCGTACCACCATTTCAATTTTGATTGGCTCAGCGGTTTTACCAATAGTGACTGATTTATGAGGCAAGGCCTCGCTCCAATTAGGAATAATGTGTTCTGTGGCTTGTAAAAAATGGTAGGCAATATCATTTAACATCTGTCCCTTTCCCGGTATAGCGCGTGGCAAAATGTGGTCAAATGCAGAAATCCTGTCACTAGCCACAATAGCTAAACGCCCTCCATCTAAAAAATAGACATCCCTTACTTTACCTTGATAAAATGCAACTTGTCCATTGAGCGCTAGCGATAAATTCATAAATCCTAATTGTGTTCTTCAAAGGTAGTATCTGACGAAGCTTCCTTATCACTTTCTGTCCGCTTATCCACATCAAAGGCACGAATGATTTTAGCCACTAAATGATGGCGCACGACGTCGCGTGTAGAGAGCTCTACAAGGCCTATCTCTTGGATGGAACGCAGTCGATGGATTGCATCTTTTAGTCCACTTCGCTGATTTTTAGGAAGATCGATTTGGGTCATGTCTCCTGTGATAATGCAGCGAGCACGAGGACCGATTCGTGTCAAAAACATCTTGAGTTGGGCAATGGTAGCATTTTGCGCTTCATCTAAAATGATAAAGGCCTTATCTAACGTTCGGCCTCTCATAAAAGCTAAGGGCGCGACTTCAATGATTCGGTTTTCCATAAAATACCGAAGCTTGTCTGGCGGAATCATATCGTCAAGCGCATCGTAAAGAGGCCGTAGATAAGGATCAATCTTTTCTTTCAAATCACCTGGAAGAAAACCTAAGCTTTCTCCTGCCTCAACAGCCGGACGGGTTAAAATGATTCGATTGATTGTCTTCTCTTTTAAGGCCTTGACTGCAAGGGCGACGGCCGTATATGTTTTTCCTGTACCTGCTGGACCAACCGCAAAAACAATGTCGTGATGTTGGCTTACATCTACCATCTTCCTTTGATTGGCCGTGCGTGCACGAATCACATGCCCTTTATTGCCGTAAAGGATAATTTCATCCGTTGGCTTCGTCGTTTGTTCTTCTGTATTTATAGAATCACCTTCAGCCTCAAGTATACCGAGCATATCGGCTTGGGTCAATTCACCAAAGCGCTCTAAATGAAGAATCAACTCATTAAATTTTAATTCAAATTGTTCCAATTCTTCTTCTCGACCTGAGGCCTTTATCATGACGCCTCGACTCACCAATTTAAGTTTTGGAAAGGCTCGTTTGAGGACTTGAAATTTACTTTGGTGAATCCCTAAGAAATCAATTGGGTTCACTCGGTCAATGTGCAGTATTAATTCGTTCAATTTACCTTACTTTTATCTTATCAGTCAACTAATTTATGGCGCTCCTGACACTCACTACAGACTATGGCTACAAAGATTACGATGTAGCTGCCCTAAAGGGTCAATTGCTCCAACGGAACAAAGATATTCGTCTAATTGATATCAGCCATGGCATCGATACCAATGATCTCATCGGAGCCGCCTATACAAGTCGTCAAGGGTCAGCTAATTTTCCATCACCTAGCTACCATCTAACGGTAGTAAAACAACACGAGGGTAAAAATCGTTTGCTCGCGATGGACCATGAGAGTAAAGTTTACATGTTCCCAGATAATGGGATTATCTCTTTGATGTTTCCCGAGACCGATTTAGTGATTTTTGAAGTCGGTCGATTTGATGAACATTCTTTGTTTGATTTAGTCAATAAAGTAATCGTAGAACAAGAATCTGGGAAAAAACTAGAGGATTGGTGCAAACAAAGCCATGGGTATAAACAAAGTATTTTTGCTCAACCTGCAATACACGACAACATCATGCGTGCCATGGTCTTTTTCGTGGATTCAAAAAACAATGCTGTCCTGAATATCCATCGAGATGGGTTTGAGGATTTTATCGGCGAAAACGCCTTTGAAATCACTTTTCTGAGATACAATACCAACCGAATTCACGAACGTTATGATGGGGAAGGTACTCAAGGGCGTCATGTATGCCGTTTCAATGATGCGGGCTACTTAGAAATCGCTATTTATGGTGGTAATGCAGCAGGCCTTCTCGGTTTACAATATGGCACCACCGTCGTGATAGAGCGGAAAATTTGATAAGATTTCCCATGAAAATTACACGATTGGTTAAACTGAGTTTGTCCGAGGATTATATTGAAAAATTCCTTGAGAGCTTCGAAAAGAAAAAGCAACAAATCCTTACTTATGAAGGTTGTCTTACTGTGGATCTCTATATAGATAGTACTAATAAAGGGTTGTGTTTTACTCTGTCTACGTGGAAATCAGAAGGAGATCTAGAGACCTATCGCCAGAGTGATTGGTTTAAATCCACATGGAAAGAAGTCAAACAACACTTTACCGATAAACCAGAAGCCTGGACTACCCATTCACAGGAGACACTTCAAAACCACCCGGTATGAGCGAATCATCGTCTTTACAAATACAAGGAATTACCTCTGCCTATTCTTACAAGATTGGCGAGATAAATACCATGTTGTCCGAATATCTAACGGAAGATATGAACCTTGTTATCGTTGTGGATGAAAACACCGATAAACATTGCTTGCCTAAACTTGACATTCCCTTTTCACATCTTGTGATAGAACTGCCGCAAGGCCCTGAACATAAGTCACTTGCGAGCTGTCAGTACATCTGGCAACAACTCGCTGGTCAAAAATATGGAAGGGATAGTCTAATCATCAATGTTGGAGGAGGGCAGATAACCGATCTAGGAGGGTTTGCTGCTTCGGTCTATAAACGCGGCTGCCCATTCATTCATGTACCCACCACACTGCTCGGTGCTGTGGATGCGACTATCGGTGGCAAAACAGGTATTGATTACGCGTCCATAAAAAATGGCCTTGGTGTTTTTTCAGACCCAAAGGCTGTCTTGTTTGACCCCTCACTCCTGCAAACGTTGCAACCTGAACAGGTACGTGATGGAAAAGTAGAAATGCTAAAACACGGCCTCATCCACTCTGAAGAACATGTTCAAGATATTTTATCCTATGATCCATCAACTCCCCCTTTAGGAAAAGTTGTGCTCGATAGTGTCAATATAAAACACCACTTTGTCAGAAAGGACATGATGGATAATGGATTGAGACGATGCTTAAACTTTGGTCACACTTTTGGCCATGCCATTGAGTCGTTTTTTTTAACAGAGAGTAACCCAATGAGTCATGGTTGCGCCATCGCTTGGGGCATTCAACTTGAACTTGCCTATAGTGCGCTACACTTTAATCAATCAATCGAAGGAACAGAACAAGCATTGGCCTTTTTGCGCGGTGCCTTCCCTCCGATTCCTCATTTTGCCTTTGAAGAGTTAATGCATCACATGAGAGATGACAAAAAGAACAGGGCGCAAAAGATTTTAGGAGTTGTCTTACGAGGAATTGCCGAAGCACACTTTGACATAGAATACGAGGTAGAGCAAGTGAAAAAAATATGGGAGGATGTCCAACACCATTAAGTCCATAACTCTACCTTCTTCAAAGAGTATCAGTAACCGATTGCTTTTACTCAATAAACTCCACGGAGGACCACTAGAACTTTCGAATTTATCCGAGGCAGCGGATACACTCTTTTTGATAAATGCCCTCAATGATCAACAGGAAAATCGTTACGTGGGGGAAGGAGGAACGAGTCTACGATTTGCTATGACCTATTTTTCAAGTCTACCACAAACTACCGACATCTACGCGGCACCAAGGCTTTTGCAAAGACCCCATCAAACGCTCTGGAACGCACTACGGGCAATGGGTGCTGACATAGAAGAATACAGCAGTGAGATTGGTCAGGGCTATCGTATTACGGGAATAGACTATCAGTCATCACCACCGACTGGCCGTACGCAGCATATTGACGTCAATACAAGCAGCCAGTTTTTTACGGCATTATTACTTCTTGGGTCGTCCATAAAAGAGGGAGTTAATCTTCGCTTTACCGAAGGCCAAATGGTATCAAAACCTTATGTATCCCTTACTATCGATCTATTGTGTCAACTTGGTTTATCCGTTAACGTAAGTCCGAACATGTTATCGATTATCCAACAAGATTTGACACCACAAAAAATACAGGTGGAGTATGATTGGAGTAGTGCATACGTGTTTCTTGGAGGTGCACTATTAACGAAAAGCGCATTATCAATAGGTGGGCTCAAAAGAGATGATATACAGGGTGATCGAAAACTCTTAGATGTATATCGCACCATGGGCTTAAAGTATGAATTCACTGCTTCAGGCTTAAGAATAGATCCAAATGATTTTCAGTCACCAACTGATGAAGCATTAGATATGCTTGATTATCCAGATCAAATCATGAATCTTGTTGTTTTGTTATCTGCCTTTAAGTGCAAAGGTTCAATTAGAGGAGTTAATACCCTCTTTCATAAAGAATCAAATCGTGTAGAAGCCCTACGAGTAAATCTTGAAAAATTTGGAGTATCACTGACTTCAGATGACTCAAAACTGCACTTCGATGCCACAAGGTTTACGTTCCCAAGCAAAGTAAGTATTGACACGTTTAATGACCACAGGATCGCCATGGCTTTTGCGCAGCTTTCGATGCAATCGACACTGACCTTTTCCGACTCTCAATGTGTAAAGAAATCGTTCCCGGACTTCTGGAATCAGTGGCTACTGACCTTTCCTGAGTCTTGCATCGAACTAAAATGAGCGAGCATTATTCCCGTCGCCATAGCAGCATTCAGTGATTCTGCTTTTGGCTTTGCGGATGTTCCACGAGGAATAGTAATCGAGGTGTAATCAACCAACGCACGAGTAGAGGGGTGGATCCCATTACCCTCATTGCCCATTACAAGAACCAGGGGATGCAACCCCAATGGAGTATTTAGCTGATTAGTGAGCTCAGGACTTGTAAACGATAGTCCCTGAAGGTCTGCAAACAAAATATGACGACCATCAAACATATCCTTCCACTCTTCGCGGGCTTGATGACTAACCGATATACGACTAAGGGACCCCATACTCGCTTGAACCACCTTAGGGTTAAACACATCAACACATCCATCACTAAGCACGAGATGATAACACCCAAACCAATCCATCGTCCGAATAATAGTTCCTAGATTTCCTGGATCTTGCAGTTGATCAAGCGCTACCCATATCCTTGAAGAAGTATTCTTGTCACTTTGTTTACGCTGAAAAACTGCGAGATGATCAGAACCAGAAGACAATGCCGAGATGGATCTCATCGTTTTCAGGTCGGTGATATGTACTTCATCTCCAAAACCATCAATGGGTTGAATGGAATCTTGTACAACATATTGCATACAGCGCCAACCTTCCTTAACAAATTCTTCTATAGACTTGCGCCCTTCAACAAGGAAAGCGTTATGTTTATCCCGGTACTTCTTTGAGTGAAGCGCGCGAATTTGTTTGACTTGAGAAAGGCTTAAAGTGGACATGACAAGTTCTAAAGTAATACGAAATAAAAGGTTTCCATGGAGGGTGATACATATTTTACCCTTAGCCATTGCCATGGCCGCGATGTTTTCGTCCTGTTCCATAAGAAGAAGCCTCAACGAAGGAGAGTATCTCGTTTGGAAAAACAAGATCGTCGTAGAAGAAAATAAAGGTCTTAACGAAGGCTTACCCCGACAAGAGTTGTTAAGCGACATTCCCTTCCAGCAACCCAACCGACGCTTGCTTGGTGTATGGGCCCTGCGCGCTTGGTTTCAACGAGAAGTACGAGAAGATGACACAGAAATTCAAGACAAAAGCTTGCGTTCTTGGATAAAGCGGTCTATTGGAGAAACTCCGGTCATTCTTGACCCAACGCTAACCGAAAGGACGTCCTTAGCTTTTCAGCAGTATATGTATAATGCAGGTTTTCTTGACAACTCCATTGAGGTTAAGACAGACACGATGGGCAAACGCGCCAAGGTGACCTATATCCTTAAGCCTAATGAGCCCTACTACATTGGTAATGTAGCAATCAATGCAAACAACCCCCTACTTGACTCTATTATTCGAAAGCATCAAAAAGACTCCAAAGTTTTACCAGGAGCAAGGTTCAGTATCGATGAATTAGACCAAGAAAGAAGGCGGTTGTCTAGCATTTTTCGCAATGAGGGATTTTACGCCTTTAGCCCAGATTATATTCGCTTTACACTTGACAGCTTCAGCGATGTTTCTTCCATCAATCTTGAGTTGCAAATTACCAACCAGGTCAACGGCGAAGGACATGCGGCATGGACGGTTGATTCAATTGAGATCTACCCAGACT
>DLYY01000208.1 GCA_003447535.1 Bacteroidota bacterium | reverse complement strand
TCCAACATACAGCTATCAACCAATCGTGGGTAGAGGGCAATCCAGTTGGCGAGTTGTTCATAGTGTTGAGTAGGACTTGGGTAGCTCCATCCTGCCCGATGCCGCTCATCACTTCCATCAGACTTGCTTAATGTCCAGTACTTCGCAATGCCTTTCCATTCGCAGTAGGAAGCACGTCCTGTGGTTTGATGAAGTGTCCCGATGACAAACGCATCTTGATCGATGTAAATTGTAGGTGGATGATATGTTTCACATACACGTATATACTGAGTATCTTGAGCTATTATTTCATTTCCAATACTTACAGACACAGGACCATTAATTAGTTCAATGAGCGGAGGTCTTGGATAATTTGCAACCGATTCTTGTTTTGGCATTTAAATTTTTTCCTATTTTAACGGTATGTGCTCAGATGCGTTGAAGCTTGCTCTTTGCCCTTGTCTATCGTTTACACGGCCGGTTTAGATCCTCTATAACAGATCTTGATCGGGTCTCATTCTGATCTTAGATAACAATACTTATTTGCAAACTAGCATTCGTACTTAAGAGCTTCATTTTGCATTCTTGTCACTCTTTCCATAATCGATTCATTGCTCATTCTATTTCGTAATCTTTCCACCAAAAGAGGGAAAGCCAACGGTCCTGGTCTTTCTATTTCTTTATGAATAATATCACCTTTTTTGATTCTTTTTAATGCATTTTGTAATCGTGGCAATTCCAGTTGATCCTGAAGCACTTCATAGCGTGCCTGTTTAAGTAATAAATTCGTAGGTTCATGCTTGCTAAAAACATCCCACAAAAGTGAACTGCTTATTTGTAACTGACCACTTGTTTTGTTTTTACCTGGATATCCCTTAACCATTAAGCCAGATACCTGTGCGATGCTCCTAAACCGACGTTTACATAGTTCCGATAAGTTCAAGGCAGCTTCGAGATCCAATTCCAAATTAGAATCTTCAAGTAAATATTCTAGATTTTCATGTAAGAGTTTCTTTAACGGATAGTTTTTAGGTGCTAATAGTTCAAATCCATAATCATTCACTGATACTGTGATTGTACTCTGCATTTGTTTTGTCAATCTTGATGCCCATAAGAAACCGAGCCCCTCATGGACAAAACGTCCTTCAAACGGATAAGCAAATAAATGTTCCCCTTCTTTTGTTTTGCATGTTTCAATTAAAAATTCATTTTGTTTGGGTAAAACTGATAATTCTTCTTGACGATTCAAGAGAGGCTCTAATGCTATTAATTCATCAGTATCAAGATTATTTCTTGAGGCACGTTCAACTTCTTCTCTCAATTTTTTTGTTAATAAATCTGATAATGCCATTTGACCACCTGCCCATGCTGGCACAGTTGTACTTTTTCTAGTTGTTACTTTCACATATGCGGTCATATCTTTGATTCTAATAAGTTCTAATTGCCGACCAGCAAAGAAGAAAACATCCTTGGGGTTAAGTTGACTGATGAAATATTCCTCAACATGCCCAAGTATTGCGCCGCGTTTAAATCGAACTCGAATGGATGGAGCTGACGTTATTGTACCTATATTGAGCTTATGAAGACGGGCTATTGAGTTCTCTCTTACGAAAAACAGTTGTTCTTTCTCATTCCATTCTATCTTTCGGTATCGAGAATAAGCGTTCAAACAAATACCTCCTTTTTCAAGAAATAGAAGACACCATTCCCACTCCTCATCGGAAATATGTGTATAGCTTGCACTTCTACGGATTGCTTTAAGCGTTTCAGCTGGATTAAATCCTGGACCACAGGCTAGTGTTGTTAGATGTTGCAAGAGTACATCGAGTGGTTGATAGGGTGGTTTCTTGATTTCTATCAATCCATTGTCTAAACCACGTCGTAAGGCACTAAGTTCCAACAGCTCTAATGCATTTGTTGGCATAAATAAAACTTGTGATGTTCCACCAGGACAATGGGCAGATCGACCAGCCCTTTGCAGTAATCTTGCAATATTCTTAGGACTTCCTATTTGTACGACTCTTTCTACGGGTTGAAAATCAACACCAAGATCTAGAGAACTTGTACAAACAACCCAACGTAAATGTCCATTTTTTACTTGTTCTTCAATATATTCTCTTTCGTTGCGATCAATGGCACTGTGATGTAGTGCTAACGATTCTTCCATTTCAGGGCATGCAAACCTCAAGCATTGGTGCCACCTCTCGGATTGATTTCTAGTATTGGTAAACAGTAGTGTGCTTTTATTTGCATCTAACTTTGCAACTAAGTCTTCATACATCCTTAGTCCAAGATGACCTGCCCATGGGAATCCATTGATTGAGTCTGGAATGATACTTTTAATTGATGTAGAGCGTTTGGGACCAGCATTAATTATTCTTTTTTTAGTTTTTGTTCCTAATGCATGTTCTGATGCTTGATCAGGATTTCCAATTGTTGCACTCAATGCCCATGTTTGAAGTTTAGGTTTTTGCATTCTTAGCCAACTGAGAGCCAGCTCAGTTTGTGTTCCTCGTTTACTTCCCATTAATTCATGCCACTCATCAAGAATCACTGATTTGAGATTCCTGAACAGATCGATTGCATTTTTGTTGCCAAGTAATACGCATAGTGATTCAGGTGTTGTCACCAAAATTTCTGGCGGATTTTTAAGTTGTTTGGTTCGTTCCGAGCTTGTTGTATCTCCATTTCTCGTTCCGACACCGATTGGCCATTTCATGGCATCAATAGGTTCCCGTATGGCTAATGT
>DLYY01000002.1 GCA_003447535.1 Bacteroidota bacterium | reverse complement strand
GCATTACTTCCACCTCCTCCAACTCCTATAACCTTGATAATTGATGACATAGATAAATTAGGTTTAGTTAAAATCCTCGTGCTCAGGCCCACCAAGCAATATCTCTTTCAAATTAATTCCACTAAACCCACTAAGTAACTTACTCAAAACAGGCTTAGTACTTTTTCCTAATGTTTGCTCAAACCGGAAACCCATTTCACATAAACCAATTCCTGTAGCGTATAGCGGGTGACGAAGCTCAGCATCGAAATTGTTTGCCAAACGTTCAATGGGCTCTCCAACGCGTGCATCGATTCCAGTAATGTATTCGGCGAGTTGAGAGATATGTCTCAGTTTTGACCCACCTCCTGTTAGCACAATACCTGCAAGGAGCTTGCCATGATATCCCGAGGCACGAATTTCCATGTCCACCAACTCAAAGATTTCGCCCATGCGACATCGGATGATTTCCGATAGAGTTCTCACCGAGATTTGTCTTGACTGCCCTCCATTAACTCTTGGAATTGAAACCACTTGATTTTTTGCTGAGTCTACGGAAATCGCTGCGCCAAACTTTGTTTTAAGTTTTTCAGCTTGATCTTCAAGAATATGGCATCCGTGTTGAATGTCATTTGTGATGACCTGGCCCCCAAAAGGAATAACTGCTGAGTGTCGAATAACATTTTTATGAAAGATGGCAATATCTGTTGTGCCACCACCTATATCCACAAGTACCACTCCCGCCTCTTTCTCCTTTTCAGAAAGAACTGCTGCCGATGAAGCAATGGGTTCTAAGACTAGATTCTTTAAGGTGAGTCCCGCTCGCTTGATCGATTCTTCGATCATTTTTGCTGCTTGAATTTTTCCCGTAATTACATGGAAATTTGCGCTTAAACGACTACCCATACAACCCACGGGCTCCAAAATATTAGTTTGGCTATCTATGGTATATTCTTGGGGTAGAACGTGAATAATACGCTCATCAGGGCCAACAGCGGTATTGTACATCTCACGGGTCAACCGCTGTACTTCATCTTCTGTGATATCCGTATTGGGTTCTTGCATATTGATGACATGCATTTGCTGACTGCTTCGAATGTGCGACCCAGCGATTCCTACATAAACCTCATCAATTGTATGACCTGAAGAGGCTTCTGCTATACCTACGGCCTTCTGAATGGCTTCTTGTGTCTGTCGCACATTTTGGACTTGACCACGAACTACACCGTAGGACGGAGCTTTACCCACGGCAATAATTTCTAGTTTACCCTCTTCAAGCTTTTTTGCGACAAGAGCGGTAACCTTCGTGGTTCCAATATCAATACCAACACAAATGTTGTTTTCCATTTCTTTCTTTTATTTCTTTAATTCTGTTTAAGACGACATATTACCTGACCTTCATAGCGTGTATCCAATTCCTCGACCTGTTGCCAATCCAAGGAATGAAACTTAGCTTGGTAGAAAGCACTTAAATCTTGCATTTCCTTTTTAACAGCATCTGGACGTCCAATTCGTACATGATGACCACTGATTGATGTAACCAGAGTTAAGTGGTTTGCAGTATCCAAGTGAATTTGCTCTACAATCGCTTCAAGGAAGGGATCTTCGCTTATCGATTCGGCATATTCTCTCAATGTATTTTTCAAAGAAAATTCAGCCCAAAAGTGATCATCCGGTATACTACCAGAATACACTAACAGCTTTCCTATAAAGATATCAGATACAGGAGCTGAGTTACCATTTTTGTCAACATAGTATTGAACACCATGATTGTTTATAATATGGAAGAGTGCATGCTTTGGCTGAATGTCTACAGAGAGAATTCCCTCATTGTTCATATAAACTTCTGCATCGTCAATCCACTGCGAATTGGACAATCTTGATTCTATCTCCTTTTCACTAATCGTTGAACGCTTGGTTTTCCCTACTTGAAGATTATATTCCTCGGTTAGAATTGCCAAAATAAAAGCCTCATCAATCATTGCATGATCGCCCGCATTTAAATGTATATCTATTTCATTTACAGGACTTTGCATCCAAAAACGATCCATTTCCGAAAAGGACAATAAGGCTACAATTCCAAGAAGAACAAACGCCGTGTTAAGCAATTGCGCTCGAGAAAAAATCTTACGCTTTACCATAGGTCAAATCAAGTTTTTGCTGAATAGAAGGAATCAATGCTGCGATATCTCCAGCGCCTGCGGAGACGATAAAGCCCTTGGGCAAAGTGTCCACAAGAGACAACACCTCCTCTTTATCGTGCTGCAGCGTTCTACAAGAAACCGTAACGTGATTAGCTACTAAGGTGCTAGAAACACCGTTTATCGGTTCTTCACGAGCCGGGTAAATCGGAAGAAGAATAACTTGGTCTGCTGCACTTAATGCCTCACCAAACTCTTTAGCGAGCATTTGCGTTCGAGTAAATAGATGGGGTTGAAAGATGACAACCACTGGCCAGCTGGGCTCCATGCTTCGCAATCCTTGAATCAATACCGAAATCTCACTTGGATGATGCGCATAATCATCAATATACGTCCATCCCTCTCCGCCCGTTATGACTTGGAACCGTCGTTTTACGCCTGGAAAAGTTGTTAGCGCTTCCATGGCACTATCAATCGAAAGGTGATGATTTTGAGCAACCGCAATGGACGCTATTGCATTCATTACATTGTGAATACCCCCAAGTGGGAGATTACCCTTATACTCCTTACCTCCTGCGGTAAAGACATAGGTAAAGGTATCCCCATCCCATTGAGCTTTACTCAACCTCCAATCACTTTGAGCAGATGATCCATAGGTTGCTCGAGATAGATTGGGATTGCAGGATTTAGGTATGCCAACATCGGGACCAAGAATTAAGTGTCCATCGGAGGAAATACGACGAATAAAACACTCAAATCCACGCTGGACACCTTGTAAATCTCCATAAATTTCTAAATGATCGGCATCGATAGTTGAAACAACTGCTGTGTCGGGCTTCAAGTGCAAAAAAGACCGATCAAACTCATCCGCTTCGACCAAAAAAATATCTCCCTCTCCTACTAATCCCCCTTCTTGACCTACAAATTGTCCTCCGATAAATCCGGTGATCGGCTTAGAATTAGCCAAGAATATATGCGCGATCATAGAGGTAATGGTTGTTTTACCATGACTTCCTGCAACAGCTATTGTAGTTCTATTTTGTGTCAACAAACCCAAACACTCCGATCGTTTCAATAGACTTATAGATTTGCGTTGAATGGCTTGCAAAAACAATGGATTGTCCTTACTTATAGCAGGTGTATATACTACCAAATCAACCGTTGCAGGAATAACATCATCCAACGTGTATCCAATTCGAACCCCTCTAGTCTCCAAGTGCTTAGTTATAGAAGTAGCCTTGCGATCATATCCAGATACATCAACCCCCTGATTGAGAAAATAGTGAGCAAGCGTGTTCATCCCTGCGCCGCCAATTCCAATAAAATAGATGTGTCCTACTTGAGATAGATCGTGTTGGTTTACATAGTAGGGAAGGTTACCTTCCTTCAAAATGTAGTGTGTAATGTCATAGGCCGCATAAGGCTTGGCAAAATGCTCAAGAGCAATAGATAGCTCTTCTTGCAGCGCACGGTCTTCTAACAAATGAATCACCTCTTGGCCCATTTTCTCTCTGGCATTCCCATCGGAAATCTTTATTATGGCCCGAGCATCCACCATAGCTTGCGCATTTTTATTTTGATGATCTTCGGTAACATTAGGGGATGGGATCAAAATAGACGGCTTGGCAATTAAGGCTAATTCAGAAATGGTCGAAGCACCTGCTCTCGCTACAATAGCATCAGCTGCCAAATAGGCTAGATCCATGCGATCAACATAAGCCATCACCTTCACACTTTTGCAATGATGAGCTTTAAACCGCTCATAATAATATGATCCCGACTGCCATAGTACTTGAATTCCCTTTTCTCGAAACATCGGAAGTGCTTGGGCCATACTATCATTGAGGGTTTGCGCCCCTAGACTTCCACCTGTCATAAATACTACAGGGCGCGTGGAATCAAGACCGAAGTATTCACATGCATCTTTTTTCGAAATCGAAGGGTCCACCGTCGAACGAATGGGATTTCCTGTAATTTCTAACGACGTATTAGTAAAGTATTGTTGCATGTTAGGATAGGCCACAAAAGCTGCCTTAACCTTTTTTGCAAGAAGTCTATTGGTCATACCTGGTGCCGCGTTTTGCTCCTGCAAATACGTTGGAAGCCTCATCCATTGGGCCATTTTTAAACAGGGTCCACTAGCAAATCCACCTAGACCAATAACTGCATCGGGCTTAAAGGATTTCAAAACCTTGTAGACTTTAAAGAAGCTTATCAAAAGCCGAAAGGGGAAAAGCAAATTGGCCATGGACAAACCAGGCTGGATTCCACGTACAGGAAGACCTACAATAGAATAACCAGCCTCCGGAACCCTTTTCATTTCAACTTTGCCATTAGCTCCAACAAAAAGTATCTCAACCTCATAGGGCAACTCTTTGAGCGCATCAGCAATAGCAAGAGCAGGGTAAACATGACCTCCTGTGCCACCACCACTTAGTATAATGCGTAAAGGAAGTCTTGCGGCCATGATTTATATGCGGTTTATGTGTTTTACTTGACCGCCCTCCGTCTCCTGCTTGCCTTGATTCAACTCCTGACTCACACTAAGAATTATTCCCATGGCTATGCTCGTAAAGATCATCGAGCTCCCTCCCATACTTACCATAGGAAGAGTAAGCCCAGTAACAGGAAAGAGATTTACCGCAACAGCCATATTTGTAAATGCCTGGAATACGATCAACAGGCACAACCCAAACGCAAGAAAAACTGGGTAGGCCTTTGGCGCTTTAAGTACCATACGAATGGTTCGAAATAGTATGATGAGGTACAAAAGTATAATCACAAATCCCCCTAAAAGACCATATTCTTCAATGATGATTGCATAGATATAATCGGAGTAGGGATGGGGTAAGAAGTTTTTCTGTTTTGAGTTTCCCGGACCATTGGGAAAAATTCCTCCACGTGCAATTGCTATCTCGGCCTGTCGGACTTGATACATATCCATCGCCTTTTCGCTGGGATTGGAATATCCTTCGATTCGGTGTTTCCAAGTCAAAAGTCGTCCCGCACTCTCGAGTTTAGCATCAGGAGTGTTACTTAGAAAAAGTATGAAAAGAATTGTCACCAACAGCATGAGTGATGCAACGCTTAAAAGTTGCAGTAAATGGACACGGCCTATAAATAAAAGTATAAAGGAGGTTGTAAAAAGAATGACTGCCGTAGACAAATCATGAATTGCAATCAGAAAACATATGCCAACAATGAAGGCCATTGCTGGCACAAAAGTTTCCTTAAAAGACTTAATAGTATCTTGTTTAAGCGATAAATACCGAGCTAAGTACATCACCAAAGTAATCTTGGCAAAGTCAGATACCTGAAAACTTATGCCGAAAACCCTCACCCATCGACGCGCATCGTTTATATCATTACCCCAAAAAAGAACGAGAATGAGAAGAAAAATACTCAATCCAAAAAATGGGAAAAAAATATTTTGAGCGAATAATCGATAGGGTAATAAATGAAAAAACCACATTAGTATTAGACCAATACCGGCCATAAGAAAATGCTTTCCCAAAAAATGTTCTGTATTGCCATCTTGCAACTTATAGGCTAAAGTCCCTGTGGAAGAATACACGGCAAGCATGCCAAAAATGGAAAGCATTACAACGGCAAACCATATTACACGGTCACCTTGTATCAAACGGCTATACCTCGATATCATAACTCACGCACGGCCTGTTTAAATTGATCTCCGCGATCTTCATAATTTGAAAATCGATCGAAGGAAGCACATGCAGGAGAGAGAATGACGCTATCACCCGGATCAGAAAACTGATAAGAGACTTGAACAGCCTCAGCCATTGAGGAAACATTAATACAGATCCCAACATGTTTGGCAAAAGCCTCGTGTAGTTTACGATTGTCAGCGCCAATACAGACAAGAGACTTCACTTTTTGGTGGACGAGCCCTTCGAGAATTGAATAATCATTCCCTTTATCGACTCCTCCAGCGATCCAAACCACATCAGTATTCATAGCTTCTAATGCGTACCATGTAGAGTTTACATTAGTTGCCTTTGAGTCATTGATAAAACTCCTACCCCCGATACGTAAAACCCTTTCCATACGGTGAGGCAATCCATCAAACTGTTCTAGACTCTGCCGAATACTTGGATTGGTTACCTCTAAGGCACGAGCAGCCATTCCTGCGGCAAGAGAATTATATACATTATGATTTCCCTTTAATATTAAATCGTTCATAGCAATAGTTATAGGTTTTGAAGAAAAGTTAAAATGAAGCTCGCCGTCCTTTGCAAAGGCTAAACAAGCAGTTTGTTGAATTGAAAATTGTTGAATAATAGCACGGCTTCCTTCCTGTTCAAGTAAATGAGCAATAGGTTGGTCATCCGCCGATAGAATAAGAATATCCTCTGGCTGCTGATTTTTAGTAATGCTCCATTTCGATTTAGCATACAAGTCCATAGAGCCATTGTATCGATCCAGGTGATCGGGGGTAATGTTTAATATCACGGCAATATCTGGACGAAAGGCATCGATATCATCGAGCTGGAAACTGCTGACTTCGACAACGAAGCAATCCACATCGTATTCAGCGACAAAGCGTGCATAGCTCGTACCTACATTGCCGACAAGTGCAGAAGGAATGCCTGCCCTCTGTACCATATCAAAAATCCAATTTACCGTAGTCGTTTTGCCATTACTACCTGTAACAGCAACCACCTGTCCCTTATGAAAAAGCCACGCCCATTCTAATTCACTGATTATTTTTTGTCCACGCTTATGCGCATCGATAAGCATTGGAATATGGTTGGGAATACCTGGACTCTTTATGATTAAATCGGCCGCTTGAATTCGGGAAAGATCATGCCCTCCTTCTTCATAGGGGATATCATAATGGTGCAAGTCCTCTTTGAAGCTAGCTTTAATCATAGCAGCGTCGCTCACAAAAACCTCATATCCTTTTTTTGCAGCCAAAATAGCAGCTCCAACTCCAGATTCACCACCACCTAGAACCACGATGGTCGTCGACAGGCTATATGTGGGCTTATCAATCATCGAATCTTAAGAGTTATGATTGAAAATGCCGCCATAGCAATGGCTATAATCCAAAAACGCGTCACGATTTTCGTCTCATGCCATCCTTTCTTTTGATAATGGTGATGGAGGGGTGACATCAATAAGATCCTTTGTCCTACTCCGGTCTTTTTTCTAGTGTACTTAAAATAGGCTACCTGAAGAATCACCGAGAGATTCTCAATTAAAAAGATTCCGCAAAGGACCGGTATGAGTAATTCCTTGCGCAGCAAGATCGCTAAAGAGGCTATAATCCCACCAAGTGCAAGGCTACCTGTATCT
>DLYY01000022.1 GCA_003447535.1 Bacteroidota bacterium | reverse complement strand
ACCGAGGTGCAGTCGGAGATAGTAGTGCCCATTCTGAAAAATGGGGTGTTTGTCGCTCAAATAGATATTGATTCAAACACAAAGAATTCAATCACCAAAGAGCAAACCGAGCTGCTAGAAGCAATTTGCACTAAATTATCGCCTCTTTTTTAACGTTTCCTCTCGGCTTCCAGAACCTTAATGTTTCTCTAGAGCTTTGGTTTTTCCAGAAGTACTGGACCATTGTTGCTACTAAGTCCTTAAAAAGGACATCTAGGTCCGCTAATTAACTGAATTTCGTTAATTTCATCAGGAATAATCACTCGGGTATAGGATTGATCAAACCATTCGGTATACCACTGATCGCGAACCTGACCTCGGAGCTCCACATAAAAATGCTGCTCCGAAGCCTTATCAATGAGCACCGGATAGGCACTTGTTACGACAAGGTCCTCTAAATGACCATCGAAGTACCACGTTTCACTTTCATCGCACAAAACAAACTCTGGTCCTGACGGCCCCTTCATATACCCTCTATACACATTAAAATTATCACGCTGAATCGTTGCGTCACGTAAAGCTTTCATCTGCGAGACCATCGTTAACACATCACTGCTTGTACTACTCATTTCGTAGGTATCTGGGCTTAAGTACTGATATCGCCTAAAATAATTTTCAACACGGGCCTCTACGTGCATCACCCATTGATCTTCTACGGATAAGCTATCCCTTACCAACGAATCTGCTGGCTCTAAGGTCCAGATATCGGATTGATCAAACTTCTGATATACTCGTTGCCAATCAGGTTCTTCAAACCATTCTGGTATACAATATTCGAATTGAGCCGTCTCCTTAAAATCTTTGCATTCTCCTTGAATAAACCAACGAATATTACGTTGAGGTGATTCGACATCAATGGCGGCATTTTTCTCCCAAAACAGAACATAAGCCCCCTCAATATCTTTAGTCTTTTTTATCCTCAAGGCATGATAAGGGGATATAGGCGAGCTCAAAACCACTCTAAACTCTTCCTCTTCTGCTCCTAGGGTGTCTTCATACATCGCTCTCCACCCCAGTGAATCGGCAATTTCTTGAGGAAAAGCTCGTGGGCTGCTTAATACGGTCGTTGGTAACACCACGTGCTCTACCTTGGACATTTTATGCGTACTTCCGCAGGAACTCAGCATGGAAACGCTAATAAACGCGACAAGCGCCGTGAGGATAACCGTCTTCCTATTGGTCTGTGTTATTTTTGCGCCTTGCACGCCACTGGTCCCAGTAAGTTCCATATTAATCATCATCGCTATTTAAGAGTGCACAGCTCAATGGCTCTTGCCAGTGAATCAAACTTGTTTTCCGCAGTGGGTATAAATTCCTGTGCCACATGGCCTGTAAACCCGGTGCCTTGTATCGCTTGCATAATAGCGGGGTAATTTAATTCTTGGCTTTGATCTATTTCATTTCTTCCGGGTACCCCTGCCGTATGATAGTGGGCAATATAAGGGTGATATTTCTGAATCGTTGCGATGATATCGCCTTCCATGACCTGCATGTGGTAAATATCGTATAATAATTTAAAATGGTCTGAGCCTATTTTTTCGCACAAGCTTACACCCCAAACCGTATGATCACACTGATAATCTTTGTGGTCCACCTTTGAATTCAACAACTCCATAACCAGTGTAATCCCATATTTTTGAGCTAGAGCGACAATGGGATCTAAGCCAATAGCACATTGCTCGATTCCCTGCTCGTCTCCTATGCCACGCCTATTTCCAGAGAAACAAATAAGATTCTGAATGCCTAGATCGGCCAAAACAGGAATAAGCTCACTATATTCTTTTTGCAATGCAGCATGATAAGCAGGATCATTAAACCCATTCGTTAAACTTAAGGGGACGCTATTAGCAACGGCGCAATGTAGCCCCCTCTGCTGTACTTTTTTAATATCAGGGGGGTCCAGCAGCTCAATAGAATCAATTTTGAGCTCAATAGCCACCTCACACAACTCTTCAAGTGGCACCGAAGAATAGGTCCACCTACAAACCGAGTGTTTATATCCCTGCTCAGAAACCCTTAAACCACTCGTGTCACTGGATGATGTTTGCTCGTTCCGCGTAAAAGCCCGAGGGGTATCTGAAAGGCTAGAAATCGTATCTTTAGCTGCTTTTATAACTAGTGCGGAGGCAAAAATTCCTTTAATTGCTTTTTTTCTATCCATTTTTAATACCCACTTTAGCTGGTCATGAGTTAACTGGTCTTAAGCTGCGTTTTTTTAAGATACTTCATCAACAAGATACCAGCAACAATCACATAGGCAAGCAAACTAAGCTGCAGATTAGTCATATTTGCAAAAGCTACAAACTCTCTGTCTCCTCTTATAAACTCTAAGGCAAAGCGAAGTAACGCATAACCGCCAGTATGTACATAAAATATAATGGGCAAATTTTTGTTACTCTTCCAATACTTGTTAAATAAATAGATAACCACGGCCAGAATGGCAAAATCTCCCAGCATTTCGTACAGCTGCGTCGGATGTAAAGGGGCGCTCATCGTAGAGCCCGCTTCCACAAGGCCTCGTTCAAATGACCATTGCCATGCGGAGGATGAATAGGCTAATTCCGTTTCAAACGAAGGTACCCATGTGCCATATCGTGGAAATTGTACCCCAAATATGTTGTTAGTGGCTGTTCCGTACGCGTCTCCATTAAAAAAACAACCGATACGCCCAACTGCTTGGCCTATTAAAATACCGGGTGACAACATGGAGAAGTATTCGAAATAGTTTAATTTCTTTCTTTTGGTAAAAAAATAACCCCCTAGCATACCACCCAAAAGTCCACCTGTTATACTGTTGCCCGCACCGCTTAGGCTAAACAGGATGGCTGGATTACTTAAGAATAGATCTAGATTCCAAAACAGAAAATGAGAGAGCCGAGCCCCTAGCAAAGCTCCCAAAATGGACCAAGTCACCAAGCCTTCAAATAACTCTGTTTTACCTCCATTGGCTTTTACCCACCTATAACAAACATATACCCCAAGACCTATCGAGATTAAAAAATAAAGCCCTTCATAAAAATAGATTTGATTGAAGCCTATATCTAAATGGATGGGAAACATGATAATCAAAGGTTAGTTGGGGCACTGCGGTTATAGCCACTTTTTTGGTTCTACCTTAATAATACTGAAAGCACATTTATGATGGTATTATCAATTTAAAAGGAATTGTGTCCTAATGAATCACCCGAATACACCAATTATTCTATTATAGCTGCCCTAGTGCTTTCAAATAGTCTTTTAAGAAGCGGCCTGTGTGACTATCATTCGTGGCCATTATTTCTTCAGGCGTTCCCTCCGCTATCACTTGTCCACCCCTAAATCCACCGTCTGGGCCTACATCAATAAGCCAGTCCGCACTCTTAATGACGTCGAGATTATGCTCGATAATAATTACCGAGTGCCCGGCCTCAACTAATTCGTTGAAGGCTTTGAGTAACTTTGCAACATCATCGAAATGAAGGCCTGTGGTTGGTTCGTCAAAGAAATAAACGGTGTGTTCGTGACTTTTTTTGGTTAAAAACCGTGCCAATTTGACCCGCTGAGCTTCTCCGCCGGAAAGAGTAGTTGCACTTTGACCTAAAGTAAGATACCCTAACCCCACTTTTTCTAGGGGTTCTAGTTTTTTTACAATATTTGGCTCGTCCACAAAAAAGTCAATAGCTTCTGATATAGGCATGTTTAAAACCTGCTCGACGCTTTTACCTCGATAGAGTACCTGCAAAATATCCTTCCGGAATCGAGCACCGTTGCACTCCTCACAAATGAGTTCTATGTCTGCCATGAATTGCATTTCAATCTTTTGAACCCCTTCACCCTGGCAACTTTCGCACCGACCACCTGGCACGTTAAAACTAAAATGACCGGGAGTATAACCCATGATTTTAGCTTGTCTAGTGCTTGCAAAAACATCTCGTATACCGTCGAAAGCCTTCGTATAGGTAGCTGGATTTGATCGAGAAGATCGCCCAATTGGGGATTGATCGACCATTTCAACATGATGAACCCTCCCCATCCCTATTAAGGACCGGTGACGCCCCACTGTTTCGTTATAATTGCCAAAATGCTTTTTTATCCCTTTATACACTGTATCGTGCACAAGGGTTGATTTTCCTGACCCTGAAACCCCGGTTACTACGAGCAATAACCCAAGCGGGATGTTCACATCCACATTTTTCAGATTATGCTCGCTTGCTCCCTTCAATTCTAAGAAATAGCCTGAACCTGGGCGTCGTTGAGCAGGTATGGGGATGAGCGCTTGTCCACTCAAATAACGGCCTGTTAAGGTTGGCGCCTCTAATAATTGAGGGTATGCCCCTTCAAAAACCACTTCACCCCCATGAACCCCAGCAAATGGCCCAATATCAATAATATGATCTGCCGCTCGCATCATTTCACTGTCATGCTCAACTACAAGCACTGTGTTTCCAATGTCTCGAAGAGATTCTAGAATCTTAATAAGTCGGTCATTATCCCTGGGATGCAGGCCTATGGTTGGCTCATCAAGCACATATAAACTACCTATTAAAGAACTTCCCAGAGCGTTTGCTAAGCTTATTCGTTGTGACTCTCCACCGCTTAGGGTATTGGCTAGCCGGTCAAGAGTAAGATAATCTAGGCCAACCTCAACCAAATATTTAAGTCGTTTTTTTATCTCGTACACCAATTGTCCAGCAACGCCTAGTTCGAATTCACTTAACTTAAGTTCATCAAAATACTCCTTGGCATGACCAATGGTTAATTCAGAGACCTCACCAAGGTGCATCTCGCCCACCCGTACATACTGTGCATCTTTTCGAATTCGATACCCTTCACATTCTGAACAACGACTATATCCTCTATAGCGAGCATACAGCACGCGCATATGTACTTTATAATTTTGTGTTCGGACCCGATCAAAGAAGGCGTGAATACCAATGTACTCATCCTTTCCTTTCCATAGTGCTCGCTTGACCTCTTTTGGTAGCTCCCGGTAAGGGAGATCAATAGGCCAGCTTTCACGCGCAGCCACCCGGATTAAGTCACGTAAATGCTGAGAAAATTTAGGGGAATCAAAAGGAGCGATGGTATTGTTTCTAATGCTTTTCTCGTGATCAGGTATGACAAGATTTTCATCTATCCCAGCCACCCGGCCAAAGCCTTCGCATTGAGAACAAGCACCAAATGGATTGTTGAATGAGAACATTTGTGGCGTTGGCTCAACAAAATCCATACCATCCCGTTCAAAACGTTCACTAAAGGGCTGTTCCTGCTCCCCCCGAATCTTGATAGAGGCTTTACCCAGGCCTTGCCTAAATGCGGTTTCAAGCGAATCTGCCATGCGAGATCTAGTGGTATTATCGGATTTATTGACCAGTCGATCGACCAATACTCTATAATCGCTAGGGCGGTGATGATTTGGTAAAACTAGATGATCATTTTTCTTTTGTGAAGAAGCTTTTTTGGTTGCTTTAGCTGATTTTGTCTTTGCCTTTTTACCTGTTTCTTCCCCCTCTACTTGGAAGGGTGGAATTAAGGTGGTTAAATCCAACACTTCTTCTGTGGCCATGTGCGATAGACGAGTAAAACCTTTTTCCTTCAGTAGTTTTAACTCATCGCTAATCGAATGACTGCCATGCTCAGGAATGGGATACAGTACATAGAATCGAGCGCCTTCCACAAGATTTTCTTCAATATAATTAACCACATCTCCTGGTGTATCTTTTGTGACTAATTCACCCGATTTTGGACTATACGTTTTTCCGATGCGCGCAAATAATAAGCGCAGATAATCATAGATTTCAGTGGTCGTTCCAACCGTTGAGCGAGGATTGGATGAGGTGGTTTTTTGTTGAATGGCCATGGCTGGAGAGATGCCATGAATATGATCTACCTCTGGCTTATCCATCCTCTCAAGGAATTGCCGAGCATAACTAGATAGGCTTTCAACATACCGTCTTTGGCCTTCGGCGTAAATAGTATCAAAGGCTAAACTAGACTTTCCAGAGCCGGAAACTCCAGTTATAACCGTTAGACTATTCCGAGGGATTTGAACCTCAATATTCTTCAGATTATGAGTTCGCGCACCTTGTACTACGATAGGGCGGAATTTCTGTCGGTTATCTTTCTTTTGGCTTGTATGTACCGTTGCTTGTTTAGACACTCGCTCTCGTTCACTCCTGATAATATGCTAATTAGTCAATCCTGAAAGATAGCATTTTCATGGGCCTTATCTAAGCTGTTTATCTGTATTTTATTTCGCTTTTTTCTGTATTTCCAGTCAAAATGAACCCAATATTCTCCATCCGACTCTAAAAATAAGGCCTCGCTTTCACGCAAATCCCACAGGGGTATGTGGTTATTTTTTAACCGCTCAAATACCAAAGGTGAGGGATGTGAGTAACGATTGTTCAAGCCTGCTGATATGACCGCATAATCAGGAAAAACCCTA
>DLYY01000226.1:9835-10143 GCA_003447535.1 Bacteroidota bacterium | reverse complement strand
TTGTTTTGTTTCGAACTTTAGTGAGGGATTGCACGGAAGGTAGCGTATGAATCTCCTCGACTACACCGAAGGCGCGCTCATCACTCCATTGTTTAAAGACTTTCGAAGTCTGATCATTCGTATCTCCGAAGCTGATCGCATTGGTTCCACAAACAGACTGACATGCTGTTTGTATTTCACCATCCACAAGACCTCGGCCGTCTTTTTTCGCCTCAAGTTTCCCAACTTGAACACGTTGCACACAAAAAGAACATTTCTCAATAACCCCACGCGATCGAACGGTTACATCTGGATTGAGTACCATTCGA
>DLYY01000226.1:9357-9533 GCA_003447535.1 Bacteroidota bacterium | reverse complement strand
CATCTGGATTGAGTACCATTCGACGTAATGGATCATGCATTCCTAGCTGCCCCCCTTCGTGGCTACGAGCGCCATCAAAGTCATTATCTAATCCCCAGAACCCTTCACGGTCACTGAAGCTATCAGCGCCCTGGTAGTCAAACCAGTTAAAGCGACGTACTTTGTAAGGACAGTTG
>DLYY01000226.1:0-9052 GCA_003447535.1 Bacteroidota bacterium | reverse complement strand
ACGTACTTTGTAAGGACAGTTGTTCGCACAATATCTTGTACCAATACAACGATTGTAGGTCATTTGGTTTAACCCTTCACTGCTGTGATTAGTAGCTGAAACAGGACAAACATTTTCACAAGGAGCGTTATCGCAGTGCTGACACATCATCGGTTGGAAAACCACTTCTGGATTATCCTCATCTCCTGTGTGGTACTTATCAATGCGCAGCCAATTCATTTCATGGGCACGGTGCACTTCGACTTGACCGACTACAGGAACATTATTTTCAGCATTACAAGCAACAACACAAGCGCCACATCCAATACAAGAGTTTAAGTCTATTGCCATTCCCCAGTGGTGGCCATCAGCTTGTTGCTCAGCATGAGCCCCTCCATAGTAGTATTCAAAAGGCTTTTCATCATTCCACGCCGTTTCTCCGTAAAGAGAGGTCAGATGGTGCTTTAACCACTTATCGCGTCGTTGACCGGCTATAGTATTTCCGCTCCATGGATCATTTTTGTATTCATCAAGGGTAGTTTCCTTAACCACTTGACGAGTTTGTTCAACGGTGAACATGCTGTTTTCATCCGAGCCCAGCGTTGTATGCGTGAGACTATGGTGTTGCTGAATAATTGCAATTTTATAATCTTCTCCTTTTGCTTTAACCCCATTAACCGAAGCGACGTGGAGCATCGAACTAGCACCCCTGTCCATCAAAGGATAGACGGAAGCACCACGTTCATAATCTGCATGTAAGGTGTGCTGGCGACCGTATCCAAAACAGATACCAAAGGCTCCGTATGGCGTACCCGGTAGTGCAACCACTGGTAAGCTCACTGAACCTTTATCTGTAGTAAGAGTGGCTACCTGATACGTTCTTGCTTTGAAGTTGTCCAACAAGCCTTTTTCTTCAACCCATTTTGGATTGGCTACGATGTAGTTATCCCAGCTAATTCTTGTGATTGGATCTGCAAGTTCTTGCATCCATGGGTTATCGCAGTACGAACCATCCCCAACTTGAGGTTTTTCATAAAACTTGACCTCTAAGGCAGAAGATGGACTTGCCGCTAAACGACTACCCCATCCTTGAACGTCGCCTTTACACAATGAAGTCGGTCCCTCTACTTTATCTAAGTGGACTCCTCCATCATGAATGGCGCTATCCCAAAACGCCCCTGTTGTTGCGTAAGTGCTTTGGTGCTTGAAATACTCATCAAACCAAACCTTACGAATAAAGTCATAGGCTTCCATAGCACTGCCACTCCAACGCAAAACGCTTTCTAAGCGCTGACGCGAATCAAACAGGGGTGCGATACAAGGCTGCTGAGAAGCAAGATAGTTTGAGGTTGGCATAGCGTCTCCCCAAGATTCCAACCAATGGTGGTCGGGAGCAATATAAGCGCACTTTCTAGATGTTTCGTCGAATCGACCAGACATAGAAATTGCAAATGAAACCTTAGACATCGCGGATTCAAAGGAAGATCCCAATGTATACACTGGGTTAGAAGCATCAACAATAAGTCCTGAAATCGATCCAGCCTCCATTCGCGCTATCATCTCTGATACGGCTCTATCACTACCCTCTTTAAGAGAATAGGTGATATTGTTTGAAATCGTTGAACCGTAGTTACCTAACATCTCGTTGATGGCGATTACAAGCAATTGAGTATCCTTGTTGTTGGACCCTGAAAGCACTACTGACTTTCCTTCAGCCGCTAACAATTCGTTAGCAACCTCGACGATTTCATCCTTCGAATAGCTCGAGCTAAGAACAGACTTACCTTTAGCAGATGCAATAGCATTGTAAAGCTGAACAATTGCCTGATCCTCCTCAGAAGGCATGACCGGGATTCGTAAATCTGCATTGGACCCTGCAAGACTTGGTAATGTCTCAATTTGGATATGTCGATTCATGTCCGATTGATCTTTAGTGACCTTTCGTCTAGAGGAATAGTCTGCAGAGAAACGAGTAGAATTTAACCACGATCCCAGAAAGTCAGCACCGACCGATACAATAAGGTCTGCTTTCTCTAAGTGAATCTCTCGAGGTGCACGCACGCCAAATGCCTCTTCATGAGCATTAAGAATACCTGCATATGAGATGGCATCATAGGCTACACGCTTAATATTTGGATAAGCCTCGACGAGCGCTTCATAAGCTTTTCTAATTGAAGGGCTCACTTCACTGCTTGTGAGAAGGACAACTTCTTTATTCTCTTTTTTAGCCTGCTTTAAGTTAGCAATAACCGCCTTATCGAGTGCTTCCCAAGAAGCATCTTCTCCGTCGATTTTGGCTGCTTTAACACGAGCATGGTCGTACAAGTTGATAAGACTACCTAATGACCGTAAATGAACATCACCTTTTGAGTAACCCGAGACGAGCCCTTCAATCATGATGGGTCTACCTTCACGAGTTTTTACTTTAACTGCGTTGAAGTCACCATTACCTGAGAAGGTTGATGCATAGTAGTTAGGAATTCCTGGCACCAAACCATCTTGCGTAGTTTGGTAAGGAATAGATTTACGAATAGGCCGCTTACATGCTGCAGCTACGGTTGCTGCCCCGACACTGAAACCCAACATTTTCAAAAAGTCTCTTCGGCCTGTTTTCTCTTTAGAAATGACCTCTCTAACCTCTTTTAGGTATTCTAGATCTCCATCCTCGTACTTCTCTGTATACGTAGCATCACGTAGTTCGTGAATGCTGCCCCAGTACTTCTTGTTTTGATTCGATTCTAACGCACTCATGGTCTAAAATTTCTTAATAGTGACATTTTTGGCACTCCGTACCTCCGATATCCTCGACAGTAGCTTCATCACTTAAATTATGATAATGTTGCTCGTAATAAGGATTGTTTTGATCAACCTCTGAATTTCTGTGACAGTTTATACACCATCCCATTGATAAAGGTGACCACTGATACACGACCTCCATTTCTTGAATCGGCCCGTGACAACTTTGGCATTCAACATTACCCGCGTTGACGTGCTGGGCATGATTGAAATAAACATGATCAGGAAGATTGTGTATGCGCACCCATGGTATCGGTGAGTTGTACATGACAAGAACCGATTCAACATCTTCTGTTAACGTAGCCTGAATAGTTTCGTCCATTAATTCTTCCTCGCTGTAATCTTGGGATATATAGGTACGATACATAGAGTCTAAGTCATCTGCCTCCATGGACTCAGGGTAGGCGATATAGGACCCGCCACCAATAGCGTTTGGATTCCAACCAACTGATGCATAGATTTTAGCAATCTCTGAACGTCCTCCATCTTCCGAGCTCGCATTGACTTGCATGTGACAATTCATACAAACATCCGCTGATGGGATATTGGAATGCTTTGATTTACTTGCCCCGCTATGGCAATATTGGCATTCAATGTTCAGCTGACCAGCATGAAGGGCGTGGGAATAAGCAATAGGTTGATCGGGTTGGTAGGCTTGTTGACGTCCAACGCCAATCGCTGACTCCATCAATGTTTTAGCCCCAGCAAAGAGCAGAAGAGGGACAAGCACTGCGTAGATACGCTTGCTTTTCCAAATCGGCACGTAAGGAGGAATTGGCTGGCCTGTCTTTTGCAGCTCAATTCGCTTGAGTACTGCCTGAACACGTGCAAGAATCAAAACAAGAAGCAGAAGACCAACCCCTATAAAGAGAAGGTACTTGCTCAAAAACTCTTTACCGATGCCACCCGCTCCGCCATCACCCGCAGCAGCTTCTGCAACCGCAGCAGCAGGAGCAAACTGAGTCGAGTTGTCTACGTAGTAAAGAAGCGCATCAATTTCGTCGTCTTTAAGTCCAGCGAATAAATTCATTTTCGCTTCGCCCCATTCGTCATAGAGGTCGTTAGCGTAAGGGTGCCCTGCATCCAAAACATTGTTATTGTTTCGAATCCATGCATACAACCACTCTTCGCCAGTTTTATCCTCAAAGTCACCATTATCTATCCAACGCTGACGAACCCCTGACAAGGCTGGACCTGTTCCGTCGCGAAGGGGGTGGTGACATGAGGCACATTTGCCCTGAAACAAGACCTTACCCTGATTCCAAAGAGCTTCCTCACCACTTGGAGCTGATTCTGCACTTTCTTCTGCGTTTGAATCAAGGGCAAGCAAACCACTACTGTCTGCAGCGGCTGCACTATCAATTGCAACCTCATCAGAAGGTATATTGCTTGTATCAAGCTCCTCTTCTTGCGCAATTGCACTATGTACAAAGGCAGTAGAAATAAAAAAGCTTACAAGGAGGAATAATTGTTTCGGCCTTGGCGTATACTGCGCCATAAGCGTTTTGTTTTGGATCTGGTTTGTCATAGCAATGTCACTAATCGCTCCAAATTTACTTAATACACTCCTATGCAAACAAGTTAAATCGCTAAAAAAAAAGAGGAAATGACAATCGGGCTTAGAACATGTTGAAAACCACAATTTCAAGAGGCCTCAACTTCCACATCGGCACGGAACTTGTATATTCGAAGAACGTCAAAAAATTATTATACCATGCGATCTATTGTACTTTTTATTTTTGTTGGTCTAATTGCCCAAAGTTGCCTAATAGTAAAGCCTCACACTAAGAAAGGAGACCACCGAAGAGCGGTACTTCGAGCAAGCAATCACCTGAAGCGAGCCAATAAGCTCAAAACCAAGGACGTGCTTGCCCTCGAAGTTTCTTTTCAGTCTGAACAACAGAGACTACTGCAAGAAATTGAGCAGTTAAAGAGGGATGGAAGCCCTGATTCTTGGAAAAGAGTTTATTCTAAATATGAGGAGCTTAACAGCCTGCAACAATCCATTGCGCTTTTCCTGCCGATATACATCAACAAAGAATTTAGAGAAGCAGATATCTACATCACCGATTTAAGTGAAGAACTATACGATGCCAAGGTAAAAGCCACCGAAGTTCTTTACGCCGAAGTTCAACAACTTATGGCTTCTAATAAAAAGGCTGATGCACGCTTAGCTTATGCCAAATGCCAAGACATCCTCAACCTAATGCCAAACTATAAAGATGTACCCTCTCTTCGAGATGAAGCCTACCAAAAAGGACTTGTTTTCGTAAACTACGCTTACTATAACGACGGTGTTTCCTTTCTGCCAGCTTCCTTTGAAAACCAGCTTCAGCAGTTTCCAGCCAATGAATTAAGTATGGACTGGATTTCAATGCATTATGGGGAAGATATGGAAGAAGGCGATGCTCGAATCGAGTTACACATTGTCAACGTTGAATTTTCGCCTGAGCGCGCAGGCCAAAGTCAATACAGTGACAAAAAGACAATCGAAGATGGCTATGAATACGAGTTAGATAGCGATGGTAATGTAAAGAAGGATAGCCTTGGCAATGACATCAAAACCCCTAAAGAGGTAGAAATCATAGCCAACATCTTTGTTACCAATATGGAAAAAACCGGTAATGTTCAATATTCCATTGACATCTACAATGGTCGAAATCAATTGATCTCATCAAATCCATTTACTGAAGTCACGCGCTTTACCCATCAATATGCCCGTTTCCAAGGAGATGAGCGTGCATTAACCAATCGAAGCAAACGTCTTTTACGGAGTGATGTACTTGCCTTCCCTAGCAATCAGCAAATGATAATGGATGTTGGGGCTGCAATACGAAACAATACTATCAATCACATACGAAACAACCAGAACGCGATTCTAAACAGCAATTAGTCCGCGAAATCTTCTAAGCAAGCAGAAACATGGTCAGCTGTTACTGTGAGTACTTTTTCTTTGGATTTTAGAGGGAGTTCAAACATCCAATCCAAGAGTATTTTTTCACAGATATTGCGAAGACCTCTTGCCCCAAGGCCTCTTTTAATGGCAACTTGAGCAATCAATTCAATAGCCTCGTTTTCAAACACGAGCTCGACGTCATCCATAGCGAATAGCTCCTGATATTGCTTGATCAAAGCATTTTTAGGCTCGGTTAAGATTCGACGTAGAGCATGTTCACTCAAGGGGTTTAAGTGGACCAAAACCGGCAATCTTCCAATCAATTCTGGAATTAATCCAAACTCTAACAAGTCCTCTGATTGCAGAAAGGAAAGAAGGTCGTCATCCGATGCTTCTCGCAACGCAATGTTGGCAAATCCAATTGACGCTCTATTGATTCGCGAAGCAATTTTTTTCTCGATACCATCGAAGGCGCCACCGCAGATAAATAAGATTTGGCTTGTATTGATTTTAACCAACTTCTGTTCAGGATGCTTCCGCCCCCCCTGTGGCGGAACAAGGACGTCTGCCCCTTCTAAAAGTTTCAGAACAGATTGCTGCACACCTTCGCCCGATACATCTCTAGTCAGGGAAGGGTTATCTGACCGTCGGGCGATTTTGTCGATTTCATCAATAAATACAATTCCTCGTTCAGCCGCTCGGACATCATAGTCGCAAACCTGTAATAGACGAGAAAGCATGGATTCGACATCCTCTCCTACGTAACCGGCTTCTGTAAAGACGGTCGCATCTACAATGGTAAAGGGCAAATTGAGCTTTTTTGCAATGGACTTTGCTAAAAGTGTTTTCCCTGTTCCCGTTTTACCGACTAGAAGAATATTTGACTTTTCTACAAGAACCTCTTCTTGCTCAGCAATTCTCTTTAAACGCTTGTAATGGTTGTATATAGCCACTGAAAGAACCTTCTTGGCCTTGTCTTGATCGATTACATAGGCATCGAGATAATGCTTTATCTCTTTTGGGCTAACCGCTGTGATATCATCGAGTTTAGCCTTTGAAACCACTTCGGCTTTAAACTCCTCCTGAACGATCTCATTGGCCCTACTTACACATTGATTGCAAATAAAGGCTCCTTGTCCAGCAATGAGTAGTTCTGCCTCTTCGCGGCTACGCCCACAAAATGAGCATTGATTATCCGAAGCGTTGGGGCTTTCCAAAACCCTTAGTTATCTTTTTTTCGAATAAGTACTTCATCGATCATACCATAATCGCATGCTTCTTCTGAAGTCATCCAAAAATCGCGATCAGAATCTTTGTAAACCTTTTCAAAAGGTTGTCCGGAATGGTCGCTTATGATGGTATAGAGTTCCGTCTTGATTTTTTTAATTTCTTCTACCGTAATCATAACATCACTCACTTTTCCACCTGCACCGCCTAAGGGTTGATGAATCATTACTCGGCTATGTTTCAGGCCCGTTCGTTTTCCACGTTTACCAGCACAAAGAATTACCGCTCCCATGGAAGCCGCCATACCTGTGCAAATGGTAGCTACTTCTGGACCTATAAAATTCATGGTATCATAAATTCCTAAGCCCGCATATACTGAACCTCCAGGGCTGTTTATATAAATCGAAACATCTCTTGTATTGTCAAGTGATTCTAGAAAGAGAAGTTGTGCCGTAATTATATTGGATACATCATCACTGATAGGAACCCCAAGAAAAATGATACGATCCATCATAAGTCGGGAAAACACATCCATAGAAGCCACATTCATCTTACGCTCTTCAATAATATAAGGCGTTATATAGCCGTGAATCTTAGCATAGTCATCCACTGAAGAACCCGTTACTCCAGGTTGCTCAACCGCAAACTTTCTAAACTCGCTATGTATATCTGGATTTATCATACTATATCATTATGAGGTGAATTGCTCTAAAGTAACTTTTTTGTCCTTGATACGCACCTTTGATTTAAAAAATGAGTTAAGCTTCTCTTCCATAATAGCATCCCGAGTCTTTTCTACATGCTCGCGCTGTTGAAGCATCGACATCACATATTGCTCTACTTGTTCGTCACCGAGATCTGCCAAGCCATAACTTGCCATTTGAGCTCGTAACTGAGTTGCGGTATGTTCTTTGATTTCTTCAGGGTCTACCTTGATGTCCTGATCTTTTCCAATTCGGTTAACAATCAAACTCCACTTGAGTCTTTTAGAGAAATCCGGATAGTCTTTTTCCACCTCTTCTTCTGTGATTGGCTTTTCATTAGAACGCATAATCCATCGTTTCAGAAAGGCTTCAGGTAAGTCAATCTTTGTTTTGTCCAAAATACCGTCGATGACTTGACCAATCATTTTCTTATCCGCCTGCTCCTCAATCTGTTTGCTATAGATTTCAGTAAGCTTTTCGCGAAAAGCTTGTTCATCGGTCACTGTGTCAGGTCCAAACAAGGCATCATAAAATGCTTGGTCAACCTCGGCAAGTTCTACATCTTGAATCTTTGAAATGTGGATACGAAAAAGGTCTTTTTTAGTAAATCGATCAGGCTCTGCTCCGAGTACATGGCGAGATAGAGCTGCGGCATCATCTTTAAAATATCCTAGAATTTCCAGGTCGATATATTCACTAACTTTTTTACCGATAAACTTCTTGGCATAGCGATCCTTGGCTAACATATCTAACGTTATCGAAGTCTCATTGCTGTGACTGCCATCAAATGGCAACTTATCCCTTCCCAGCTCTTCGATCTTTACATTGATAACTGAATCCTTCCCAATAGCCTCAACTTCACTTGGACTACCGTGTCGTTTTCTCAACTTAAGAATCTCCGCGTCCAATGTGGAGTTATCCATCTCGACTGTTTCTCGCGTCACTTTTGGATTTTTTTCTATGAAGCCTACCCCAAAAGAAGGCACTAATCCCATTTCATATTCGAAATCAAAGCTACCCGCCTTTTTGTAATTGAGGTCGAGTTCGGGTTGAGCCTCCGTTGGTATAGGATAGCCAATAACTTCGAGAGACTGTTCTTCGATGTATTTATTGATTGAGGTAGATAAGACCTCATTTAAAGTATCAGCAAGCAGGCGTTCACCCGTCATGTTAATAATAACTGATCGAGGAACTTTTCCTTGACGGAATCCCTTTATAGAAGCTTGTTTTCTATGCTTATCAATTTCCTTTTCAACCCGTGGAGCATAATCCTCATGATCTATACGCAGAGAAAGGTGGGCGAAATTATCCGATTTTTTATCCAAGACGATGTTCATTGGCTTGACTTAAATAGATTAAAAATAAAAACCCCAAGGGTTGACTCAAGGGGCTTTGCAAAGGTTACTGCCTTAGGCAGCCTAGTACGGATGAAGGGACTCGAACCCCCACG
>DLYY01000096.1 GCA_003447535.1 Bacteroidota bacterium | reverse complement strand
TACAATTGCGAGGCAAGTTCTTCGCCTATTCCACGGAATACCCCTATGAGTCCTATCGAATGAGACAAGGAGTGTCAGGTAGCCTTTCTCCTTATACCAAACTAGTTAACCACACACCAAGCCAAGATAAACTACGTCTTGTCGAACAGATCAAATCTTATATATGGAATAGACCTACCGTTGAATTATATCAAAACGAGATTGGAGTGATTGAAGCATTACTAACTGGTGTGCGATCTACGATTCCTCAAGATATACTTAAGAGATACCAATCTACAGGTACCATTCATATTATGAGTATCTCTGGATTGCATGTCGGCCTTCTAATGGCCTTACTCATGCCCTTCCGACCCAAGGCTTCTAACAGCATTCGCTGGGCATGGGCTTTTCTATGTCTTTTAAGTCTAGCCCTTTTTGCGATTTACTTTGGCAGTAAGCCTTCTGTCATTCGTGCCACTTTTATGGGAGGTATATTGATTCTATCTAAGGCCTATGGACGCTACTTCCCCTTATGGAATGCTCTTTTTTTAGCAGCCACTATTCAATGTGCTCTTGATCTAAATATCCTCTACGATGTAGGCTTTCAATTGTCATTTGGTGCAGTGCTAGGCATCGTACTTTTTTTGCCAAAGTTTTTAATATACGCTCCAAAGAATGTACTTCTTAAGGGCCTATATAACCTATTCACACTATCGGTAAGCGCACAACTTTTTACTTGGCCGATTCTCCTATCATCTTTTGGTTTCTTCTCATGGATAAGTCCATTAACCAATCTCTTTGTTGTTCCCTTCCTACCCTTCCATGTTTTTCTAAATACTATGAGTTATCTATTCTCACTTGAATGGATTCGAATGCCTTCCTTAGTGCTTTTACAATGGCAACACAAAATCTTGAATGGGTTTAGCCAATGGAACTGGGGTCAATATATTGCCGGAGCTGAAAAGTTCAGTCTAGTATACACTTGCTGCTTGGCGTTGAGTATTAATTTGTGTCTTTGGGGCCTACTCCAACGTTCTATCCGTATTTTCATCGTAGGAATCATTGGATTTACCTTAATACTATGGCTATAGGACAGTATCATTACCTCAAAACATCAAGACAAAATCGAATACTAACCATTCGATTAAATCGACCTGACAAACGCAATGCCTTCCATCCTGAGTTAGTCAAAGAAATAACCGATGTCTATACTAACTGTGCAGCAGAAGTTTCTCTAAGGGCGGTCATTTTAGAAGCAGAGGGCGAGGTGTTTAGTGCAGGTGCTGATTTAGAATATCTGCGATCTCTTAAGGATAATGACTACAATTCAAATCTAGAAGATTCTCAAGCGATTCGGGCCATGTTTGAAGCAATCTACACCTGTCCATTGCTTACTATTGCTAAAGTAGAAGGTCATGCAATTGCTGGCGGTGCTGGATTAGCAACAGCCTGTGACCGATTGTATATCACCGAAGAAGCGAAACTTGGCTACAGCGAGGTTTCCATCGGTTTTGTACCAGCCATCGTTATGGTGTTTTTATTGAGAAAGGTTACAGGTAATGTCGCTCATGAACTCCTTACCAGTGGCCGCTTGTTTACTGCAAAAAAACTAGATAAGATGGGACTTGTATATCAAGTATGTACCAAGAGTAGCATATCTTTTACCATAGAAAAACACACTACACTTTGGATGAAGAAGGTAAGCGGTATGGCCTATTCTTCTACTAAAGCCCTAATGCAGGAAGTGCAGAATCATTCGATTCAAGCCGGTCTTGAAATGGCCGAAGAAATCAATGCACGAGCACGCCAGTTTGAAGACTGTCAACAGGGTATTCAAGCTTTTTTAGATAAGCAATCTATCGAATGGTAAATCGCTTTACATCTTCATCAATCCATTGGGCTCCTATCCTTCTTTTGATCACAGTCCTTTGGGGTACCTGCTTTACTGGACATAGCCAGTCGCTTAGCAAGTATAGAGCGGATCGTATCGACGTCAATGGGATTCAACGAGATTATCTTATCTACGTTCCAGAAACAAAATCGGGCTTCTTTGACATGTCCTTGGTATTGAATTTTCATGGCTATGGATTATCAGCTCAAGACCAGATTGGACGCTCAGATATGAGCGCATTAGCTCAAAAGGAACACTTTATTGTTGTCTACCCCCAAGGAAGTTATCTCAATGGAAAAAGACATTGGCGCGTTGGATCCTATACAAGAGCTAGTCGTGCAGAGGATATCGCATTTGTAGAAGAACTTATTGATCATCTATCAGAAGAACTTCCGATTAACAAAGACAAGGTCTATGCCTGCGGATTTTCTAACGGAGGGTATTTCAGCTTGCGACTTGCCTGCACACGTCCGGACTTAGTTGCTGCGGCAGCTTCAGTTGGCGGCACGATGAGTCAAGAAAATTATGATGGTTGTCTAACTAGTCGCGGTGTACCGGTATTTCTTATCAATGGAAGTCAGGATGATATTGTGCCTCTGCAAGGAAAATCAGCCAAAGGATATATGCCAATCAAGACCGTAATTCAAAAATGGTGTAGGAAAAATGACTGCAACTATCGCAGTAACCAAATCTTTACCTTGGATTGCTCCAAGCAAAACAATGTCGAAAGAATGCGTTACCTCGATGGTAATGGTACACTTCGAGTTCAACAAGATGTGGTTCAAGGGGGGAGCCACGATTGGCTTGATGTCGAGGGATGTGGTTATAACGCTTCTCGCGAGGTATGGCTTTTCCTAAGGCGATTTAGCAAATAGTAGACTATAGCTTTTCTATAGCTTGTTCTACTGCCTTCCATGATCCACCGTTAATCACATCAAGGCCTGCATCATGCAATATAGCTCTTGCTTGTTCACTTCGCGCTCCTGATCGGCAACAGGTTATCACGGCCTTTCTTGATGCTTTGATTTCCTCTGTTCTGCTCTCAAGGGTATTTAAGGGAATGTTTTTAGCACCTAAGGCACTCCCCGTATCAAATTCTGCACCAGACCGAACATCGATGACGATTGCCCCTGATTTCAAGTAGCCTGAGAGCTTTTTATTCCCAAAGAGAAAATTTAACATATCAATATATAAATGTCATGCTCGACGCCATAAAACAACAAGATACATGATAGTATACTCCGAAGCTCTCCTAGTAGACAAAGAAAATTACTTAGGTTATAGCAGAGATTATAACTTATCCATACTGCCCTTATCCAAAGGCCAAAATGGAATCTTTTGATTAGCGACGCAAGAGAGCAAAATCACTCAACCCTACGAAAACATTTTTGAAGCTTAGCCTATAAACCATCGCCGTCACCTGAAGAGCCTTTGTTTTTACTTAAATCTTGTTGTTTGCCAGTACTTCGTAATTCGTTATAAAAGGACTCAGTTGGCGCTAACCAAACACTGCCAGTACCTCTGAAGGTTTGTAAAAGTCCTTCACCTGACTTAAGGGTTTTGTAGAATCCCTTGGCAGATTTTTCCGCAGTAAATTCTAATGACGCACTTCGCAGAATAGCAAAGCTACCATCTACTCTAAGAGTGTCATTTTCTAAATCTACTCTGACTAACTCATCTAAATGAACAGGACTATTAAATATGGCTATTCCAGAACCAATGACCTGAGTTTGAAACAACCCCTCACCACCAAACAACGCTGATGATATATTTTTTTGCATGGCGACATCTACATTGACTTCACCGATACTACATGAGTAAATTCCTTTATCTGCAATAAAACGGTCATTGTTCATATCAATGGCGAGGAGATGGCCAAATGTTGGCTCCAAAATCACTGTCCCTGTCCCACTTATCACAGTATTGTTGCTTGATTCGCCAGATAGCTTAGACTTAACCTTATTAGCAAAAAAACCACCGATACCTGTGCTACCATCTGCACGTTTTGTGCTAAGTTCAAGAGATCCTTTCATATAGTGCAACAATCCAGGCTCTAGATTAATCGTATCATTATTCAAATCTGCACTTACATACTTTAATGTCATGCCTGTTTTCTGCGCTGCATCAATCAATGATGCGCTGCGAATATCTTTTGAACCTTGTAGTCGGCTGTATTCATTGATGTGCAGCGTAGCATTCCCATAAGACTTAGATGCTTGAACTTTTGAAACTTCGTTTTTCATGATGCGGATAATTTTTGATTTGAATTTATATAAAAGTATGAAACTAAGCCTGCCATGTCCTAATCAATTAGGTTAAAAATTTGTTCTATACAACGGAATAATTTTCGATCATGATAAGTCCAAATTAAATTTCTAAAAATCTATAGAATTGATGTTAAATAAATCATTGAGGTTTTTCTCTTGAGAAGTAACGGTGTCTATTGTATCTCATGATTCTCAATGAGTTAGAAGGGATAAATAACAAAAACGGGAGACAATCTTTCGACTATCTCCCGTTGTGTACCCGGGACGGG
>DLYY01000007.1 GCA_003447535.1 Bacteroidota bacterium | reverse complement strand
CTTCCTTCTTCCATATTTCCATCACAAATGTCTAGATAGCGCACCATTTTTCGAATCTCACGGAGATAGGCTTGGGCCTCTTCGGGACTACGGAGGTCGGGATCGGTTACAATTTCAACGAGTGCTGTTCCTGCTCGATTTAAGTCAACGAGCGAGTTGTAAGGATCAATATCATGAATGGATTTCCCAGCATCCTCTTCTAGATGAACCCTTTGAATACCGATGCGTCTGCTGCCTCCCTGCTCAGTTTCAATATCCAAATAGCCGTTATAGCATATAGGAGTTTTGTCTTGGGTAATTTGATAGCCCTTAGGAAGATCAGGATAAAAGTAGTTTTTGCGTGCAAAGCCATTAATGCGTTCAATAGATGTGTGGCAAGCTAAGCCCATCTTAATGGCGTAATTAATAGCCTCGTGGTTGACTTTAGGAAGCGTTCCAGGGAGCCCAAGCGATATAGGAGAGGTCAGTGAATTCGGTATGGCACCGTACTCCACGGGATCACCGCAGTACATTTTACTCTTTGTGGAAAGTTGAGCGTGTACCTCTAACCCGATGACCACTTCATAGCCTTTGGATTCCCAATATGTCATGCTGATAATTGTGTGGTGATTGTGTCGACTCCCGCTTGTAGCGCTTGGTTAAGTCCTTCAGGATTTTTTCCTCCTGCCGTAGCAAAAAAGGGTTGACCGCCGCCACCACCTTGAATATGCTTGGCTAAATCGCGTACCATGTTGCCAGCATGAAAACCGAACTCATCGATTAGGTCTTCGGAAAAAGCAATCGACAAGGTTACCTTTCCTTGATTGCGTTGGCCGACGAGCCAGGCAGAGTTTGGAATCTCATTTTTTAACTGAAACAATATGTCCTTAATGGTTCCACTGTCAAGGTCGGTAATAAAAGCCCCAAGACTTACCTTTCCCACTTTTTGAACTTGATCAGCCCAATCTTTTTTGACCGCTTGTCCTTCAAGCGATTTGTAGGATTCAATCTTTTTTGCGTATGCCTTATTGTCTTCGATGAGTTTTGTAATCGCAGGAAGCATATCTCCTTGTCCGAGTAATTCTTGTCCTTCAATCAGCACTTGGCGCTGACGTTGCATCATAGAGAGAGCGGCCTCTCCGGTGATTGCTTCGATACGACGAACACCTGAAGCTACCGAAGATTCTGCCGTAATGATAAATTGCCCAATGGCTCCGGTTGAGCGAACATGACATCCTCCACAGAGTTCAATGCTTGACCCAAACTTTATGGTGCGTACTACATCGCCGTATTTCTCTCCAAAGAGCGCCATAGCTCCCTGCGCCTTGGCTTCCTCAATGAGTGCGTTTCTATTTTCTTCTAACGAAATATTTTCCCAAACCTTGGCATTGACTTGATCCTCAATTTGATGCAAGGTCTCTATGTCTACTTTTCCTGGATGAGAAAAGTCAAAACGAAGGCCCTTGTCTTCCACTAGGGATCCACGTTGTTCAACATGATTTCCTAAGGTATTTCTTAATGCCTCATGTAATAAGTGTGTGGCTGAGTGGTTACGCTCAGTGGCTTTTCGTGTCTTAAGATCAATGTGCGCGCCAAAGGATGCATTTAAATCACTAGGTAAGGTATTCACCCAATGGACTATGGTATCGTTCTCTTTGGTGGTGTTATACACAGTAATTTTCTCCTGATCATTGTGTATTACACCCTTATCACCGACCTGTCCACCGCCTTCTGCGTAAAAAGGTGTTACGGAGAAAACCAACTGATAATTGGTTTTACCTTTTCGTTCGATGGCTCGCCATTTTGTGATATGGACAGTGCAATGTTCTCGGTCGTAGCCTACAAATTCCTCCACCTTATCCTCGCGCAAAATGTGCCAATCTCCTGAGGTAGATTTCCCTTCCGCTCGAGACCTTGACTTCTGCTCAGTAAGGGCTTGATTAAACCCTCTAATATCCACTTCAATCTCTTTTTCTGAGCAAATGAGCTGGGTTAAATCGAGTGGGAAGCCATAGGTGTCATACAATTCGAAGACTGTCTGTCCATCAAGTTCTTTTGCATCACCGAGCGCTTGTAGAGCTTTTGTCAGGCGTTGAATTCCTTCTTCAAGGGTTTTTAAAAAACTCTTTTCCTCTTCAAGAATAACTTGCTCGATGAATGATTGTTGATTGACGAGTTCGGGATAGGCTTCACCCATATCCTCAACGAGGGTAGAAACCAATTGATGGAGTAGGGGCTTCGGGTAGTGTAATCCTTGGTAGCTATATCGAACAGCACGGCGTAAAATTCGGCGTATTACGTAACCTGCTTTAACATTTGAGGGGTTCTGACCATCGGCAATGGCAAAAGAAACCGCGCGAAGGTGATCTGTTATAACACGCATGGCTATATCTATACCTTCCTCTTTTCCATAAGATTGGGAAGTGATTGCCTCGACTTTCTTCAGCAACGAAGAGAAAACTGCTGTATCATAATTAGATGATTTTCCTTCGATAGCGCGTACAAGACGCTCAAAGCCCATTCCTGTGTCTACATGCTTTTCGGGAAGGCTTTCAAGGCTTCCATCCGCTTTGCGAATAAACTCCATAAAGACCAAATTCCAAATTTCGATCACCTGCGGATGATCTTGGTTTACCAGGCTAGCACCGTCAACGGCCTCTCTTTCTTGAGCAGAACGCAAATCAATATGAATCTCACTGCAAGGGCCACAAGGTCCGATGTCGCCCATTTCCCAGAAGTTATCCTTTCGGTCAAAGGGAAGGATTTTGTCCTCTCCAACATAATTCCCCCAAATGTCTTTAGCCTCATCATCAGGTCCTAGTTTGACGTTAGAATCTCCTTCGAAATAGGTAATGTACAATCTATCTGCGTCCAGCTTGCACACTTCGGTTAAAAATTCCCAGGCCCACTGAATGGCTTCCTTTTTAAAGTAATCACCAAACGACCAATTCCCCAACATCTCAAACAGGGTATGATGGTATGTATCAACCCCAACCTCTTCTAAGTCATTATGCTTTCCCGATACACGAAGACACTTTTGACTATCAGCTACACGTCTGTTATGAGCTTTTTTTAGTCCGAGAAAATAGTCCTTAAATGGATTCATCCCTGCGTTGATAAACATCAATGTTGGGTCATCCTTTACCACGAGGGGAACAGAAGGAACAATCTTATGCCCTTTCTCCTCAAAAAATTGAAAAAATGCTTGACGTATTTCTTGCGGTGTATTGCCTTTCATAAAACCTTTAGTCGTCTACTGTAAAAATACGAGTTACCGAGGGATAGCAAAGAGGACTATCCATTGAAGCTAAGAAATAGAGTGGCGTACTTTCTGGCTATAGGCCCTCAGAGAGTCTTTAAGTGCTCTTCCATTGTTTTCCATGTCTTCTAAAATCCACTTTGCCGCGAGAATATGGGTTAACACTTCTCCATCGTCTTCACCATGTACTTCAAATGGCATTGCTTCCTCTTGAATAAGGGCAAGCTCAGCCTTTTCTAGGGCATCAAGAGTATATGTGGTTACTAAGCGCTTTATCTCTGGAATTTTCATAGGAACTAAATAAATGTGATGTTAAACGAGGTCGGCGATGAGTTCTTCAACGCGCTCAATCTTACCAGTAAACGTTGTTGATTTCAGTGTACCTTCTTCGATACTTGCGAAGAATGGCAGATTGTTGACTCCGGCAAACTTTCTTGACTCTGGATTTTGCTCTGCATTTATTTCAAGGAAAGTCATGTCCTGAAAGCGTTCGTCGCTTGCTAGTTTCTTGAATTTAGGGCTGATCAAACGGCACGTTCCACACCATGAGGCATCAAACTTTATCACTACTTTTTTGTTGGATTTTATAGTTTGTGTAAACTCACTATCGGTTATTCGTAAAACTTCCATAAAATATTTGTTTCGAAAGTAACTTGAATCCCCCTAGTTTAGTTCTTTAAATGGCGTAAAATTGTCCACGATATTTCTTCTATCTTTTTTTCTCTTTACATTTCTCCTTGCGTATGCGAGTAGACGAGCAAGCCATATATGGGCTCCAACTACTCGACGAGCCAATCTGGCTAAAAAGTTATGGTTTGCACCCCTGGTTGTAATAGGTCTCTGGATTATTCCTGTTATTCTGTTTACTGATACCATTATTACAGATAGCATCAATAACTGGATTCGGGGGATATGGTTTCTCAGTTTGATGTTTTACAGCTTGGTGGGGATAGTATTGCTTCTTGCTAGAATTTGGCATCTCATCAGGCATGGCAGAAGTATACAGGCCTCTGAAAGTCGAAGACGATTTCTTGCAATAACTGCTACGGGAATTGGAAGTGTTCCTGTGCTTACCATGATGGGCGGTCTCTCCAATGCCTATCGCTATCAATATAGAAAGGAGGAAATATCCCTTCTTTCTTGGCCGAAACAGCTTGATGGCTTTCGCATAATCCATATCTCTGATATTCACACAGGGAGTTTTACAAAGAAAGAGCCTCTCGTTGAAGCCGTGAAGCAAATCAATGCCATGAAGGCCGATCTCATTTTGTTTACGGGGGATTTAGTAAATGATACAGCAGATGAAGTAGAAGAATACATTCCCATTTTTAGTAAGCTTCGGGCGAAGCACGGGGTGTATTCGATTCTTGGAAACCATGATTATGGTGACTACCGACCCTGGCAAAGTAAGGCGGTAAAGCAAGAAAACTTAGAAAAACTCTACCAAGCCCATCAACGGCTAGGGTGGAATCTATTGCTCAATGAGCATACAGTGATTGAAGCCTCGGAGGCTCGATTTGCGATTTTAGGTGTTCATTACTGGGGAAACCTAGGTCGATTTTCTGAGCAACCCAATGATGCCGATCGTGGTGATATCAAGAAAGCAAAGGAATCTTTGCCTCAGGACATGATTAAAATATTACTCAGCCATGACCCGAGTCATTTTGACGCTGAAGTTTTGAATCACAAGGATATTGAGTTAACCTTATCGGGTCATACCCATGGCGCACAGTTTGGAGTGGAAAATCGTTGGTTACGTTGGAGCCCGTCTCAATACTTTTATCCCAAATGGGCCGGCCTCTATAAAGTGAAGGACCAATTACTCTATGTAAATCGAGGATTCGGGTTTTTAGGGTATCCTGGACGAGTGGGTATTTTACCTGAAGTCACGGAACTTATCCTACGGAAAAAAGTTGAGTAAGTAGTTATAGACCAATAGCATTTGGTTTGGCGTAGTCTCGAGACTATTCTACATTTACATGGATTTAATTGATACAATCACTATGAAGTATAAGAACATCGGTAAAAAAGAGCTTGCTTTTTTCGAAAAGTATATTAATACCTATTCACCAACAGGGTATGAAACGGAAGGCCAAAAAGTTTGGCTAGATTTTGTCAAAGACTATATCGATACCTATGAGGTCGATGATTATGGGACTGTAGTCGGTATTGTCAATCCGGAGGAGAAGTTCAAAGTAGTCATAGAGGCTCATGCTGACGAGATTTCTTGGGTAGTCCATCACATTACGGATAATGGATTTATCTATGTTAAACGCAATGGTGGAATGGATCCGATTATCGCCCCGTCCATGCGAGTTGTCCTCCATACCAAGAAAGGCTTAGTGCCTGCAGTATTTGGTTGGCCGGCAATACACACACGCGGAGCAGGAGCTAAGCAAGAATATCCCAAAGCAGAGAATGTATTTATCGATGCGGGCTGCAGTAGCCGAGAGGAAGTCGAAAAACTAGGCATTCATATTGGATGTATTGCGACCTATCAAGATGAGTTTTTACAACTCAGCGAAAAAGTAGTAACAGGTCGGGCTATGGATAATCGGGTAGGGGGTGTATTGATTGCCCTCGTTGCAAAACGACTAAAGGAGGAAGGAGTAAAGTTGCCTTTCGGACTATACGTTGTGAATAGTGTTCAGGAGGAGATTGGTCTTCGTGGTGCACAGATGATTGCACACAGAATTAAGCCGGATTGTGCCTTTATTACCGACGTAGGGCATGACACGAATACACCTATGATTAATAAATTCAGAGAAGGAGACTTTAAAATGGGTAAAGGTCCCATTGTGACCTATGCTCCAGCGGTTCACAATCACATGTTAGATCTTGTCCTGGATACAGCTGAAGAGAAAAAGATTCCTTTTCAGCGTGATGTGGCGACTCGAGGTACGGGAACTGATACTGATGCTTTTGCGTATTCAAACTCTGGAGTGCCTTCTGCCTTGATCACGATTCCCCTGCGATACATGCACACGACGGTTGAAACGCTTTCTCTTGAGGACTTAGATAATGCGGTCACATTACTTGCAGAATGCCTCAAGAAAATGTCACCTGACTTCAACTTTAAGTATTTAAGTTAATCGATGGATTTTGCCAGGGCATGGTTTAGGAGTCTTTGGCAGTCAAATATTTGGATTGCATGTAATGCTTTGGCTTTGCATTTTCTGATTGGAGAACATCTAGGTCTTACACCGAATTGGGCTACCTCTTTTGTTGTCTTTGGAGGTACCTGTTTTGTATACAATGCCCTGCGATACAGGGTGCTCAACGACGAGTATGCATCTGCTCACCCCATGGTAGCTTGGCAAGTCAGGTATGAATGGTTCAGTCAAGCACTTATGATTCTTTGTCTTGGTATTGCGGCAATTGGCGCAATTAGGCTTCCATTGTCTAGTCTAATGGTGTTATTTATCGCCATTTTTTTAGTTTGGATTTATATATATATTCTTCGTTCAGTAGGCTGGCTTAAAACAATAATTGTGGGCGTTGTCTGGTCCATCGTGCTCATATCTCCCTTGGCGCTTGCATGGTCATTGGATGATGTTTTATTATCGGCTATGATGGCTGTTTTTATCGTAGGCCTAACCCTGCCATTTGAAATTCATGATCAAAATTTCGATCGCATGGCGCATCCTATGATGAGAACCGTCGTTCATCGTTTGGGTATTTACACCACGATAAGGCTATCGATAGGCTGTTTTGTGGTGGTTGGACTACTTAGCACCTATCTTGGTATTGTAAGTGGCGTAATCGTTTCCGTCTTATGCACAGGATTCGTTTTACGATGCCATGAGAAGACTCCAGAATTCTATTATTACTTCTTACTTGATGGGATGATGATTGCCTGGTTGATGATTGAGTGGGCCCTGCCTTACTAATCGACAATCAAACCCTGTATTACTATAACTCCTTCCTTATTAATCAACAAGATGCGATTGTTCGAAAGTAAGAGAGAAGAGGAGGATTCTAGCGCTTGAAAAAAGTGCTGTTCATCAATTTCTCCAATGCATCCCTTTTTAGTCGACATAATGGGACCGATCTCGATTTGAACGTTCTCATCTTCATTTTCGGTGAGTCTTGCCTGCGCTTGAAATGAATTACATCCTGTGAAGCCTACGAGTCGACCCTGTTGTATCTGAAGTTCGAGTCGGGGTAGTCCTTCTGTGTACTCTGCTTTATCAATAGAAAGGCCATTGATTACTTCGATGGCATAGAGATTATCCCACCTGTAGTTTTCGAAATCTTTTGATGAATCCTTATGTTGTATCTGAGAATCGCTGAATTCCTCATTTTGTGTTTGGATAGAAGCTCTCTTTCGGCAGCAACTTGAAAACGACAAGACTATTGACAGAGCGAAGATTAGGAAAAAAAATGGTGAGGTTAAACCACGGATCATAGAAGCATTATTGAAGCGAGTAGACAATGTATACCTTTGAATGGTGTTTTCCAAAGATGCAAAATCTATACCAAGCAATAAAAGCAGCTTAAGGCCCTGGGTCTTTTGGCCCCCATTACTGGTTTGTATCTCCGGTGTAGGCTACAGCTTGATCGACGTCGAGTCAATGGTGGTGCAGGCAACTTGGTTAAATACCAAGGTATTGAACGTACTTGGTCCGGTGTATTCGCTTGCCGTACTTCTTTTTCTATTGATCTGTATCGTGGTGTATTGGTCGCCTTTAGGGCGAATACGAATTGGTGGAAGAGCGGCTAAGCCTTTATTGAGTATGTGGCGTTGGTATACCATTACCCTTACCACTACGTTGGCTGTAGGTATTCTTATGTGGGGTTCTGCCGAGCCACTCTACCATTTACATAGTCCAGCCACAGCACTTAACATTCAACCCAATAGCCCGGCAGCTGTCAATTTTAGCCTTGGTACAATGTTTTTGCATTGGAGCTTTCTTCCTTATGCTATTTACACGGTCGCCGCTGTGATGTTTGCCCTGATGTATTATAATCGAAAGCAACCGTTTCGCTTAGGAAGTTTATTTTATCCGCTTTTGGGTGCAAACGCTACAAAGCGTTGGAGTAAGTCGATTGACGCGCTTTGCCTTTTTTGCTTAGTGGCAGGGATGTCGGCATCGCTTGGCTCAGGTATCCTTGGTCTTGAGGCTGGCCTAAAATATATGTTTACACTTGGAGGAACATGGGAGCTCAAGCTGTTTATCACCTTGGGGATTGTTGCAGCGTTCGTTCTTTCTGCCATAACGGGCTTGTTAAAGGGTATACGGTTTCTTGCGGCCTTAAACATCATATTGTTTTTTGCGCTGTGGTTGTTTCTGCTTTGCTTTGTTCCGCTTCAGGAGATGTTCACTATGATGGTAGGAGGACTAAAGGACTTTGC
>DLYY01000205.1 GCA_003447535.1 Bacteroidota bacterium | reverse complement strand
ATTAAGAGGGAATGGAAGACGCTCCACAACAGTAAACACATTATTGGAATCGCGCCTTGCTACATAGATATCTGAATTTCCAAGTCCTCCGAGCCGCGTTGAAGTAAAAAATAACATAGTACCATCAGCAGACAAACAGGGTTGTGAATCCCATTGGCCACTATTTACCGCAATTGACAAAGGTTTTGGTACATTCCATTGCTGGTTGGCAAACTCAGCACGATAGATATTCATATCACCTTGTTGTCCATACATCGCAGCGTAGAACAACTCATTACCATCCGTACTAATCGAATTAGCCCCTTCATTTTTTTTTGAATTTATCGTTGATGGGAGGGCTACCGCATCTGCCCATGACTCATCCTCTCGACTGCAGGAATAGAGATCTTCATCCCAAAAACCCAAACCATCCTCCTCGGGTTCTAATCGAGTAAAAAACAACTGCTCACCATCAACCGTTAAGGATGGGAAATATTCATCATAAGATGAGTTTACACTGGCAGGTAGTCGCTCCAACTCATAACTGAGAGGATTTCGAACCAAACTATCCGCCAGATAAATGCTCTGTTGCAATATGGACGCTTCGTACTTAAAAGCAGAAGACCAGCGATGTTGCGCCTCAAAGAGCTTGTCTACATGTTCTTGAGCCTGATCATAATCTTGTAATAAGAAACTGTAAAGCGCTAGGCCATAATCCAATTTAACATGAGATGTCTTGACACATGACTCCGCCTTTTTTAAAATATCATAAGCCGATTGGAGGCTGTCAATGCGGTAAAGGATGTTTGCTTTAGCAAGCCAAGGCAGGATGTAAGTCTTTTGCTTTTTTATGGCTTTGGTATAGCAGAATAGAGCCTCCTCTATCATTCCCATATTCTCCGAACGAATTCCTTCAAAATACCATGCCTCCGCTTTTTTGTTAACCTTATTTTGCGCGAAACAATTGGACAAAAAGAAACATTGAAGTAGGCATAGTAGGCCCACCATAATACGTTGTTGAATATTCATGATTATCCGTTTTCAAAAGGAGGTTGTCCCTTGTGGCTGCCATCACATTGAGGCATTTCCGATGACAATCCACAACGACATAACGATAGTCTTTCAGTATTTATTGAATTGCCGTCTGAATCATAGACATGCACCTTACCCATAATTACCGCTGGGCCATTTTTTCTAATATGCACTTCTACCGATGAGTACTTGGTTTCCTCCATAAGGAAAAGATAAATCTATTTTGCTCGAAGCGTTTATTTCTCACTATCTTAAATATCTACACTTATTATATGGAAAACGTCAAAAATGGACTAACCAACCTCTTAGGAATAGATTTCCCACTCATTGTAGCCCCTATGTTCCTTGTATCCAATGAAGCGATGACCATTGCAGCGCTCAAATCTGGAGTTACCGCATGTATCCCTGCACTGAATTGGCGAACGGATGATGCCATGCGACAAGCGATCACTACAATACGTCAAAAGGCCAATGGACCCATTGGCATTAATCTCATTGTAAACAAGTCAAATATTCACTACAAAAAACAGTTAGCTACCTGTGCCGACCTTGGAGTAGACTATATTATCACCTCCTTGGGCTCTCCAAAAGAAGTTATCGACGTATGTAAACCGCTTGGAATAAAAGTTTTTTGTGATGTCGTTAATGCCGACTATGCGCGAAAGGTTGAAGATCTTGGATGCGATGCACTCATTGCCGTAAACAAAGAGGCAGGGGGCCATGCAGGCCCCTTAATGTCCAAAGAATTGATTCCTCAATTGAAAGAGGCATGCAAACTACCCGTGATTTCTGCAGGAGGTGTCGGAAATGGAGCAGGTTTATGGGCAAGAATTCATGGAGATGGTGCAGTAGGTGTTTCTATGGGATCACCGTTTATTGCCACCACCGAAGCATCTGTTTCAGAAGAATACAAGCAAGCCTGTGTTGACTATGGAGCAAAAGACATTGTGCTTACCACCAAGATTTCCGGCTCGCCCTGTACAGTTATCAATACGCCTTATGTCCAAAAAATAGGTACTAATCAAAATGCATTTGAGCGAATTTTATCCAGAAACAAGCGCCTTAAAAAATATGTAAAAATGCTTACCTATTCGAAGGGCATGAAGTCCGTTGAAAAAGCTGCATTCAGTGCAACCTACAAGACCGTATGGTGCGCAGGCCCAAGCATCGAATACACAAAATCCATTGAATCGGTCAGTACAATTATTGAACGACTAAAAAAAGAATATCGAGAAGTTGAGGAGAATTCTACTTTACAGCAAGCAGCCTTGAAGTCTAGCCTCGTGCAGCGGGACTAAAAAAAGGAAAAGAGAGGGAGATAAAAATGTGACTCGGCTGGGGTTCGAACCCAGGACCCATACATTAAAAGTGTATTGCTCTACCAGCTGAGCTACCGAGTCAATTTCCCTTGACGGGACGGCAAAGATACAACGATATTGTGTAAATAAAAGTTACACTTGTAAAAAGTAATTTTAGACTCTATTTTATCTATCATGAATAACGTACAGCAACTCATTGAATCTGCGTGGGACAACCGCCAATTACTCAAGGACCCAGCGACCATAAAGGCCATTAACCACGTCATTGAAGAACTCGACAAAGGTCGATTAAGAATTTGTACCAAACAAAAAAACCAGTGGCAAGTGCATACTTGGTTAAAAAAAGCTGTAATTCTCTATTTCCCTCTAAAACAAATGGAAACGATTGAACATGGGCCGTTCGAGTTTCATGACAAGATTCCGCTTAAAAAAGACTTTGCTGCCCAAAAAGTTAGAGTCGTGCCACAAGCCATTGCCCGCTATGGCAGTCATTTAGAGCCCGGTGTCGTTATGATGCCAAGCTATGTAAACATCGGAGCCTATGTTGGGGCTAACTCCATGGTAGATACCTGGGCAACAGTAGGTTCTTGTGCCCAAATTGGACAAGATGTTCACTTAAGTGGAGGGGTTGGTATAGGAGGCGTTCTTGAACCGCTTCAAGCACAGCCAGTAATTGTCGAAAATCATGCATTCATAGGTTCACGCGCTATCTTAGTAGAAGGTGTTCATATCGGAGACGAGGCTGTTATTGGGGCTAACGTCACCATCACAGGCAGTACAAAGATTATCGATGTAAGTGGTGATCAACCCAAAGAATACAAGGGATACATCCCACCGAAGTCGGTTGTTATTCCTGGCACCACAAGCAAAACATTTCCCGCAGGCAACTTTGGCATACCTTGTGCGTTAATTATAGGGCAACGAAAGGCGTCGACCGATAAAAAAACTTCGTTAAATGATGCACTTCGAGATTTCAACTTATCTGTGTAACGCCTGATATCTGTTTATAAAATAACCGTCATTTATGCTACGTCTTATAGTCCTATTCTTTTTGTGTACTCCAATATTGGTAAACGCTCAACTTTCACAAACGGAAAGCAATAAAATTCAATCTTTTTTCAATTATGTAGATCGATTCTACGTAGAAGATATCGCGGATAGTACTATTGTTGAAAACGCGATTCGAGCATTCCTAAAAGAATTGGATCCACACAGCAGTTACACAGCAGCAAAGGATGTCCAAGCGATGAATGAGCCTCTCGTCGGAAATTTTGAGGGTATCGGAGTACGATTTAACCTACTACAAGACACCATTTTTATCGTAGAGACCATTTTTGGTGGGCCATCGGAGGCTGTGGGAATTCTTCCCGGAGATAAAATCATTCGAGTTGATGGGGACACCATTGCGGGTATAGGCATTAACAATAGAGGTGTGATTGATTTACTCCGAGGACCTAAAGGGACAAAAGTTGTGGTCGACATTAAACGTGGGAGTAATCAAGCGCTTTTACCATTTACCATAACACGAGATAAAATTCCGCTTAATTCCGTCGAGGCAGCCTACATGTTAGACAACAAGACAGGGTATATCAAACTGGTTAAGTTTTCAGCCACTACCTCAGAGGAAGTAGAAAATGCCTTGGAAAAACTCAATAATGAGGGAATGAAAAACCTTGTATTTGATCTACAGAACAACTCCGGTGGATACCTCAATGCGGCTGTAGATGTAGTCAATCAGTTTTTTGGTGCTGGATTTCTGGTAACCTACACTGAAGGTGATCAAAGTCGCCGAAAAAATTATGCCACGACCAAGGAAGGGAAGTTTAAAAAAGGTAATCTCGTCGTTCTGGTTAATCAATACTCAGCAAGTGCTAGTGAAATCGTTTCTGGAGCCATCCAAGATCATGATCGAGGACTTGTGATTGGACGGCGCACCTTTGGAAAAGGGCTAGTACAAAGAGGATACAATCTACCTGATGGCTCGTTAATACGACTAACTGTAGCACGCTATTTTACGCCCAGTGGTCGCTTCATCCAACGTCCATATGAGGATGGTGTAGAGGCCTACAGAGAAGAAATTGAACGAAGAATGGATTCTGGGGAGTTAACTGACTCCAGCTTCGCAATGGAAGTACCCGATTCATTAAAGTACACGACTACTGGGGGGCGAACTGTATTTGGAGGAGGAGGCATCATGCCAGATGTTTGGGTTGCAATGGATACTTCAGGAGGGTCTCAAGCCCTAGGGCAAATTCGTCGTGAAGGACTATTCCAAGAATTCATTTACTCCTACATCGACAACCAAAGAGAGGAGGTGCTCAATCGATACCCAGACATCAATAGTTATGTAGCCATGTTCAATGCAGAGGACGCAATGTTCAAAGACTTTGTCAATTATTGCTACAGTGAGATTGACTCACTAGATAGCGAGGGGATGACAATATCCATGCAATGGATTCATCTTCAGTTTAAGGCAATTTTAGCCCGTTCCCTGTATGGCCCAGAGGCCTACTTCAAGGTATACAACGAAAGTGATGATATTTTACAAAAAGCCTTCGAACTCGCCGGGGATAAAGCCTCAATAAAAGCTTACCTTCGATCAGAGTAGATTTAATAGCGTTTTGACATGGCATCGATTGGTTTGTTTTACGGGACAGATACTGGAAACACAGAACAGGTAGCTGAAAAAATCAAGTCCCTGATTGAAAAGATAAAACCTGGTATACAGGTTGACTTGATTGAAATTTATCAGCGTAAAGCTGCTGATATGGGACAGTATGATTTTCTCATTATTGGTCAGCCTACATGGTATGATGGGGAATTGCAGGGCGATTGGGAGGAGTTCATTCCTGAATTTGAAGCCATTGATTTTACGGGTAAACGGCTCGCCTTTTTTGGGCTTGGTGATCAATATGGATACGCTGCATATTTCTGTGATGCCATTGGAGTTTATGCAGATATGGCTGAAAATCAAGGAGGCACATTGCATGGATTCACCTCAGCACTAGATTATGAGCATGACTTTTCCAAAGCGCAGCGTGGAGACCAATTTGTAGGACTCTGTCTTGATATAGATAATCAAGATGACCTTACAGATGATCGAATCAACCAATGGATTCCTAAAGTTTTAGCCTCTTTCGGTATGTAACACTCTAATTTGTAGTATCTTTTTGATAAGATCTTATGAAGAGCCCTGTTATACTGCGTTTGTTATTGTCCTTATTGGTAATCCTTGCTAGTAGCCATTCTATTTCAGCCCAATTTACTTTTGAAAACCCGGCTAATGTGAATGCATCCACCATGGCACAGACTTTAGCGGGTCAAGGGGTAACAATTAGCAATGCTGCACTAAATTGCGCGAACAATGCCCATGCGCAGTTCACCTCTGCTCCTGCGGGCTTAGGAATCACAGATGGAGTATTACTGACTTCTGGCAGTGCAATTGACGTCAATCAAAACAACGACATCTTCTTTAATCCTCAATCGAGCGTTGACAATGGCCTGTTCGGGGACCCAGACCTTGATGCATCTTTAAGTGGAGGGTTAGTTTCAACAGATGCATGCGTACTAGTTTTTGATATAACCGTTTTTGGCGATACGTTAAAGTTTGATTATCGCTTTGGATCTGAGGAATACGAAAACTTTGTTTGTGATGCTTACAACGATGTATTTGGGTTTTATGTATCAGGAGCTAACCCCGCTGGAGGCAACTACAATCAGCAAAATATTGCGTTAATTCCCGGCACTACAATACCAGTTTCGATTAACACCGTAAATGATGGATTTTCTGACCCTATTTTCCCGCCGCCGGGCATCACTTGTGATTTGACCAATACTGCCTTTTATGGTGGGGTCATCCCCGGTGTAGTATACTCTGGCAACACCGTGCTTCTCGAAGCCACTTTGCCAACAGTTGCCTGCTCAACCTATACCATGAAACTTGCTATTGGAGATGGTAGCGAAGCCGTATTTCTCGATAGAATCTATGATTCAGGTGTTTTCTTAAAAGCTGGAAGTTTCTCATCCAATCAGGTGATAATCGCTGCAAGCTCCGTAGTAAGTGACCTCGTAGATTTTGCTGTAGAAGGATGTGTTAATGGTCAATTTGTCTTTGAACGAACAGGAGACGTTACGCTTCCCTATTCCCTGCCTATCGACATTCAAGGTACTGCGACTAATGGAATAGATTATACTACAATAAATGACACCGTCTTTTTTACTCCTGGGCAGCAATTTGATACCGTGACAATAACACCTGTTTCTGATGGTATTCAAGAAGGATTTGAGACCTTAACACTGTACAGTTTGTCTCAATGCAGTGGAATTCCCTTTGATAGTGCCAGCTTAACTCTTTTTGACTCTCTACCTGTAACGGTTACCCCAGAAGATACCATTGTTTGTGCAGGAGAGGGTGTGATTTTACAAGGTACAGCCGGTCCGTTTACTTATAACTGGTCTCCTCCAGGCATTTTGAATAGCACGAATACCTTAACGGTAGTCGCTAATCCAACATTAAGTTGGACAGATGTACAACTTGTGCAAACCTTTGGAGGCTGCATTGATACGGTTACTTCAAGGATAGGGGTGTCCAATCCATCATGGGGACTTGTCATAACTCAGCCTGATTGCGCAAGTGGAACAAATACTGGCTCCCTTGTCGGCGGCCTTGCAGGTTTGTTAGGTGTTCCTAATGTTGTTTGGTCCCATGGTCCTACAGTAATTGATCAACCAAGTTTAACACCAGGGACCTATACCCTTACCTTAACCGATAGTATTGATTCCAACATTGCATGCTCAATCGACACAACCTTTGATATTGTCGATGCCGGAAGTTTATCATACACCATCACGACTGATACTATTGATTGCGGAGCAACAGATGGTCTTGGAACAATAAGCGGACTGCTACCCAATACAAATTATATCATAGGGTATAGTCAAAATGGGACCCTCATTCAGGCACCTACAGGGATACTAAGTGATGCAAGTGGAGCGATTGTTCTATCGAGTCTGACTGGTGGAAGTTTAATAGTA
>DLYY01000023.1 GCA_003447535.1 Bacteroidota bacterium | reverse complement strand
TGGCAAGGCATCCATGTCTGCACGAAGGGCAAGGCAATCGGACGCTTCAGGTCCAATCCATGCAACAATTCCATGGCCGCCGATATTTTTTTCGTAGGCCACACCCCACCTGTCAAGGCACGATTGGATATATGCAGCTGTTTTTACTTCTTTTCCTGATAACTCAGGATGCGCATGAAGGTGTCTTCGGTGACCAATTGCTTGCTTGATTATATCTGCGGGGAGTTTCATTTTTTACGACGGTTGACAACTTCTTGAACAACATAGGCACCCCTGAAATCGCCTTTCATTTGATAGGCCCAATACGAGGCTTCTAGATACGTGGAAAAGTCACCTGCTTTCAATTCGGTGTAAGGAGAGTTAAATACCTTATATGTCGGTAAGTTTCGGTGCGACCGATAGAATTTATCCATGACTTGACTAACCACGGCATCGCTTCGATCGGATATAACAAGTATTCTGTAGCCAAGGCTCAAATTCGTTCGCTGCGTAACCTCTCGCAACCCCTCACTGTAGGATTGTATATCGTTGTAGAACGTTACTGAGGTGTTACTCTTCTCATTAACGAGTCGATGTTCATAAGGAATTGTATCAAGAGGGGCTTCATGATAAGTATTACTTGATGCCTCCGTTAAGGAGGGTTTAGTGGTATCTACCTCCACTTGTGCACTGACAGATAGGGAGGTTAGGCATAGAAAAACGAGATAAAAGGCTGGATTTACAACCCACTTAAGACTAAGATTGTAAGCCATGACATTGTTTGTATTTTTTTCCACTACCGCAGGGACAAGGCTCATTACGTCCTACTTTTTTCGTTGCGCGAACAGGTGTTGCTTTGGGTCTTTCTTTTCGTCTTTCTTGGGCATTTCCTCCTTCGCTAGGCCTTGAGGCTGTTAGTTTTTCAGAAGGTGCAACTTGTTGTGCTTGCTGAGCTTCTTGATTCCCGACAATATTTACTTTGGCAAGAAAGCTACAGAGGTTTTCATTAATGTCAATGATGAGGTTTTCAAACAGCTGATACGCTTCTTGTTTGTAGACCAATAAGGGGTCTTTTTGCTCATAAGATGCCGTTCGAACTTCCTGCTTTAGATCATCCATGGTTCTTAGATGATCCTTCCATTTATCGTCGATTAATGCTAGGGATATACTGCGTTCAACAGCTGTCATAACAGCATTCCCATTTTCTTCTAACGCTTCTTCTAGTTTTAGCGTTACTTGGGCTTGCCTTCGACCATCGGAAACCGGAAAGACAACATTTTTGACTGCTTCACCTCGTTCGGCATGGATACGCCGAAGAACTGGGAGCGCATTGTCTCGAATCTGACTGGTTCTTCGTTTATATTGCTCAGTAATTTGCTCAAACAAAGAGGAGATCAGCGCTTCACTATTGCTTGATTCAAACTCAGATTCACTTACAGAGGGGTTTAGGGCAAACATTCTAAAGCAATACAATTTAAAGCCTTCGTAGTCATTGTATTCCTCTTCTTTATAAAGCTGAATCGCGTTGTCTGCCAACGAGTAGAAGGCATCTAGAATATCCACACTTAGTCGATCACCGAAAAGAGCATTTCGTCGTTTGGTGTAGATTACTTCCCGCTGAAGGTTCATGACATCATCGTATTCAATCAAGCGTTTTCGAGTACCAAAATTATTCTCCTCCACTTTACGTTGGGCCCGCTCAATGGACTTGGTAATCATGTTGTGTTGGATAACCTCTCCTTCTTCATACCCAAAACGGTCCATGACCTTAGAGATTCTCTCAGAGCCAAAAAGCCTCATAAGTCTGTCCTCCAAGGAAATAAAGAATTGTGAAGAACCAGCATCTCCCTGTCTTCCAGCTCGTCCGCGTAACTGACGGTCAACTCGTCGTGAGTCATGTCGCTCTGAACCAATAATTGCCAGTCCTCCGGCGTCAAGGACCTCTTGAGACAACTTGATATCGGTACCACGACCTGCCATATTGGTCGCAATAGTTACTGCACCAGGTCTGCCCGCCTCGGCAACTACTTCCGCTTCTCGCTGGTGCTGCTTGGCGTTAAGAACATTGTGCTTAATCTTTTGCCGAGACAACATGCGGGCAAGTTTTTCCGAGATCTCTACAGAGGTTGTACCCACCAAGACGGGTCTCTTTTGGTCAGTTAACACTTTGACTTCCTCGATGATCGCATTATACTTTTCCCGCTCGGTCTTATACACTAAGTCGTTTCTATCATCTCGAATAATGGGCTTATTGGTAGGGATTTCAACCACATCGAGCTTATAGATATCCCAAAGCTCTCCAGCTTCTGTGATGGCCGTCCCCGTCATACCGGAAAGTTTGTGATACATTCGAAAAAAGTTTTGAAGCGTCACTGTGGCACGGGTCTGGGTAGCTGCTTCTACTTTGACATTTTCCTTTGCCTCAATTGCCTGATGTAGACCGTCGGAGTAGCGACGGCCGTCCATAATACGTCCTGTGTTTTCATCCACGATTTTGACCTTTTCATCCATGACCACATACTGATCATCGCGCTCATATAGGGCATAGGCCTTCAAGAGTTGATTAATGGAGTGTAGGCGCTCAGATTTAACCGCGAAATTGGACATTAACTCGTCTTTTAGCTTGAGCTCTTCTTCTTCGGGAAGTTTCTTTTGTTCGATTTCCGCAATCTCAATGCCAACGTCAGGAAGTACAAAAAATTCACGGTCCTCGCCGTTGGCCGTAATTAGATCAATTCCTTTGTCTGTGAGGTCAATCGAGTTTTGTTTTTCTTCAATTATGAAGTAGAGCGCTTCATCCACAGTAGGCATTTCTTTAGACTGGTCTTGGAGATAGAAGTTTTCTGTCTTTTGAAGAACTTGTCGATTTCCTGCTTCACTTAAGAATTTAATGAGGGGCTTATTCTTTGGAAAAGCGCGGTAGGCTCTTAACAAATCAAATCCCCCCTCTCCTTCTTTGTATCCTGTGTTGCCCTCGGCAATCTTTTTCTTAGCGGAGGTGAGGTATTGGGTAGCGTCCTTTTTTTGAACATCGATCAATCGCTGAATACGTGGTTTTAGCTCATGAAACTGTTGTTCGTTGCTTTTGCCGATAGGTCCAGATATAATAAGAGGTGTTCGTGCATCGTCCACTAAAACGGAGTCGACCTCATCAATCATTGCATAGTGCAACTTGGTTTGCATGATTTCCTTGGTGCTATTGACCATGTTATCTCTCAAGTAATCAAAACCAAACTCATTGTTGGTGCCATATGTTATATCCGCCTTATAGGCCTGTATTCGTTCGGGAGAGTGAGGTCGATAGAGGTCAATACAGTCGACAGTGAGACCAAGAAAGGCAAAGAGCGGTCGATTCCACTCGCAATCTCGACGCGCGAGGTAGTTGTTGACCGTAATAATGTGTACGCCCAAGCCAGCAATAGCATTTAAGTAGGCCGGTAGTGTCGATACAAGGGTCTTACCTTCACCCGTTTGCATCTCGGCAATCTTACCTTCATGAAGGACAATACCACCATGCAACTGTACATCATAGTGGATCATTTTCCAATCAATCATGCTGCCTGCTGCATCCCATGATGTCTTGTACTCAGCCGTATCGTTTTGAATCGATACATAGTCAGCATCAATGGCCAATTCCCTGTCTAAGTCGGTGGCTTTCACACGAAGTTTGTCGGCTTCAGAAAATCGCCTTGACGTTTCTTTCATGACCGCAAATGCTTCCGGAAGAATTTCTTTTAGAAAAACCTCAATGGACTCATCCTGCTTTTTTTTCAGGTCATCAATCGTCTTAAAGATTTCCTCCTTGGTATCGAGATCAAGATCCTCCTGATTAACCTTTTGATCCAATTCGGAAACTTCTGCTTTGATGCCCGACAAATGCGCATCTAGGCGCTCGCGAAACTCGTTGGTTTTATTGCGCAATGCTTCGTCACTTAACTGGGCATATTCTGCATCATTGGCATTGATAAGGTCAATTCTGGGCTGAACCTCCTTACGGTCACGCTCATTTTTTTTGCCAAAAAGGTTGAATACTCCTTCTAGAAATCCGGCCATAGGTCTTTTTCAGTACGGAAAAATACGTCATTATTGTCCCTTGTCCAAAGTATTCTGCCTTCAATACATGGGGACTTCATTACCTTTAAACGCATGAAAAAAATGAATGTTTTACTTCTAGGTAGCGGGGGCCGAGAACATGCCTTGGCACGTTCCTTTAGTCTATCGCCTCGATTGGACAAGCTTTTTCTCGCTCCCGGTAATGCAGGTAGTCATTCGTTAGGAGAGTCTTTAGACTGTCCACCAACAGATTTTGAAGGGTTGGCACAAGTTGTAGAACAAAAAAAAATCGATTTTATATGCGTAGGGCCTGAACAACCGCTTGTCAGCGGAGTCTATGACTTTTTTGACAAGCGTAACGTCCCCGTCTTTGGGCCGTCACAGGCTGCGGCTCAATTGGAGGGAAGCAAAGGCTTTGCAAAGGCATTTATGAGCCGTCGCAACATACCAACGGCATCCTACATGGAGGTAACTGCCGATAATCTTGAAGAGGGTATGCGGCACTTAGAGCATACAAAGGGGCCATATGTTCTAAAGGCAGATGGTCTTGCTGCGGGCAAAGGTGTACTTATTTTGGATGACTTAGACGAAGCGAAAACGTGCTTACGCAAGATGATTGTAGAACAACAGTTTGGCCAAAGCAGTGCTCGCGTTGTGATCGAAGAGTTTTTAACGGGTATAGAGTTTTCTGTGTTTGTTCTAACTGATGGCAAAGACTACAAGATTTTACCAACAGCCAAAGATTACAAACGTGTTGGAGAGGGTGATACAGGGTTAAATACAGGAGGGATGGGTGCTGTTTCGCCACCGCCCTTTGTGAGTAAGGAGATAATGGTTCAGGTGGAGCGTTCTGTAATTCAACCGACAATAAACGGGCTGCACAAAGAGGGTCTTGTCTACCATGGTGTATTGTACATTGGTGTAATCCTTTCTGAGGCGGGAGATGTTCATGTGATTGAATACAATTGTCGGTTTGGAGATCCAGAAACTCAGGTTGTCTTGCCAAGGATTACTTCTGACGTGTTGGAAGCTTGTTGGAGTGCTGCGACAGGAAACCTTAAAAACTATCATTTAGCAATCGATACGCAATGTGCTTCTACCGTAGTCATAGCATCGAAAGGATACCCAAAGGCTTACGCAAAGGGTTTGCCTCTGACATTACCTCCTTTATCCAACGACGCATTTATCTATCACGCGGGCACCAAAAGGGATGGCGATGCGCTAGTAACTAATGGTGGACGCGTGGTTTCAGTCACCGCTCTGGGAGATGATCTAAAGGCCTCCTTAACTCGCGCAAAAGAGGTAGCGGGTCAAGTTCAATTTGACGGCGCGTTTTACCGCGCCGACATTGGATATGAGTTTAATTGAGAATACTAGTTCAGTTAATGATTTATTGTCAAGGAGATCTGAACTTGAGTATCTCGACTTTCAATAATAACTTGATATAAACCAGCAGATAAAGTGGACGTCGCAATCCCCACCACATTTGCGCCTTGTACTGATTGCCCTTGAGATGACATCATTTGTCTTCCGGAAGCATCAATTATTGCAATCGTGTAAGGAATACTTTGCTGGGAAGTCCATTGAATTTGAACATCACCATTGCTTGGGTTAGGCGATATAGTAACTTCTTGCCAATTCATGGTGAGTATACTCGTGGTTGTATCGATATCGGCCACTACAGTAACACTGGCACTTGACCCACAACCATTGGCGTCGGATACATCAACAGTGTAGCTGCCAGCAGTTAGTCCTGTGGCAATGGCATCAGAACTACCATTACTCCATAGATAGGAATAAGGAGGTGTACCACCAGACGCAAATGCACTTACACTTCCGTCAGGGTTGGTTGCATCAGTTTGAGGACTTGAGGTGACACTTACCGAAACGGCAGATGGAGCCGTACCCACGACAACTGTGGCTGTGGATGAACACCCACTGCCGTCACTAACAATAACCGTGTACGTTCCTGCGCACAAATCGTTTGCAGTACTTGTATTTTGTTGGTTAACATCATCCCATTGATATGTAAATAATCCATTGCCATTTACCGTTACACTAGCCGATCCATCACATCCACACGATTCGTCCGTAGATGAAGTGGATAGAGAAAAGGATGGATTAACCGAGGAGACAACATAGGTTACCGTAGTGTCACATCCCGTGATATCGGTAATTTGAACTGAATAACTTCCTGCAGAAAGCCCAGTAATGGAGCTTGTCTGAGCCCCCCCGGGGCTCCATTGATAAAAGATTTGCCCTGAACCTCCAGTGGTAGTTAGCGAAATAGCGCCTGTGTTTTGCCCACAGGTATCTCCCGTAATTGTTGCACTAACAGTAATAGGGTTTGGACAAGGCGATGTCCCTGAGCCCACAACCACAGTAGCAGAGGACGAACATCCACTGCCATCACTTACCGTGATCGTGTAGCTTCCTGCGCATAGATTAGTGGCCGTGCTTGTTGTCTGTTGATTCTGATCGTTCCACTGATAGGTGAACGGTCCATTGCCACTAGTAACGGTCACACTAGCCGACCCGTCACATCCTGTAGACTCGTCTGTGACAGAAGTAGATAATGAAATAGATGGATTTACAGAAGTGACCGAATATGCGATAGTAGTATCACATCCTGTGATGTCGGTAATCTGAACCGAATAATTTCCTGCAGAAAGTCCATTTATGGAACTTGTTTGTGCTCCTCCGGGACTCCATTGATAAAAGAGTTGTCCTGATCCTCCGCCAGTGGTGAGCGAAACAGCTCCGGTATTTTGTCCGCAGGTGTCAGCCGTAATCGATGCATTAACGGTTATAGGATTAGGGCATGGCGTTGGAGTTGATTGACATAAAGGATCATTTGCTGTAAGGACATTTATGGTAAATGAGTTGTTTGTGGTGTCCGCAATTGCACCCCCAGCGGTTACCATTCCCTCGATTGTATAACTACCTGGTGCAATTGGCGTAGACATGGCAGCCACTAAATCGGCATTGATATCACCGAAGTAGTTTGTCCCAACTCCTGATAGAATTATGGTGTCCAAGGTACTTGTCCATAACCATTGATAAGCCTCTCCGGCGGGAACAACTTCTGAACCATCGGTGGCTAAAAAAATGCTTTCTCCTGGGCAATAGTTAACTGTCGTGTTTGCGTTACCTGCGTTAATAAGTCCAGCGAAGCCAATCGTAGGAGTATAAGCCAAAAGGCCTCGAACGAGTAGGGGGTTAGGGAACCCTAAATTGCCTAAATCATCAAAAAGTCCTCCATCGATATTGGCATTCGTTGTACCCGGGGTAAAGATGTTCGTACTGTAGTAAATCCCCACATTATCTACAGCGCTTGTTTCCTCAATCATAAAGGCATAGATCTGTCCTCCATTAAGTGGTACTTGGCTTGGGAAAAGTAAATCTAGTTGAATCACAGGAGTATCGGCTGCCGTTACGATGAAGTCTGCAGACGTCGAGATGACATTAGCAGGCACGCCAAATAATGTGGAATAGAGATATCCTCTTACCGTATCTCCAATCAATAAGCCGCCATCGAAAAAGGCTTGTACCCCCACTGCTTCAGTGGGTGAGTTAATCAGGTAGTTGTTGCCTAAAATTCCTGTCGCTCCTGTGCCAATACCTAAAGATCCCTCAACTTGACTGTTTGATACCGCTTCATCCCTAGCATAAAGGCTGTCACTTATAAAAAGCTGAATACTTGCCGTATCATTTTCTGGTACGATATCATTTTGGTTGATGCTCACCTGGAAGGAGGCTGTATATAAATCAATTTGTGCAGAAGGGGAAAACCCGCTGCCCCCATCATTAAAAGCTACACTTGCACCAGGTGCAATCGTTGTGTTACCGAACATAGTGGCGGTATATACCGTATTGCCAACAAAATCTGTTACCGTGCATGATACATTCACACCGCTGGCATTGTTAATGCCCTGATTTGTCACGACGAGGGAAGGTAAATA
>DLYY01000173.1 GCA_003447535.1 Bacteroidota bacterium | reverse complement strand
CGATATAATTACGATCATTCGCAATATGTACATTCTCTAAGTGATACATAAGGGTTGTGCCATTGTACCAAGGCATTTTTTCTGAGGTATTGACCACGTTGTCACCATGTAATGCTGATATAGGAATGAAGGTTACATCTTTTACGTGCAGCTTACTTGCAAATCGCTTGTAATCACCTTTTATTCTTTCATAGGTGGCTTGGTCGTAATTGACTAAGTCCATCTTGTTTATGCAGATAGTAACATGTGGAATACCCAACAAAGAGGCGATAAGGGAGTGGCGTTTGGTTTGTTCAATTATCCCTTTACGCGCATCGACCAAGATTATGGCAAGATTGGCTGTAGATGCCCCCGTGACCATATTTCGAGTATATTGAATGTGGCCAGGAGTATCCGCGATAATGAATTTTCTCTTAGGCGTTGCAAAGTAACGATATGCCACATCAATGGTGATTCCCTGCTCTCGCTCAGACTTTAATCCATCGGTTACTAGGGCTAAGTTGATGTGGTCATCTCCTCGTTTTTCACTCGAAGCTTTTACAGCTTCCATTTGATCCTCAAAAATCGACTTGCTATCATAAAGCAACCTCCCAATTAAGGTGGATTTCCCATCATCGACACTGCCTGCTGTCGTGAATCTAAGCAGTTCCATGCTCATATATGATGCACTATCAAAGGTGTTGTTTGACATAATCTTTGGGGTTTAAAAGTATCCTTCTTTTTTACGATCCTCCATCGCTGTTTCTGATCGCTTATCATCAGCGCGACTACCTCGCTCAGTAGATCGAGCTGCGGCTACTTCTTGTATAATCTTATCAATTGTATCGGCATCCGACTTGTAGGCACCTGTAATGGTGGCATCTCCCATTGTTCTGAAGCGAACGATTTCTTCGCGAATTTCCTCTCCTTCACGTAGAGTAATAAAGGGTGATTCAGATAAAATGACACCATCACGTTCGAAAATTCTGCGTTTGTGCGAATAATACAGGGAGGGCAAGGCAATCTTTTCCATTCCAATGTATTGCCAAACGTCGAGTTCTGTCCAATTGCTAATTGGGAATACGCGGAAGTGTTCCCCATGCTGCTTTTTACCATTGTAAAGATTCCATAACTCTGGCCGTTGATTTTTGGGGTCCCATTGGCTGAATTCATCGCGATGAGAGAAGAAGCGCTCCTTAGCTCTTGCCTTTTCCTCATCACGTCGAGCACCGCCCATCAAGGCATCAAATTTGTGCTTTTCGATGGTATCGAGTAGAGTGGGTATTTGTGCGATGTTTCGGGAGGCGTTGGCTCCTGTTTCTTCATGGGCCATTCCGCTGTCAATCATGGATTGAACGCTTCCAACGATAAGCTTTGCTTGCAATTCTTTCGCAAGGTCATCTCTAAAAGTCAGTGTTTCCGGAAAGTTATGTCCTGTATCGATATGGACTAACGGAAAGGGAATCTTAGCTGGATAAAATGCCTTTTTTGCAAGGTAGGTCAGAAGAATGGAATCCTTTCCGCCCGAGAAAAGAATACAGGGGTTTTCAAACTGTGCGGCAACCTCTCGAAGCACATATATGGCTTCTGATTCTAATTCACGAAGATGGTTAATGCTGTATCCCATAGTTATGATTTTTTAATATGCTTAATGGCATAGTGATAAAGAGTTGCTGTGGAATCTTCTATTGTATCTCTTTCGGTATCTAGCGTCAGGTGAGAATTACTTGGAATATCAAATGGTGCATCGATACCCGTGAAATTTTTGATTTCTCCCTTCCGGGCTTTGGCATAAAGCCCCTTGACATCGCGCTCCTCACATTTTTTTAGGCTCGATGATATGTAGACTAAGTGAAACTCATCACCTATAATGCGCTGAGCCATTTCTCGTAAATCATTTTTTGGACTGACAAAACTGCAGATGGTTACCACGCCAGATGTACTGAATAACTTCGCTACTTCTGCAATGCGCCGAATATTTTCTTTTCGATCGTCTTCACTAAACCCTAGATTGTTATTGATGCCAGAGCGAACATTGTCGCCATCGAGAACTTGTACCACAAAGCCTTCGTTAAACAATTGACGCTCCAATTGTTTTGCCATGGTGCTTTTGCCCGAGCCTGATAAGCCGGTTAGCCAAAAAACAGCGCCATTTTGGTTGTGAAAATCCTCCTTTTCTTGCCTTGAAACAAGTTGATCGTATATAGGAAAGATGTTATCAGACATAATGATACAAAGTAAATAAAATTAACAGTAATGTAAGGTGCAGGTTAGCACCACAAGCGCTCTTACTCCATGGGTAATCGCATCTTCATGGATGTCAAAGTCAGGGCGGTGCAGACCGGAGTTATTTGGATTGCCGGTTCCAAGGCGGAGAAAGGATATGGGCTTTTCGTGTTGACCGTATCTGGCAAAGTCCTCAGAGGTCATTCGCATAGGTATTTTTTGACAGGATAGATCATGTGATTCAAGAGCTTTTACGGCATCTTGCGTTAAGGCAGCATCATTAAATAACATGGGATAGCCATGGCGAGTTACAAGCGTGGCTTTGCCTTGATTAAATGATGCGATTTGCTTGGCTAAGCTTTCCAGCTTGTCATGCATAGCTTTCCGATGCGCTTCATTCATAGTACGCAGTGTTCCTTCTAGCATGACTTTAGGGGGAATAATGTTCGTTGCTCCCTTACCTTCAAAAACCCCAATGGTAAACAATACAGGCTCTATTGGGTTGGATAGCCGAGAGACAATTTGCTGTGCCTGAACCACAAAGTTTGAGCCCATAGCAATAGTGTCGCCGGTTAAGTGTGGCCGAGCAGCATGCCCTCCCTTGCTTTCAAAGGTTACGCGGATTTCATCCGAAGCCGCCATAAAGGGCCCAGAGCAGTACCCTATAATCCCAACGTTAAGCTCTGGACTAACGTGCAAGGCAATAAGTTTCGCGATCGGAAAACGCTCAAAGAGTCCCTCGTCAATCATCAACTGAGCACCTCCTGGTAAAACTTCTTCATGGGGCTGAAAGATGAAGTATACTCTTTTTGAAGGGGGGTGGGCGGTTTGAAGTGTTTCAATGGCTCCTAGTAAACAGGCCATATGCACATCATGCCCACAGGCGTGCATAACACCATGGTTTGTGGACTGGTAAGAAGTT
>DLYY01000223.1 GCA_003447535.1 Bacteroidota bacterium | reverse complement strand
TGAATATGACTATATATATCCATTACGGCATCTTCTGCATCGGCAGCATGCTTAAGGTATTGCATGCATAAACCTAACACCTGCGCAGAGTATCGCATAAACAGCTCAGCAAGGCTGTCATGGTCCTCGTATGCCTGATATGCCTCTAAAAGCTCTGTATCAGATTTTTTTTTCATAAAGTCTAAAAAAGCTACAATAAGATATACTTTCTCACGTATTTATAGTACTCTGTGCGAAAGGAGAGATCGCAATAGAGTTCATAGTCTTGGTTCGATGCGGCGCTTCAGTAAAAAGAGGCGCCGCATCTTTTTTAGAGCCGAAAAGTCATGCTACTGCTTAGGCTGAGACTCAATATAAATGGATTGAGAGGGAAATGCAAAACTCAGACCCTCTTTAGCTACTAAACCCATGATTTCAAAAATCAATTGTTCTCTGATATCTAATTCATCACCATAGGAATTGGCATCCATATAGATAAGGAGTAGAACGTCAATAGAGGACGCATTTAAGGTGTGCAAGTGCACGGAGCTATTCTTGATATCAATGTGCTCAGAATGAGCGTAGAGTTCCTTAATAGACTTACAGAGGGACTGAATGGCCTCTGGTTTGGAATCATAGGTTAGGCCAAGTACAGTTTTCCATCGTCGCAGGTTGCGCTCTCCCAAGTTATCGATCGTCATATTCGATAACTCCCCGTTTGGAATAGTAACTAAGGATCGATCAGGTGTACGTAAGCGCGTAGAGCGAATACCTACACTTTCTACAGTTGCCTCAACGCCATTCACTTTTACATAGTCACCGATTTTAAACGGTTTGTCAACAAAGACAGTTACCGAACCCAAAAAATTCTTCACGGTATCCTGAGCTGCTAGGGCTAATGCTAAGGCTCCCACAGAGAGACCTGCTAGGATAGCGGTAAGATCAACGTTAAAAACGGTTAACGCATAAACCACTCCGGCTCCAATCACGAGAATATTCATAATTCGGACAACTACAGGTAGGAGTTGGTCATCCATTTGATTCTCCGTGCGCTCAACAATTTTAGTTAGGTATTCATGCAAAATATCAATGGCTTTGAGAAAACCAAAAACAAGGGCTACGCAGCCCGAAATGAGAAACCCTATGGTAATGTAATTGTAGAGATAAGGGTTGAGCTGTAAGCTAGAGCTGGCGATGTCCAACCCTTTTATAACAAGAAAAATGCTCAAATAGCGAAGCATTTCTATAAGCTTTCCGCGTTCGGGTGCATATTGTTTAAGTGCTGATCGGAATATAATGCCTACAACAAAACTGAGCAATTGCGTGAGTAGAAAACGCAAAAGAAACGCACCAATAACTAAGATTCCTATACCTAACCATTGCCATAGTGTTAGTCCAAGAAAGGATTGCATCCCAATATTATAGGGGAGCAAATTTTTAAGAAAATCCACCCCAAATGGGTAGATTTCTTTGTAAGCTTTATCCATCCCCTGTATAGTAGCCTCAGAATACACCCAATTGCCACTCGTATCTCTAATGAGATATAAAGAGGCATTAAGGGGAGTGAGCGAATAGATGTTTTGATTATTGTAATTGGTATCAACGTAATCCGGGTCTTGAGGAATAAACTCAGGGTTTAGATATAAACCCATGCCATCAAAGAGCTCTTTGAGCTTTATGGCTACTGTCTTACGTTCCTTTAGGTTGCCAACGGATGCCGGGATTGCTTTTGCCGATCGTTCAGGGTTGTAACTGCCATCTTGTAGATAGAGTAAATGCGTTTCAATGGCCTTTTGAGGAGATGCAAGGTCTGGGTCAGCACCCTGGCTATAGCTCGAGGCACTTGTCAGACCAATAAACAAAACAACAAGGATTTGTTTTAAAATCATGCGGTATAGAGGAATCATCATAACGGTTCGGTTGGTTGCCAAAATAGATTGGTAAAGTTAACAACTTGGTTGTTTTCAACGCTGACCCCCTCTTCTTGTAAGCGTTTTTTCATGGGGTATTCGTGATCAAAAAAAGCTTGACCTGTGAGCATCCCGTGTCTATTTACTACGCGATGTGCGGGCAGGTTAAATGGTGAATATCGACTCATTTTAAGCAAGCTTCCTACATATCTTGCTGATTTAGGACTCCCGCAAAAAGCGGCTAAAGCCCCATAGGTGGTCACTTTGCCCCGTGGAATTCGTATAACCGCATCAATTACTTTTTCGGCAAAATCAGGCGAGTTTTTCATGCAAATAGGTTGAACTCAACATACATGATCTTTTTCTTGGCCTCTAAATGCATAGCCTCATAAAATGTTTGGATTTCTTGTAAACCCCATAGGCTACACGGATTGGCGTAAACATCATCAATTTGATGTTTGATTTGCAGTTTTTGCTCTTGGATTACTTCCAGCGTGTATCCGTAGAGTTCAGGGCTATCAGTTTTTAGTCGAATGGTAGCTTCTTGATTACACGCTTTTCGATAACGATCTAAAAAAGGAGGCGAGGTAAGTCGTCGAGAGGCCGATCGATTCCTTAGAAAGGGATCGGGAAAAATGATAAAAATTCCATCGACTTCTTCTGGGTTAAAAAAATGCTCAATCAATTCTATTCGGCTTCGTATAAAGGCTGCATTGCTGAGATTTTTCTCGTCAATGAAGCCTGCTCCTTGATGCATTCGAGCCCCCTTAATGTCTACGCCTATGTAGCCATTCTCAGGGTAATGTTCGGCCATTCCTACTGTATATTCACCCTTTCCACAGGCGAGCTCCAAGATCAGATCGCCATGGGTAATACCAAAGGTTGATTTCCAATGTCCAGCGATACTAATCGCTTGGTTTTGGAAATCGATTAATTGAGGTTGGTCAAAGGATAGGTTTTCGTAACAAAAAGGGAAGGATTTGTACTTCGCAAACTTTTTGATTTTGTCTTTTCCCATAGTCTTGATAGTTATGGAAAATGAGTTATTGGGCTAAGACTAGATGCACTACGACATCTCCTTCATTAAGAAAATTCAATGAACCAGGAGTGAAAACCTTTTGCCTTCCTTTTTTATCAATAATCATCACAGGATATATCTCTTCGCGATTTATCCAACTGTCTTGTATATCCGCCTTCGATATTGTTCGGTCCACGAATTGATCAGTATTGTTAAATTCAGCCATAATCTTAGGAAAATGTAACCGGCCTTTTCCCATTATTGGTGTCGAACTGGACACGCTGCTGTTTTCAGTTTCTGTTGTGCTACAGATCCGGCTCACATTTTCCTCTCCAAAGATTTTTTCAAATTTCTGACAGGAAAAGATATTGACATCGTTACTTGGAGTTAGGGCAAGCATTTGCCCGACGTCCTCAGTGGTAAGCATGTCATCCATCTTGTCGGATAGAGCATTAACTTCCAGTGACCGTAGTCCTTGTTTCTCCGCACTGCGAACATTTTCTTGATTGGTATCCGCAAGGGTAACTGGTAAATCTTTTTTGACTAAATGCGATGCAAGGCTTTGAGCAAAAGGGTGAGCACCGATAATGAGTAAACCATTGGATTCTCGCTTTTTGACCTGGAGAAAGTTGGCTACTACACCAGAAAATAGTCCATTTAAAAGTACCGTACCCAAAATGATGGAAAAGGTAAGTGGCACAAGTAATTCCGCATCAGATCTAAGGGAATTTGGGAGATAGCCGTTGTCTATCCCGTTGTTAATCTTGAGAGCAAAAATAGCGGCAACGGCTGCTGCAACGATACCCTTCGGGCCCACAAAAGCAATAAATGCTTTTTCCTTCCAAGTAAGTGCGGAGCTCTGGCTACTAAGCCAAACAACAATAGGACGCAGGACTAGGATGATAATTAAGAAGACAAAAATTATGTTGGGATCATTAAGTCGTTGAATATCTTCTCCGCTCAGATTGGCTGAAAGCACAATAAAGAGAACGGAAATCAAAAGCATAGTGATACTCTCCTTAAAGTCAATGATTTCATCCAAGTAGTCAGCATTGGGTTTATTTGCAATCATGATTCCCATTATTGTTACGACCAATAGCCCTGATTCATGTTGTACCCAGTCTGCTGTCGAATATGACATAATAACAAAGGCGAGTACAAAAACATTGATCAAATAATGAGGTACAAGTTTTCTTGTAATGCATTCATGTAGGATCCATCCGAAGAGCACACCCCCACCAATACCTGTGAGCAACATGATTAAAAGGTTTTGAATCACATCCACGGCGGAATGGTCGGCACCTGAATGTCCCATGGCCATAAAGAAAATCTCATAAATCAATACCGCAAGAAGGGCCCCAATGGGGTCGATGGTTATACCTTCCCACTTTAAAATAGCTGCCACCGAAGGTTTGGGGCGTACAGATTGAATTATAGGCTGAATAACCGTTGGCCCTGTAACGACAATCAAGGTTCCAAAAAGTAGGGCAACTCGGTAGTCCAATCCAAGAATGTAGGTGGCGGCTAAGGCACCCCCCGCAGTCATGATAATGGCCCCATAAATCAACATATTTCGAACGGTTGCTACAAGTCCTTTAATTTCCTGGAATTTCAATGTCAGCCCTCCCTCAAAGAGAATGACCCCTACGGATAAAGAGATAAAATGTGACATCGTCGCCCCCGCAAAAATATCTTTTGGGATAATCAGCGAATTCCCTCCAAAAAGCACAGGCAGAGGGCCAGCACATAGGCCAATAAGAATCAAGGGTAGAATTGCAGGAATCTTAATTCTCCATGCAAGCCATTGTGCTGCAATTCCAAGTATTAAAATGCTTGCAAGGCCCATCATTGACCCTCCTGTTTCTGCGCTTAGCAGTATAGTAGAGTAGGCTGATTGTAAATCCATAGATTGATTGATCCATGAATATGATAAAAAAATGCTTCAATTGGAACTTTTTTGGCCGTTCTCTTACACATTAACAAAACATTTATGGCATTCTTAGCGTATCTTTAGTGATAGGAATGAAACAATGTTTTTTAGCCATATGTATTCTTTTTTGCTTTAGCTTTCACGGTAACGCAACGCATCTTGTAGGTGGTGAGTTAACCTACACTAGAATTGTAAATACAAATAGCTTAGAATTTACCCTTTCCATTTACAGGGACAACTATAATGGCAACCCTAACGCGAACTTTGATGATCCTGCAACGATCAGCGTGTTTGATGATGCGGGAAACTTTGTCGTGTCGTTTTTTCAGTTTTTAGATGTTGATGAGACGATTCCCATTGAACTTAACCCGTGTCAATCCTCTCCTCCAGACGTAGATACTGAAATCGGCCAATACGTCTTTACTGTCGATATGCCCACCGCTATTCCAGGATATGATCCCAATATGTTTTACACTTTTGTCTACGCAAGATGTTGCCGTAATGGCGCACTAGTGGATAACCTTCTGAACCCGGCATTAAGCGGATTTACTTCCTCCGTAGTGGTTCCTCCTATGAATATTGTCAATAGCTCTCCCGTTTTTAACGAGCCAGTTGAACAGTACTTGTGCGAGGACAGACTAAACACCATACTTTTTACGGCCACAGACCCAGATGGAGACTCTCTTGTATATACTTTTTGTAGCCCCTTGTTAGGACTAGGTTCTGGACAGGGTAATAATCCACCCATTGCAGATGCCAACGATCTCAATGCGCAAGGTGGTCCACCAACATTTAATGGATATACATTTTATGGCCCGCCATTTTCGCCCGTTACGTATGGCTCTGGTTTTTCGCCTAATGATCCTTTTGGGCAAAATTCTTCTTCTATTGATCCCGTTACAGGGATTGCCCAGTTTACACCGCCCAATTCAGGAACTTTCTCTATGTCTGTTTGCGTTGAGGAATATCGCAATGGGGTATTGCTCTCCACGATATCTCGAGACTTTCAGTATACGGTAAGTTCTTGTGACTTTCCGGAAGTCGATATTGCCTACGATCCGAGTATCCCGCAAGATTCATTGACTGGGTTGTTTACAATCGATGCTCAATGCGATGATGGAACGGTGTTTTTTGATTTGGGCGTTGATTTTGGCATTACAGAATATTTCTGGGATTTTGGAGTTTCTTCCCTTACTGATGATACGGCAAACATTCCCAGCCCATCTTTCTTTTATTCAGACACAGGAACATTTATTGTAACGGTTATTGGGACATCTGGAGACGGGTGTGCGGATACTGCTACAGGAATTGTACAGATGTATCCAATTTTTCGGCCTGGATATTTTCTAGTGGATTCGTGCCTTAATCTTCCGGTTGTATTTACGGATACTTCGTTTGCTACAACGGGATTCATTAACTCATGGAGTTGGGATTTTGGAGACTCCTTGACCAATTCCGATACATCCAACATTCAAAATCCTACGTATACTTACACAGCGGCGGGCACTTATATTTCCAGTCTTGTTGTCACTACAAGTAAGGGGTGTCAAGAGACAGTATACGATACAGCAGTGGTTCACCCTTTGCCGGAATTTGCCTACTCCACATCGCTTCCTTGTGAAGGCGACTCGATAGATATTGTGAACGAATCAACAATTTTATCAGGAAGTATTATCTCCTATGAATGGGATTTTGATGACGGCAATGGATGGTCAAGTACGGCCATTGATCCTCAGGTTTTTTTTCCTGCGGGCACCTATGATATCCAAGTAAATGCCATATCAAATCTTGCCTGTAGAGATACGGCCACCCTTCCCTTGGTTATTAACCCCTTGCCAAACATCGCTATCACGCCTGATACGGTAATTTGCGAGGGAGATGCTGTTGCGCTAAATGTTAGTGGAGGACAAGATTATCTATGGAATGCATCACCAAGCCTAACAGGCGAAACAACCAACCAACCCACTGTAAATCCTGATTCATTGATTCAATATGTTGTATTAGTTACTACGGCAGAAGGGTGTTTTGACGAAGATTCGGTAGAAGTAAACGTGGCGTATACCGAAGCAAACTTTCAAGCACTGGACACCTGCCTAAATATTGCCTCCCAATTTTTGGATGGCTCAACTACCACAGAAGGCAGTATAGCCGAGTGGTCTTGGGATTTAGGAGACTTGAATGTATTGTCTGATACCTCCAATGCCACAAATGCCAGCTACTCTTATCCTCAACCGGGACTTTATCAAGTAAACCTTGTCATTGAGTCGTCTTTGGGTTGTATAGACAGCATGCTTCAAAATATTGAAGTCCTTCCGATACCGAATGCAGATTTTGTATTCGGTGATCGTTGCGAGGGGTCACCTGTTTTCTTTGTTGATTCCTCATCATTGGACTCAGGCATATTGATTGCCTACAATTGGTCCTTTGGAAGTCAGGGCTCTTCCTTGGTCCAAAACCCGAGCTTTACCTTTGATACGGCGGGCACCTACAATGTATCGCTGATTGTCACGTCATCATTATTTTGTAGAGACACATTTTCTGTCCCAGTAGCGGTAAACACCTTGCCAATAGTCAGCTTGACAGCCGACACTTTTATATGCGGCAGTACATCGCTTCAGTTAAATGCTTCTGGCGGGGTAAGTTACCAATGGAGTCCGCTATCTAGCCTCAGTAATCCAACCCTCTCGAGCCCTGTGGCTAGCCCTGTATCTGCTACCACTTATGTAGTCGAGGTAACCGATGTCAACAACTGCGTTCAATTGGATTCCATGAATCTAGGGGTATACCCAGCACCAAATATTGATGCGGGCTTAGATACCTCAGTTTGCCTCAACATCAGCTTACCTCTTATCTTTAACGATGAGGTGCAATTACAAGCAACCGGGGCTATAACCTACGCTTGGACACCTCTTGATGGCCTAAATAATAGTCTGATTAGTAATCCTATTGCTTCGCCAGACACCAATATTCTATACGTTGTGGAGGGGATTGATTCCAATAATTGTCTTGGTCGCGACTCTGTTTTAGTTACCGTGTTAAACCCCGCATTGGATCTTATCAGCCTCTCGGTAGATTCCACATGTTTTGGAGATACGGCACAAGTTGATGTCGCTGATCAAGGGTTAGTCAGTGAATATTTATGGACGCCATCGGCTGGACTAAGCGATTCTAGTATACGTCTTCCAATTTTTACACCTCAGGTAACGACAACGTACACCTTGCAGGTAACCAATTATTGTTATGGAGACTTGGATAGCATTCGTATAGAGGTCCTTCCTCTGCCGCTTATCACGATACCCGATGTTGATTCTGTATGTATTGATGCTTTGCCTTACGAGCTTTCTGCACCTCCAGGGTATGATAGCTATTCATGGATAACGAGTGATCCATCCATTCTTGACCCAACTGCAGATATAACATTGGTTAGCCCATCCTTTGACGAGACCTATATCTTGGAAATTGCAGATGATATTGGAACTTTACAGTGTTTAAATCGAGACACCTTGCAGCTTGAGGTCAATTATCTTCCGGATGTAACAATTCTTCCAATAGGACCTTTTGTGTGCGAAGGTGTCCCCTATGTGTTAGATGCTTTTTCGGATGAAGCAATTTCCTATCTGTGGCTTCTAGATCCAGCGATAGATTCAAGCCAAGGAAATCAAGCCTTTATTACTCCGATTGATACGAATTGGTACACGGTGATTGCATCCAATATTCATGGCTGTGAGAACTCTGATAGTATTTTTCTTCCCGTTCAATTTCCTGTCTCGGTAGATGTAGTGAGTGATACTTCAATTTGTATTGGAAGTGAACTTGTTCTCGATGCTTTAGGTGCCGAGACCTATACATGGAGTGAGTCTAGTATTGAGCTCTCGCAGAGCACTACACTGTTTTATTCTGTAACAGGAAGTACGTTCATTAATGTAGTTGGTTCTAACGCTTGCTTTGATGACACGGTAGTCATCAGTGTCACAGGTCTGAATTTACCCCTTGTGAATGCGGGTAGTGATACTACGATTTTTCGAAACACTCAAGCAGAACTCTTTGCTGAAGGGGAGGGAAGTCTTGCTTGGATAGATAATCCGAGCATTCTCAATCCGGGAAGTCTTGTCATCGACGTCGAGCCCCTAGATAACACAACCTATGTCCTTTCTTCGTTTGGTGGGAATGGGTGTGAGAATTATGATTCGGTCAATGTTTTTGTTGAAGGAAAAAATGCCCTCTATCTGCCAACGGCATTTTCTCCAAATGGAGATGGCGTCAACGACTTCTTTCACATTATCGCTTCGCTAAATCTTACACAGGTACTAGACTTTGGCATTTGGAATCGCAGCGGGGGACTACTGTTCAATACGTCTGATATCAATGATATGGGCTGGGACGGTCGCTTTAGAGGCAAAGAGCAGCCCTTAGGGGTTTACGTTTGGTCTATTCAAGCCTTGTCGTATGATGGAGAGATTATTTCGTACAAAGGGAATGTAACGCTAACGCGCTAATGAAAAAAGGAAGTGCTTGGTTAACGCTCTTCTGCGTGGCATGGATTATTGGTTCGTGTGGTGGCGCCATAGGAAAAAGAAAGGCTCTATCAAAGGGTCAACGCATTTATATAGAACAGTGTCAACGTTGTCACGGTGCCCATGGCAACGCCCAACTAAATGGTGCCAAAAACCTACAGTATTCCGACCTCAATATGGAGGAACGCATCCATATTATCACTAAAGGCAGAGGGGTTATGCCAGCCTTTTCTGGAAACCTTAACTCTGAGGAAATCGATCTCGTCGCATCTTACTTGGATTCTTTACCTGTGGCCCCATAACTCATGAAAAAGGGATCATTAAAGTGGTCGGTTTTGGGTTTGATGTCCGGCAGTTCATTGGATGGTTTAGATGTTTGTTGTGTTGAGTTCTCGATCTTAAATGGTGAGTGGTCTTTTGCTATACAGTCACTGAAAACTTATGCCTATCCAAAGGAATTGGCCAATCGGCTCTCCAAGGCCGTTGCGGCTACTGCACGCGATGTTTTCACCTTGGATGCAGACTTAGGGCATTTTTTTGCTCAATCTGTAGAGACTCATATACGTTGCGAGGGTATTGGTAATCTAGATCTTATTGCAAGCCATGGTCACACCATCTTTCATGATCCAAACATTGGAAGTTCTCTCCAAATTGGTAAGCCGAATGCTGTAGCATCTGCTGCTCAATGCCCCGTGATCTATGATTTTCGATCTTCTGACCTCAGTTATGGTGGTCAAGGAGCACCTATTCTGGCTTATTCAGAAGAAGTGCTGTTTCCTGGCTATGACGGCTATCTTAATCTTGGGGGCATTGCCAATCTCAATATGCCAAAGTTGGGATTAGCCTTTGATATTGCGCCTTGTAATCAAGTCATAAACCATGTAGCCCAGCTTAGCGGCCATGAGTATGATTGCAATGGAAACCTCTCACAAGGTGGACGGGTAATTGTTGAACTGCTTGAACAGCTTCGTGCATTGAGTTATATTTCTCTTGAACCTCCCAAATCATTGGATAATTCGTACACAAAGGAAGTACTTCAATATCTTGAAAAATACGTACCGCTCTCTCTAAAAGATACATTATTCACCTATATCCATTTCATGGCCTCGGAGACCGCTCGTTGGATAAAACACGGTAACCTCCAATGTATCATGGTTACAGGGGGAGGGGCGTACAATACAACCTTGTTTAATTGCATTTGTCAGGCAAGTCAATGTGAGGTTTTTAAGCCGGAGAATCTTGTTGTCGAGGGCAAAGAGGCATTGTGCATCGCTTGGATGGGTCTAAGTCGTTATCTTGAGACGGTAAACGCTAGAGCGAACTATACAGGAGCAAGAAAGGATACAATCAATGGAGCCATTATTTTACCCTAAAGGGGATAGTATTTTTGTTACAGGTGCCACAGGTCTTTTAGGGGCCCAATTTATACGTAAACTATTGGGAGAAGGCTATCGAGTGGTTGCATTGCGCCGAAAAGAAGTTCCTGACCCATGGCTTAAAGAAGTCGATGATCAAATCGAATGGTGTTTAGGAGATATCAATGAGATTCAGTCCTTGCTTGAGGGTATGAAGGGATGTCAGCATGTGATTCATGCAGCAGCTATGATTTCCTTTTTACCCAAAAGAAGGCAGCAGATGATGAAGACCAACATCCAGGGCACAGCCAATATGATCAATGCTGCGCTTGAATTGAATATGGCATCTTTTGTTCATGTTAGCTCGGTTTCTGCTCTCGGCCGCTACCAAATGGACGGCATTATTGATGAATCCAAAAAGTGGATGGACCACAAGCATAATACGGGATATGCAATTAGCAAGTACAAAGCGGAGTTAGAGGGATATAGAGGGTTTCATGAGGGGCTAAACGTCCTTATTGTAAATCCTGCGACCGTTATTGGTCACAGTGATTGGAATAGAGGCTCTTCACGAATGTTTCAACTGGCGTTTAAGGGTAATCGATTTGCTCCCACAGGGCGAATGGGCTTTATTATGCTAGAAGATGTAATTGATTTAACGTTCAAATTGCTTGAGCGCAAATGCTTTGGCGAGCGATTTATTCTCACGGCTGAGCAACACAGTTTTTCGGATATTTTAAAAATGGTGGCCAAAGGCTTTAACAAGCGTCCACCAACCTTAACTGTAAGCCCATTTCTTGCTGGCGTTGCATGGCGAATGCATGCTGTACAATCCTGGTTTACGGGGTTGGAGCCCGGAATATCCAAAGAAACAGCACGTTATACCCAATTTGATTACCACTACAGCAATGCCAAGGTTATGAATGCCGTTGATCATAAGTTGCGTGACATCGAATCGGGGATACAAGAGGTTTGCGCAAAGTATCTAAAACAAAAGTAAACTGCTATGCGCCTAGTTCATTCCATTGCCTCGTGGATTATGAAAAAACGCTTGCACTCTATTGAGCTTTTCATGCAGTATCCAGAGGAGGTTCAAGGCGATGTGCTTGAGCAGCTTATACAACGTGCTACTCAAACTTCTTGGGGTGAGACCTATGACTACTCGTCGCTTAAGGGAAGAGATGATTTTGCGCGAAGAGTGCCCTTGCAGGATTACAAGAGTCTTGAGCCATGGATTACACGTATGATGGAAGGTGAACGACATGCCCTTTGGCCTGGAAAAACAAAGTGGTTTGCGCAATCATCAGGTACGTCAGGTGGACCTAGAAAGTTTATTCCTGTATCAAAAGAATCCTTAGAGAATTGTCACTTCAAAGGAGGTAAGGACATGTTAGCACTTTATCTGGCCAATCACAGTGAATCCTCGTTGTTTGAAGGAAAAAATTTAATTGTTGGGGGGAGTGCTCAAGTTCATGAGATAAATCCCAATGCCTATTATGGAGATTTATCGTCTATCATTATTCGAAATTTTCCATTCTGGGCTCAATTCCGTCAGGCTGCTCGGGAATCCCTGACCCTTTTACCGGATTGGGAAACCAAACTTCAACAGATTACCGAAAGGGTTTGCAAAGAAGATGTTACTATGTTAAGTGGCGTTCCAAGTTGGAATGTAGTGCTCTTACGACGTGTTTTGGATTATTCCGGGGCGAAAACTATAGCTGAGGTTTGGCCCAACTTAGAACTCTATGTCTGGGGTGGAATGTCTTTGGGGATTTACAAGGAGCAATTTGAACGGCTATTAGGTAAACCCATAAACTACCTCCAAACCTACAATGCATCGGAAGGGTTTTTTGGGATTCAAGATCGATTTTCCCAAGGGATAGATGACATGTTACTCATGCTGGATTATGGAATATATTATGAGTTTATACCCGAAACTTCATGGACGGATGAACAACCAAAAACTTTAGTAATTCATGAAGTAGCCCTTAACAAGGGCTATGAATTAGTGATTTCTACCAATGGGGGGTTGTGGCGCTATAGAACAGGAGATGTAGTCCAGTTTACTAGCCTTTCTCCCTTTCGAATAAAGGTTACCGGCCGTACAAGCTACAGTATAAACTTAGTAGGAGAAGAACTCATGGAATCCCATGTACAAAAGGTCTTGCCTCGAGTATGCGATAAATACAATGCTGAGATTGAAGAATACACAATGGGCCCATCGACTCAGGTGCGTCAAGGAGTTGCTCGGCATGAGTGGCTTATTGAATGGAATAGATCTCCATTAGACCTAAAGGGATTTACGCGAGATCTTGACGAAGGCCTCATGCAGGTCAATTGTGACTATGCGGCGAAACGTTATAATGGGTTGGTGTTAGAAGAACTTCATATTACATCTCTACAACAAGGCCATTTTTATCGATGGTTGAGTCAAGAGGGTAGGCTGGGTGGTCAGGTGAAAGTCCCTCGAATGCGGGGTGACCGTAGTATTTTAGATAGTGTATTAACATCGCAAGAACTATGATGGTATTATTATCTCCATCCAAAACCATGGAGCTTACAAGTCATCCAACACTTACTCCTTCTCAACCCATTTTTGAAGCTGCGTCAAATGAGGTATGGAGCGATATTCAGGGCGTAAAGAAAGATGAGCTTCGACAATGGATGAAGTTGTCACCGGCATTAACAGAGGCTGTATATACTATGTACCATGCAGAGACAAGACAACAAGGAATGGCTCTGTGGTCGTATACAGGAACAGCTTTTTCTGGACTTAATGCTCAAACTCTTTCTCCCGATACTCTGCGCTATGCTCAAGATCACCTAGGAATTCTTTCGGCATTGTACGGTATTTTACGGCCCTTAGACAGCCTTTGCCAATATCGATTGGAAATGGCTTTACGAAGCCCCAAGACAAACGTAGCCTATCACGACTTTTGGCGTAAGCGAAATACGGAAGTGCTGCATGCTCATGTCAATGCCTTGGATACGAAGTATTTACTCAACCTTATGTCTGCTGAGTATAGTAAATCAGTGGATTGGAATTTATTTCCAATTGATGTCGTTAGCTGTTCCTTTTTACAAAAGTCTCCCAAGGGACTAAAAAATGTGGCCGTGCACAGCAAACGAGCCCGAGGACTTATGGCACGATATGTCATGGAACATCGCATACATGAAATCAATTGCCTTAAGAAGTTTTCGGTTGAAGATTACCAATTTTCGGAAGCTGAGAGTTCGGAAGATCTTTTAGTCTTTATTCGATAATCCATAGTGCTTTTCCATAGCCTTCAATTGGCCAGATAGCCTGCCAGTAATCCAATGGAAGTACATGATAAAGTCACTTGCTAAACTGTAGAAGGGGTAGGTAAATGTTGCGGGTTTATTGCGCTCAATAAGTCCATGGCCAATCCAGGCAAATCCATATCCAACAAATGGAATAAAGGCTAGCAGAATCCAGTACTGCCATAAAATACTCAGAATAAGCAAGGCAATGACTCCTGAAGTTCCTATATAGTGGAGTACTCTATTTGTGGAATGGCGGTGCTCATAGAGATAATACAGATAAAACGATGATAACGAGGTATGCTTTTTATCAATGTCGGATCGATGCTTTACCATAAATACTAATCTTGAGTTGATGTCCAATGCATGGCGCGTTGAGCTGCTTTTTTCCATTGAGTATAGCCTTCTTTATAATCCGAAGCACTGGGAGAAAACAAGGAGGTATTGTGTTCAATGTTTTCGGAAAAGAAGTTGCTTGGTTTTGCCGCTAATTTTGCAGCCCCTAAGGCTGTTTGTTCTTGATTAGAGGGAAGATGGATAGCTATTTGGCAAAGATCACTTTGAAACTGCATTAAAAAGGAATTTGCTGTCATGCCCCCATCTACATATAGGGCAGAAGGTTCTAAACCGGATGCATGCTTCATGGCAAGCAACAAATCTTGATTTTGATAGGCAATAGATTCTAACACAGCGCGGGCAATAGCCTCCTTGGAAGTGTTTCTTTCTAAACCGATAAGAAGTCCTCGAGCGGTTGAATCCCAATAGGGTGCACCTAATCCCGTAAAGGCAGGGACAAAGATCAGCAGCGGATTATGAGGGGTTTTCTCTGCACTTTGCGCGGTTTCCTTTACATTTTCGATTAAGTTGACATCCTCTAACCAAGTCATAGCACTTCCTGCATTGAAAACACTTCCTTCTGCAGCATAGGTAATCGTGCCATTAATTCGCCATGCGACTGTCGCCAGAATTCCAGAGCTTGGGTTAAGGATTTTGTCGCCCGTATTCATCAACATAAAACATCCGGTTCCATAGGTGTTCTTAAGCATTCCTTCTTCTATGGCGTCATGTCCATACAAGGCTGCTTGTTGGTCTCCTGCAATTCCTCGAATGGGAATAGCTCTTCCTAGAACATCCGGGTGAGCTATGGCCAAATCACCGCTAGAATCTACAACCTTTGGAAGCGTAGACATAGGAATATCAAAGAGCTTACAGAGTTCTTCGTCCCAAGATCCAGTCTTAAGATTAAAAAGCATAGTTCGAGAGGCATTAGACGCATCGGTGATGTGGGATTTTCCTTGAGTAAGCTTCCAGATTAACCATGAATCAATAGTTCCAAAGCATAGATGACCTTCCTCTGCACGTTGCCGGATTTCTTCAGAGGAGTTTAGAATCCAACGCACTTTGCTTGCTGAAAAATAAGGGTCAATAGGAAGCCCTGTTTTGTCGCGAATTCTATCTTCTTGCCCCTTCGATTTTAACTCATTGCAATACGATAAGGTGCGACGATCTTGCCACACGATTGCGGGATAAACTGCCTTTCCATTTCTTCTATCCCATACTACGGTAGTTTCTCGCTGGTTCGTGATGCCAATGGCCTCAATAGAATCTTTTACATCTCCTAATGTTTTGCAGGCTTGCTTAAAGGAGGATAAAGAAGTTTGCCATATCTCTTCAGGATCATGCTCCACCCAACCGGAATTGGGAAAAAACTGTTCAAAAGGTAGTTGCCCGCGACTTACTTCTGCCATTTGCGCATTGTACAAAATACATCGACTACTCGTTGTTCCTTGATCAAAGCTTACAATGTATTTTTTTTTCATTGGCTTTGCATTTTATCCAGTCTAATAAGGAATATTGTCATTTTTCTAAAGTAATTTACAAATTACTCGTTTATGAAGTGGCTCCTGCATTTAAGCTTATTGTTTTTCGTCATTGTATCAACTGCTCGCGGGCAGGTTGAATCCAATGCAATAGACTCAGCTGAGGATGATAATGTATTTATTTACGAGGATCCAAAAGGTTTTAGCAAAGTTCTTAATCTAGTAAACCTACCTCAAAAGACTAATCGTTCCATATCAGTCCGAGAAGATTTTCTTCCTTTTGAAGGCATGGAGATTGCATCAATAGATGTAATTGTCTTCGATGAAAAAAACCAAGTAATCGAGGACACAGCCCAATGGAACCCTAATGTCCACTTTGTGTCAAAACCCAATCAGTATCGCTGGAATGCAAAGCTTGTAAAGCGGCAGCTTATGTTCCAAGAAGGGAACTTGGTGGATGCGCAATTAATGGTTGATAATGAGTTAATTCTTCGTCAACGCACCATTTATCGAGATGCGGTTATTCAACTCTATATTATAGATGATCATCGGGTGAAGGTCAATGTCCTTGTTCAAAACAACCGTCATTGGCAGGTAATCTTCGAAGGTGCTCCTGGGTCAATTCAGATGGGCTTTGGAGTCTATGACATTTTCAGCATACCCCAAACGATTCAAATAGCAGCAAAAGGAAATTTCAATAAATGGAATCCTTATTCTGCCTTTCTGCGACATGATCTTCGGAATGTCTTTAAATCTGGATTAGACATCAAAACAACTGTGCTTCATGAGAATACAAATCAAGAATTTGAGACTAAAGTTCAACGGAAATTTTTAACCTTAAACACAAAATGGGCCTTTCAAGCCAAGGTTAATTTCAATAAGTCAAAGTTGGTTGACCGAAGTTTTGAAGCACCCTACGATTTGACATCAAACCGGCAGAGCCTCTGGTTGGCCAGATCCTTTAGTGCACGGAACCTGGGTAAGGCGTTTTCGTTATCTCGTTGGACAGTGGGTCTTCGCTATATGCGTAGAGGATACAACAGGATCCCTGAAAGCCAGCCCTTTTATGAAAGTGAGCAATTTGTGGCCTTAGGCATTGGCTTGGTAAGTAGAGACTTTTATGAAGTAGAAGAACTTGTTCAGTTTCGAGCCTATGATTATTTGGTTAAGGGTTGGAATGTTGCCTTGATTGGGTCTTATGAATTGAGTGAGTATCGAGGGAAGCGCATTGGCCTGGCTTTGAAAATGAATGCCTCTGCAATTTATCCAAGAATGGGTCATATGACAGCAGGTATTCATGCCAATATCTACCTTAAATCAGCCTCTTATGATCAAGCGTCTATTCGGCTTTTTGACCAATATATCTCAAACCCTGTTACGTTGGGTAAGTTGAAGTTTCGACAATTTGTAGCTACATCAGCCACGATGAGTATGGATCGAACTCCTAATGATTTCTTTAGCTTTAATGCAGTGCAGGGATTGGACGGAAGATTGCTTAATTATTCGAGCAGCTTAGTGGCCAATTTCGAGTCTGTTTTTTATACGCCGATTACTTGGTGGAATTCAAGGGGGAATTTCTACGGATTTGCTGATTTTGCCTTGACGACTTCGGGCGGCCCTCGTGATTTTGATAAGAGCATTTTACACCATGGGTATGGAGTTGGTATTCGTTTTCAGGCACGTAACCTTGGGTTGAATTTTGTCGATATTGCCTTTGGATTTTATCCAACCTATCAAATTGCGGATGCTCCCTTTTTCAACTATCTGTTTTCAACGACTCCTCGACTTTATGATGTGGGAAGCTTGAGGTCACCGGGTTACTATAGTCCTGATATTTAGATAGACTATAGGATTTATTCCTCGTAGGCTATAAATAGTACGGCTCCAATTCTATGCGAAACAGCCTTTAGCGTGCACTGCTTTCCATTGAGTTCAAAAGAAATCGGGCCTGCATTTTTTGTTTTATCCAGCGTAGCCAAAACCTCATTGACAAGATCAACATCTGGAAACAATGTCTTATTGGCCTCTTCAATGGAGTAGTGCGATTCGCTCAGCGTGAATACAGCTTGTATATGGCGAGAGGCCTCAAAGGTGTTGTTTTCTTTCCAATACAGGACAAAACCAATATTTTGGCTAATCATCATGGCATCTAAAACCTCGTTTAGTAAAGAGGTTTCATCATTGATTTGGTTAAACTCCTTATTAAGATCCGAGCGCTTGCTCGCATACTTAATTGAAGAGTCTAAAATGGCCCCATCAAAACGCCCTTTCACTAAAAAATCTTGAGCTCCCTTGCTCACGGCATTCTCCCCTGTCTTTTCATCGGATAGACCCGTCATAACAACTACTGGAATATCGGGTCTAGATTCTACTATGGTATCTAAAATTCCAAGCCCTGAAGCATCGGGTAGATGAAGGTCAAGAAGAATGACATCGATAGATTCACTTTCAAGTAGCTCAAGTCCTTTCGCAAGACTGCCAGCATCATGAATTACATAGCCTTCGGGATCAATTTCTTCTAAATAGAAGCGAATCAAGAATGCATCACCGGGGTTGTCCTCAATGGCCAAAACATGCAGTGGTCTTTGTTCACTCATAGCGTGCAATTTTTGCTGTGCTTAACCAAAACGTATGAATCGCCGTTATCGTCTTTATATAGTCTTCAAATTCTATAGGTTTAACAACCACAGCGTTGGCGAGTTGTTTATAGGCAGATCGGACATCCGAATTGAGGCTGGATGTGGTCATGACAACGACAGGAATCAATTGTAAGCGATCATCCTCCTTTACCTTTTCAATAAACTCCAAGCCGTTCATTCCAGGCATGTTTAAGTCTACGATCAATAAGTCGGGATATGCTTCAGGGCTTGACTCTTGAAGTTTCTGCAGAGCTTCCTGCGCATTATCTATATAGGTTAAGTTTACATCGAGGCTGGTACGCAAAATAGCTTCTTCCATTAAGATGGAATCCCCCAAATTATCATCAATCATCCAAACGTTGTTTTGCTCCATGATCCTCGTTATTGAACAATATAGTGAATCTTTACGCCTTCTAATGTGTAAAACTGCGTTATCCGTGCACTTGGCTTTTCAACCTCGACAAGTATCTTCCATAGACGATGGCAGCAAATTATACTGAGGATAATATTCGGACCCTCGATTGGAAGGAACATATACGCCTTAGACCTGGAATGTACATAGGTAAGTTGGGGAATGGACAGTCCGCCGATGATGGAGTGTACATCTTGATTAAGGAGGTTATTGATAACTCGATTGATGAGTTTATCATGGGTCATGGAAAGCGAATTGATATTCAAGTTAATGAAGACAATGTCTCGATTCGCGACTATGGACGTGGAATTCCACTCGGTAAAGTGGTGGACGCCGTTTCCAAGATTAATACGGGCGCAAAGTACGATGGTGCTGCCTTCAAAAAGACAGTGGGTCTAAACGGAGTAGGAACGAAAGCGGTCAATGCTCTTTCTTCTAAGTTTACCGTAGAGTCAGTGCGTGACGGCGAAGTTCTGCAAGCCACGTTTTCTTGTGGTAATCTCGAGGAGGAAAAGCGGATTAAAAGCGATAAGGAAAATGGAACTTCTGTTCATTTTATACCAGATGCCAACATCTTTAAGAATTACAGTTTTCGCACTGAATTTGTCGAAGATCAAATTCGGCATTATGCCTACCTGAACAAAGGACTTGCCCTTTATTTAAATGGTCAACGTTTCGTTTCAAAAAACGGCCTTCTTGATCTTTTACAAGATAAAACTGAGGCAGAAAAGATTCGATACCCCATTATGCATTTTGAGGGAAATGATATCGAAGTCGCTTTAACTCATGATAATCATTATGGAGAGTCGTATTACTCCTTTGTCAATGGTCAATATACTGTCCAAGGGGGAACCCATGAGGCCGCGCTCAAGCAGGCCATTGTTAAAACGGTGAGGGATTTCTACAACAAACAGTTTGACCCTCAAGATATAAGGGCCTCTATTGTGGCGGCTCTATCCATTCGTATGCAGGACCCTGTCTTTGAGAGTCAAACAAAAACTAGATTAGGGTCGACCCAGATTGAGGAGGGTGGAAGCTCTATGTACTCTTTTGTGCTTGACTTTTTGAAGAAGGCCTTAGATGATTTTTTACATAAAAATCCGGATTCTGCTGAGGCGCTCCTTAAACGTATTACACAAAGTGAAAGGGAGCGTAAGGATATGGCAGGCGTGAAAAAGCTTGCCAAAGAGCGGGCAAAAAAAGCCAACCTTCACAATAAGAAGTTAAGGGATTGTAAATTCCACTATAACGACAAGGGGAAAAGTATAGAAGACGAGGATAAACAACGCACAACGGTGTTCATCACAGAGGGAGACTCGGCAAGTGGGTCCTTGACAAAGGCAAGAAATCCTCACTATCAGGCGGTCTTTAGCTTACGGGGGAAACCGCTAAACTGCTACGGACTTAAAAAGAAGATAGTCTATGAAAATGAAGAGTTCAATCTCTTGCAACATGCTTTAAATATTGAAGAAGGCCTTGAAGGGCTTCGTTTTAATAATGTGGTGATTGCCACCGATGCTGACGTCGATGGAATGCATATTCGGCTTTTGCTTTTAACTTTCTTTTTACAGTTTTTTCCAGACTTGGTGCGAGAAGGCCACATAAAAATACTGGAAACACCGCTGTTTAGGGTACGAGATAAGCAAACCACGATCTATTGCTATAATGAGAAAGAAAAGCAAGCTGCCATCGAAAAGTTAAAAGGAAAGCCTGAGATCACTCGATTTAAAGGCCTTGGAGAAATTTCCCCCAATGAGTTTGAAGATTTCATTGGAGATGGTATTCGCCTGCGTCCTGTGCGCATTGCTCAAGACCAATCAATTGAGGAAATTTTAACCTATTATATGGGAAAAAATACTCCGAGTCGTCAAGAGTTTATCATTGAAAACCTGAGGGTTGAATTGGATGAAACGGAACGTTCAGTGCTAGCCTCTTAGTGGTGATCACAGGAGGAGGAATGATTCAAATCATCTTTGTCCGATGGATTAAGCGGAATTACCTGATTATGGAATTGAGGTTTCCCTGCATTTATCCAACACGTAAACCAGACACTAGCCACCGCATGCACTGCTTGCCTATAGCGCTCCTCGATGTGATTATCTAATAGTTCAGAATAGCGCTTGCAAAAGACTGTGCTATAGGTTCTGTGAGCTCTTCCTTGTCTATATCGATAGCTATATTTTGGGATGGTGACGTCCTCTGAAACACAATACTCGGCAGAAAAAACTGAAAACAGCATGTTATGACTATAAAGGATGATAGACCAGAGCTTTTCTAACGGATTCTGCCAATAGGTGAGATCCGCATCAATCCAACAATCATATCGTTCATATCCCAATTCGGGAATAGTGCTCTCCCAAAGTCCATGAATACCATGTTGTCCAGAACGCTGCCCGTTATAATTGTGCGTGGTGTGCAGGGGTACATGAGCATCTGATATATAATGACCAAGTTCTCCTGAAATTCGGAGTATGTCTTCTACATGGCCACCTTTCATCGCCTCCGTCAATTGATGCATCATAAGCAGACAATGCCAAGGTAAGATGCCATCTTGTCCAAAATCATGATGTTCATTCACGCACTGATTATATAGCTCCTTTGCTGCCACGTAGTTTAACCCTATAAATCCAGTATCTAACGCCATATAGGTGTCTAAGTCGATGAAGTGTCGTGGTCCTTCTTTTGGATCGATGTATCGTCGATTGTCGGGTTTTGTGGCATATACTTTCAGGGTAAATTCATTGTTCTTGTATAGGGGCATAAATTCAGGAGGAAGCAAAAAAATCGCATGGCTGTTAATCTTTTTATGCATGAAAAAGCCCCACGCCTTACCTTCGTAGGGTAGTCCGTTACAAACAAGGCATACAACCAAGATTAATCCGAGCTTTTTTGAGAATGATGAAGTCATGTAATAAACATTCGATTTTTTGTGCCTTTTCGGTTGAACGTTTAGTATTTGGCATTTTTTTGCTTGTGGGAATGGGATTATTGTCCAATGCACATGCGCAGACTGTATCGAATCAATTAGAATTTGGTGTTTCGATCGGACGAGTTATCCGTCATAACACCAGTTTCAAGCCTAAAATCAATGGTCCAAGCTTTATATATCAACTTTCTTGGGTTCGCCATAAAAGAGATAGCCTTGCATGGAGAAAAGCGGCAAACTTTCCTAAGGTTGGCTTGACCTTGATTGTGGCCGATTGTGCCCCTAATGATGTTTTTGGCTATGGTATTGGTGTCTCTCCTTTTATTGATTTTACGTTAAGACAGCAGCCCAGGTCTCGAGTAGATCTCCGATTGGGTACAGGGTTGGCATGTTTTACTAAGGCTTATGACCCAGTAACGAATCCTGATAACAATGTTATTGGCTCGCACCTTAATACAATATTCCACCTTGGTATTCACCATCAATGGATGGTAAATTCTCGACTTTCTCTGGGTCAAGGTGTTGATATCATTCATTTTTCTAATGCTCGATCTACCTCACCTAATCTTGGAATAAATACGTTGGCCGCGAAACTTTCGGTGCGCTACACGATAGCCGATAAATCTAGCCGAGATACGCTCACTCTTCCTAATCGAAGTAGATATGCTAACGAAGATTTTCGTCCGCATTCGCTATCGCTTCGTTACGGTCTAGGACTTACCGATCGATTTGTTGGAGGGCCTGTGCGTCCCATTCATTCTAGCATTCTACAATACATGTATTCCACAGGGCCGCTTCATTCCATAGGATGTGGGGTTAAGCATAGTTGGGATATGGGTGAATTAGAGGCATTAAATTTTTTGAATCAGGGAGAGGCAAGTATAAAGCCAGGATTGGCAAGAAATGCTAGTGTGTTTGTCGCCGATGCTTGGCGCTTTGGAGCTATGGGTTTAGAATTAGCAGTGGGGGCTTATCTATACGACCGGTCCATGACCAATGATCGTTTATGGTTTAAAATAGGCATTCAAGGTTTTCTAGGAGGAAGAAAACGAGTAATGCAAGGAATTGCGGGTTGTCATATGAAAAGCCACTATGCGGTTGCGGAGTATGTGGAATTACAATCAGGTATTCAGTTTAACTATGGCAAAACAAGGCGATAGACTTCCCCTTTCTGATTCCCTAAGTAAAAAGTATTTGTGGTCATTGCGTATTGAACCGAAGTCCATTGAGCGGAAGGAAGATTCATTTCAATCCATGTATTTCCAAAGTCTCGCGTCCACAGGCACAGACTATTATCGCCAACCGCTAAGCAATTTGCATCATCACTACAGGACAAAGACCTTATGCCGGTTATTCCTTTGGATATACCGCCATTTAATCTGGTAAATGAATTGCCATCATAGACATATCGTCGCCCACTAAATCCGAGGATTAAACACTGCTTTTCACGACACTCTATGTCAATAAATACATCTCCTTGTATCTGAATTGCCTCCCACGTTTGTCCTAGATCCTTGCTTAAAAGACCACCCCCAGCCCCTATAGCTATCAAATGCCCTAAGGAGGCTTCCCATCCAAGGTCATAAAGCGCAAAGTTTTGCTGAGTGCTATCCCACAGAAACCAAAGAGAGTCTGCAACATGACAACTTCCGCGATTATATCCTTCCCCGGCCACGGCAACAAAATGCCTATTAGAAATCCATTGCCCTGCTTGCAACGGGGCATAACTTGGATCATTAGCGCCTTCCCATGTCATGCCTTGGTCAAACGAAACATAGCGCAAGCCGTCATAGCCAATAACTAAAAGGGAATCAGAATCTCGTTGAATCAATTGTTCTAAGGCCTTACCTGTGGTAAGCAGCGTGTCAAAGGTTACACCATCTTCAGATTTCAATACAAATCCAGAAGTGTAGGTGTTTCCCCCGATCACCCATAGTGAGTGATTGGAAGGAGATATTTCGATATCTCGTATAGGTTCACCAACAGATAGCATTTTTTCTAAAGAAAGAGGAATGGTACGTTCTATTTGACAAGCGCATAGTAACCATTGGCTAACGATAAAAAGCTTATGCCATTTCATGGCAAACTTCAAGTATGGTATTGGTTGCAAAGTCGATTTCCTCATTACTTATAGGTAAGGGAGGGGCAATTCTCAAGGCATTTGGAGCAAACAAAAACCAATCGGTCAATAAACCCCTTTCAAGGCAGCGCTTGATCATTTCTTGGTTAAACTCAAAGGACTTAAAATGAATAGCCATCCAAAGTCCTTTTCTAGACATGCATCCCAGCGGTAGCTCGCTCAAATTGTCCTCAAATCGTTGCCCTTTTGCTTCTAAGGAAGCCAATAATGCTCCTTGGTTAAGAAGGCCAAAGGCAGCAAGTCCTGCGGCGCAGCTCACAGGGTGCCCGCCAAAGGTGGTGATGTGGCCTAGAATAGGTCTTGTTTGAAGAGCTTCAAACAAATGCTTGTCCCCTATAAAGGCTCCGAGTGGCATTCCGCCACCTAGTGCTTTGGCCAATAACAGAATATCAGGACAAATACCATGTTCATCAATTGTAAAACGATGGCCTGTTCGCCCAAAACCGGTTTGAATTTCATCGAAAATCAGTAGACAACCCCACTTATCACATGCCGCGCGTAGCGCAGGGAGAAAGTCCGGAGGGGGCACTCGAATACCACTTTCAGCCTGGACTGGTTCTACGATCACAGCGGCAGTAGAACCATTGATTGCAGCAACCCCTTCCTCTGCACCATATTCATAGATGTAATGACCTGGAATCAGGGGTCTGTAGTTTTGCTTAAAGTGCTCATCGCCCATAGCAGAAAGAGCTCCTGCAGTAGATCCGTGATAGGAATTTTTAAAGGAGATAATATCTGTTCTTCCAGTGGCTCGTTTGGCGAGCTTTAGAGCACCCTCAGTCGCTTCTGTACCAGAATTTACATAGTAGACTGTGTTTAAATTAGACGGCAAGTGATCGGTAAGGGTCTTGGCATAGGCGGTCTGACTATTCTGTATTAGTTCTCCATAGACTAGAATATGCATATGTTTTGCTGCCTGGTCTTGGACTGCCTTAACAATCTTCGGATGGGAGTGCCCCATATTACTCACGGAAATACCTGAAATCAAGTCTAAGTAAGACTTGCCATCCTTACCAAATAGATAGCTCCCTTTCGCTCGTTCAATTTCTAAAGCTAAGGGCGCATCATTGGTAAATGCGATATGATTTTGAAAAAGCTGTCGAGCACTTAATCCCATAAAACAAATTATAGATTACTCTACTGCTATCTGGCCCTGTTGAATCAGATTACCTGTCTTTTGGTCAATAGCCCGATAAAAGTAAATTCCAGGCGTCCACGCGTTCACATTAACACCAACTGCAGAGTTTTTTGGATTGAATACCTGTTGAAGCTTCCGACTTCCTTTGCTATTAAACACTTCAATATTTACGGCGTTGAAGTCGGAGTCCATCAATCCAAAGTAGAGTTCTTCGCTACTAGGATTAGGATATACCAAAAACTGACTTCTTGTTTGATCAATAGGCTCATTTATCGACGTTGGATTACCCAAATCAAGACCACTAGTATCTTTTAGGAAATAGGTAGTGTACAACTGCATCTCATCGTCTGATGTAATGCCAAATTCAACATCTTCGGGGCCGTCATTTACCCATGTTGTACGTGAAATAAGAAAGTCCCCATTGGTCATAGGTAGGAAGTTGTCAAAAAATCGTAAAGGAAGATGGGCATAGTCATAGGTTTCTACTGAACAACCTGGAATGCCCTCGGCACACCCTGCATCATATTGCTGAAACGTTTCGCTAACTAAGAAGGGAGATGGGGTAACAAACATGTCAAAGTCCTCTCCATATTTGTGGGTGTGTCCAACCATTGCCCAGAAGAAAATCTCATCGTCATTACCTGCTCCTGCGGCACTCAATAATGTAGGCAGCGTAAGTGGAAAGTCAATTACAGTCGCTTGACCATTATTAGGAATTTCGATGTTTAGGTTAAAGCCCATTGATGAGTACATGATTTGTGTTGCAGTGCCTGAAGGCTGAGTTTCAAAATTTACATAGGCTTCACACTTCATGGGTTGATTGAGGTCGTAATTAATATAATGACTGTTTAAATCAAACACCACGTCTTGCCACAATCTAAAAGCTGTTTCATTAGGCAATGTCAATGCATTAGTGTATTGTTCGGTGGCCACAACAGAAAAACTCTCATTGTCAATACCTCTTAACCCGGCAGGAGTAGATTGACCAAAGGTTGGATTACCGTCAAAATCAATGTATTTGTAGGTAATAAAGTGATGTGAATAATCTCCCATGGTAGTAGACACTTCAGTCACTTCAATTTCTTCGGGAAGATTAGTTTCATACTTTAAAAAATGCTCTCGCTCACCACCTGCTTCGAGGAAAAAAGGTCCAAAATGAACTTGAAAACCATTGGTTGGGGGGGCTGGTGGGTTGGGAATGCTTTCAATACCACCATTTTGATAGAAATCATCAATTAAGACCGTATTGACCACATCGCCTCCGAGAGGTGATCCATAAAGAATCCATTGACGAACTAACTCAATATCCTCGTCAGCCATGCCTCCCCCAATAGGCATGTCAGCCCCTTCTGTACTCTCAAGCACCACGTCAGGAGATAGGCCGTTATTGATTTTGCGAAACAGGTAACTTCTGTAGGGGTCGCCTGGGTAGATTAATTTATGTCCTTTGCTCGCAGCTTCCGCATTACTAGGGTTGACATCGTACAGATTATTATAGATATCCTGCATTTTTGCATTGATATTTCCCCCACTTCCTTCCAGGTCAAGTCCACCCGCTTGATTTCCACTGGAATGGCAATAAGCATTTGCGCAATTTGTTTGTAAAACATCATAGACTTTGCTCGCTGTGCTTTGACCACTTGCATAAATGGCAATGACTATAGTAAAGGAAGAGAGAAAGAGACGCACAGTTGTATTTCTCACAAAATACTAATTTTCAATAGGTTGAAAGGTGTGCGTAGGAATTTAACCAAGGATTAGAGAAAAATGAAGCCTGAAAGTTACTTTTATAGGCTTTATGGGTTTATTTCATCCTTCTTTGTTTTTTATAAATTTTGCTGTATTTGGTAAAATACTTTGGCTCAACATGTTCAAGTATCCGTCTTTACGGCGTTGGGCCTTTACTTTAGTCCTTGTGCCAATCATGCTGATTTATTGGTCTTTACTCATTGTGGGAAGGTTGCTTGACGAAGTACTGTTTTTTCCCTACCGATGGCATGAGGTTAAATCACCATTATATATCATAAGTAATCCAAGAAGCGGCACAACATTTTTACATCGTCTATTCAACCTAGATGACAAGCGCTTTTGTACTCCACTGCTTTATCACACCCTGTTTCCATGTATTTTTTGGATTCGATTATTTGATACAATAGCCTTGATTGATTCCAAAATTGGTGGGCCATTACATGCTCTTTTAGGTTGGATTGAGCGAAAGGTTTTCAAAGGTTGGAAGGATGTACATCCTATGGGTTTCACGATGCCCGAAGAGGACGAGAATCTTTTTGTATTCACTATGATAAGTCCTGCGCTCATCCTAGCCTGCCCGTTTGTTAAAGAACTTCCGGAGTTGCGTTTTGTAGATACCATGCCCCAACGTACTCAAAAAAACTTGAGGATTTTTTATAAAAACTCCTTGCAGCGTATGCATTATGCAATGGATCCATCGAAGACCTTACTTGTAAAAAACGTGTTTAATACAGGGCGTTTACAATGGTTGATGGAGACCTTCCCCGACGCAAAAGTGATCTATCCTGTGCGCCATCCCTACAAATTTGTACCTTCTGTTGTAAGCATGTTCACGGGGCCTTGGCGTCTACATAGTCCTGACATACTCGATGATAGCGAAGAGTGCCGGGATTTTGCCCAACTTGCCATTGATTATTGTGCCTATATGCAAAAGATTAGGCCTTCTTTTGCTCGCGACCGTTTTTTTGTAATTGATTACCAGATTATCAAAGAAAATCCGCATCAGGTTATTTTAGATTTATATCACCAAATGGAATTAGATTTACCGGCGGAGGTTGAGACAGCCCTTCAGGAAATCTCAAAAGAAAATAAAACATACACGAGCAAACATCATTATTCCTTGGCACAATATGGGATGACAAAAAGCGATGTTCACCAACAACTGATGGAATTTTTTAATGAGTTTGAATTTGAAGCCTGATATGAATGCACAACGAACAATAGGAATATTATCAGAGACAAAGTCACCGCCAGATAGTCGGGTAGTCTTGCCTCCATCACTATGTAGAGAAGCTATGCGGCGCCATCCATCTTTAAAGGTTTTTGTTCAATCCTCTCAGTCTAGATGTTTTGGTGATGATGAATACAGAGAAGAGGGAGTTGAAGTAGTGGATGACGTCTCATTTTGTGATGTCTTGCTAGGCGTTAAAGAAGTAGCTATTGAACAACTCGTCGATGATAAGATATACTTTTTCTTTTCCCACACGATTAAGGCTCAACCCTATAACCGAATCTTGTTGCAAACAATTCTGGCAAAAAAAATTGAGCTCATTGATTATGAATGCCTTAGAAGTAAAGATGGACCAAGGGTTATTGCCTTTGGTCGTTGGGCCGGTATTGTAGGGGCTTATAACGGCCTTCTTGCTCTTGCCATGCGCCTATCCTTGGGCAAACTACCCGCGATGCATGAGTGCTTTGACCTTGCCGAGGCCTTGGAGGCATTACGCTCAATTGACTTTTCTTCGGTAAGGCTTGTGGTAACGGGAACTGGACGGGTTAGTCGAGGGGCAGAGGAAATTGTGAAGGCTGCAGGCTTTGAGAAAGTAAGCCCTTCATCCTTTGTATCAAGTGAGCAAAAGGGTCAATATGTTATGTTACCTACAGAATCCCTGTTTACGCATGACGAACATGGATTCCAAACGTCTTTTTACAACGATCCAAGCGGTTATCGAAGCACATTGTTGCCCTACCTTCAATCCGCAAATCTTTTGATTAATGGCATTTACTGGGATAATCGCGCACCTTCTTTTTTCACTAAAGAGGAGGCTCATACTTTATTGAAGTCAACACGATTGACAACTATAGCGGATATAACCTGTGATATAGCTCCTGAAGCGTCTATTCCCCTAACCATTCGACCTTCGATTATTGGAGACGCCGTATATGGGGTAGACCCCCAATCTTTAGCTGAATTACGTCCTTACTCAAGTAATGGGCTGGACATCATGGCGGTTGATAATTTACCCAATGAATTACCTCGAGATGCCTCCATGGATTTTGGAAAAATGTTTATCGAGCATGTGCTTGATACTATGATGACCAATGACTATTCAAGTCATGAGATGATTAAACAGGCAACCATCGCCCAAGCAGGGAAGCTTACCCCTGCATATCAATATCTGACAGAATATGTAAACGACTAACTATGCAAGAACTACCTTTTCGTCGCCTTTTAATCGGATTAGACTTGACATCATCCGATTCGACACTGCTGAATTATATAGACCGCGTTCTACCCTATATTCCGTCTACCTCTATTCAATTTGTCCACGTCTATCCTTCTTTGTTAACTGATGGTAGCAAGGAGGAATTAGAGGGTAAGATCATAAAAGCCATGCGTGATCTTGTTGAACAACACTTGACCACAGACAGTGTTGAGCTTCACTACAGTGCTCAAGAAGGATCTCCTTCAGAAGAAATTCTTAAAACAGCCTCGAGTCACAGAGCGGATTTGATTTTTCTTATGAATCGTTTTGGATTGAAGGGTTCGGCGCTTCTTCAAGATCTCGCCAATAAGTCTAGTGCAAGTTTATGGATGGTTCCTGAAGGCTATGATAATTTTCAGTTTACCAAGTTTTACGTTCCGTTGCAATTTAATGAGCACAATGCCCGTACTCTTCGTTTGGCCTATGGCCTCGACGAGGCGGATAAGGGCTACAATTTGTTTGTTTGTGAACACCTTTACGAAGTTCCTTCGGGGTACCATTACTCAGGGAAATCCTTGGAAGAATACAAGTCAATCCTGGAAGAACAAAGACAGCAAGACTTTCACCATTTTGTAGAAAATAATGATCTTGGTGACTTAGGGTTAACATGTAATGTGCTTAGTGTTGATGGGATGTCCACGGCAGAAACCATTTATGCTCAATCGCGCAAGATGGGTGCTGACCTCATCTTGATTTCTGCTAGAGGGCGGAGTACAGTTTCTTCGTTTCTTTTAGGAAGCGTAACCAATGAACTCGTACTCTTAGATCCTGTGGCACCAATGATTTTAGTTAAAAACCCCAAGGGAAACATGGGGGTCTGGCAAGCAATCCAAGAAATTTAGGAGTTATTTATAGTCCTTTTTAAGGATTGATCGACAAAGAATAGGAATCAGGAATAAATCGGCAAAGACCGCACTAAAGAGGGTCAAGCTAACAAGTAAGCCAACATACATCATTCCGGGGGCCTTAGCGAATAGCATCACAAGGAAGCCAAAAAACAGAATTATACTTGTTACAATAATGGGGCGTCCTGTTTCTAGCGTTGTATTGTATAAAGCTTTTTCTAAGTCTTTTGACTTGGCTAACTCAAGGCGAAGTTTTGATAAGAAGTGGATCGTATCATCAACGGCAATTCCAAATGATATGGCAAATATCATAGAGGTCGTTGCATCAAGGCTGATTTGCAATACCCCCATAACGGCTGCTCCAAAAACCAATGGAAAGACATTCGGAATAATCGAGATTATAAGAAACTTCCAATTTTTAAACAAGACAGCCATCACCAAACCAATGATTAAGACCGCTCCCGAAAGACCAAAGAGTAAATTTTGTCTTAAGTAGGCATTGTTTTGGTCAATTAGCGTTCCTGTCCCTGTAATTTGAACCGATAACTTACTTGGGTCAATGTGCTTGGCAAAATGCTGTTGAAGACGGATATTAATTTTTTCAATGTCAGACGTTCCTAAATCTTTTACCGTGGATGATATTCTTCCCACTTTTTCATCCTCACTTACTAAACCAATACGCGCAAAGCTTGTAGGAGGCAGATCAGCTTTCAAGGCCTGGAATGAGCAATAACTCATAGAGTCGGGTAAGGCATAATCGTCAAAGCTCTTCCTTAGATTTTTACCGTAATTAAACTGCTTGTATACATCGAGAATAGACAGGGTCGTGGAGAGGTCCTCCTCTTTGTGCATCGCCTCTACAATACTGTTTATCATGATGAGGATTTCATAGTCGTCAAGGGTGTAATCGCCTTGAGTTTCTAAGAGAATTTCATAGGGTCGAAAGCCGCTATAATGCTCCTCAAAAAAGTAAAAATCATCGGTCAACTTTTCTCCTCTAGGGAGGCCTGTTGCAATATCTAAATCTGTATTTATTGTAGATATTCCCCAGAAGCACAAGGCCAAGAAACCAATAAAGCCAACAGTAATGGCTCGACCTTTTCGAAAGGTAAAGTGATACAGTTTTTTGAGTTGTTCTGTAAAGAATGAGTCGCCAAAGTCCAGATTCTTGAGCTTTTTTGGAGGAATGTATGTGAATAAGGCGAGGGTTAGAAAAATAACCACCAAGAAGGTAATCATGATTCCTGCAGCCGCCGCAAGACCAAAGATTCGGATAGGAACTACTTTGGAGGTAAATAAAGAACAAAACCCAATAGCAGTAGTTGCTGAGGTAAGAAAGGTTGCCAAACCAATGCTTCGCAAAGTAGACTGGATGGCTTCTCCTTTCGACTTACCTGATTTGACTTCGGTGATATACTTTGAGGTGATATGAATTACATCGGATACACCTACTATAAGTATGATAACAGGGTATAGGGCACTAAGAGGGTCTATATCAACTTGAAAGAGCCCAAGCATCCCAGTGAAAAAAGCGAGGGCAACAAGCATGGTAATAAGAGAAAATCCAATTGAAGTTGGATTTTTAAAAAAGACAATGAATGCAGCAATAACTAGCGCTACGGAAAGAAGAGAGGTTTTTACAAACTCTACGATGGCTATTCGCTTGCCCTCTCTTTCGAAGTTGGCCCGTCCTACGTAGTGATGGGTCCCTTTCCATTGAGTGCTTATGATTTGGTGTACTTCGTCCATAAATGCTACAGACGTATCAAACCCCATTGAATCCACAAACAAAATGATGGCTGCACTCGTAGAGTCATTCCCTAGGAGTCTTCCATAAAGTCTTGGATCTTTTTTAATTCGTTCTACATCCTTTGTAAAACTCGAGTCGAATCGTAATAGAGGAATCGCTACAGGACTCAATTTTGCAGGTTGATTTGTGTTTGGCATAAAGCCGACTACTTGCTTTAAAAAGAGTATATCTTGAAAGGATGTGATGCTTTGCACATTCCGCACACTAGGAATATCTGATAGCTGTGCGGTGATAGTATCGATTAAGGTCAACTCTGTTTCTCTTAAAATTTTTCCTTCTTTAGATTCGAGGGCTACAAAGAGAAAATCGTCATCTGACCCAAAGGTCTCTCGGTAGGTTTCAAAAGCCTTTACCGAAGCATCATCTTTTGGGAAAAAGCGCTTAAAGTCAAAATTGAAGCTTAGATTTTGCGGTAAAGAAAAATACACGGCAAAAACCAATAAGGTGCAAAAAACGCCAATAACAGAGGCTCGATACTTGTGGATAAACATTAGGCCTGGAATCGTGGATGTAGAATAGGATTAATCACTTTTACATAACAATCAATTTCTGATTTTGTTATCATAATATTCTCGAAAAAAAGTCACATTGATGAAACAATATCATGCCTTACTTCGCCAAACATTAGACCAGGGAGTGGTCAAAGGTGA
>DLYY01000153.1:7747-24821 GCA_003447535.1 Bacteroidota bacterium | reverse complement strand
CAACGTGGTCAATACCTCAGAAAAAATGCCTTGGTACAATGGCACAACCCTTATGTATCACTTAGAGAATGTACATATTGCGAATGATCGTAATTATATCGATGGACGATTCCCAGTGCAGACAGTTATCCGTCCACAGTCTGATGCCTATCACGATTTTAGAGGCTATGCTGGAAGAATTTCTGGAGGTGTGTTTCGCTCAGGTGATGAGGTAAAAGCTTGGCCTTCTGGATTTTCCACAAAAATTAAAGCCATACACTGCGATAATCAAGAAGTAGAAGAAGCATTTGATCCAATGTCTGTTGTGATGACCTTAGAAGATGAGATTGATATTAGTCGAGGGGATATGATCACACGCTCTAACAATGAACCCAAAACAGGGCAAGAAATCGATGCTATGATTTGTTGGATGGATGATAATAAATCATTACAACTTGGTGGCAAATACACCTTGATTCATACTACAAAACAATGCCGATGCGTGGTCAAATCCATAGAGTACAGAATGGATGTAAACACGCTGTCTAAGGATCAAGAGAACCGCACTATAAGTCTAAATGATATAGGAAGGGTTAAGCTCCGCACCACTGTGCCTTTGTTTTATGATGAGTATTCGAGAAATAGGGTGACGGGAAGTTTCATTTTAGTTGACGAGGGAAACAATGTGACCGTTGGGGCCTGTATGATAAGAAGTTAGTCAAGTAAAAACTGAATCCTAATGGAAGAAGTCAAAGAAATATCAGTTAAGACGCTACAAGAATGGCGCAACACCGGTAAAGAGCACCAACTCATTGATGTAAGAGAAGCCTATGAGATTGAGATTGCCGAAATCCAAGGCCAACACATTCCCCTTGGCGACCTTCCTGGCCAATTAGAGGCTATACGCAATGATATTGATGTAGTGATTCATTGCAGATCAGGCGCTCGAAGTGCCCGCGCAGTCCAGTACATCATGTCCAATCGACCCGAGATAACCAAGATCTACAATCTCGCCGGAGGTATTCTTGATTGGGCTGATAAAATTGACACGCGCTTAGAAAAGTACTGATACAATCCCCTACTAAATCGCGTACCTTGTAGGCGGTTTATGGATGCTCAAACTGCTCAATCTTCTTCGAAACCTCTTTATATTTTGGGGCCATGTTCTGTAGAAAACAGAGCGCAAATGCTAGACACGGCACGTGAATTAAAACAACACATCCCATATCCTTTCTTGCTCCGCGGTGGACTCTGGAAGCCACGTACTCGACCGGGTGCCTTTGAAGGGCTTGGAGAACAAGGTATTGACTACCTCATAGAAGCTGCAAAAGATATTGGAGTCGATCCCATTACGGAAGTAGCAAGAGCAAGCCACGTTGAGTCGTGTTTACAAGCAGGCTTTAGGCACCTATGGATCGGCGCACGCACGACAGTAAACCCCTTTTTGATTGATGAATTAGCCGAGGCGTTTCGAGGAACAGAGGTCACAATATTTATCAAAAACCCTGTGAATCGGGATGTTGGCCTATGGCTCGGTGCCATAGAGCGATTAGAACGAGCTGAGTGTTCCACCCTTTATGCAATTCATCGCGGGTTCTCTGCCATCGACAATACAGCCTATCGGAATCCTCCCTACTGGCAACTTTCCCTAGAATTTCAGCGTCAACGACCCGATATTCCAATGATAGGCGATCCAAGCCATATGGGTGGCAGAAGAGACCTCCTCGATGAACTCAGCCAACAAATGGGACAATTGGGCTATCAAGGATTGATGGTCGAAAGTCATATCGAGCCAGACCAAGCGCTAACCGATGCCGCACAGCAGGTAACTCCTCATCGCCTTGCTAGCATTCTACAACAAGTGCAGTGGTCTAATCTTCATGCCAAAGAAGGATATTCCGATGACTATGTCAACGACCAGCGTCATGCCATCGACTCCTTGGACAAAGAAATCTTACTTCTAATACAAGAGCGAATGAACATCGCCCATGATATTGGCGTTTACAAGCAAGAAGAAAATCTTGCAATTTATCAGCCAAAACGGTGGGAGAATACACTTACTTTAGCCTTGGAAAGGGGGCATCAATTGGGTTTGTCTAAAGCTTTTATTATGGAGCTTTTCCAAAGCCTACACGCTGAGAGTATACAGCATCAGTTTATCAAAAAAACAAACAATGAGCACTAAAACTTCAAGAACGGTAACAGCACCTAGGGGAACTACCCTTCACTGTAAAGGATGGGCCCAAGAAGCCGCTTGGCGCATGATACAACACAACTTAGACCCAGAAGTAGCTGAACGCCCTGAAGAATTGATTGTATACGGAGGAAGAGGTAAGGCTGCTAGAAACTGGGAGGCTTTTGACCTCATCTTAAAGACCCTGGAAAACCTCGAAGACGATGAAACCCTTCTTGTACAGTCAGGGAAGCCAGTAGGAGTGATTCGGAGCCATAAAGACGCACCTCGTGTTTTAATCGCCAATTCAAATCTTGTGGGTAATTGGGCAAACTGGGAACACTTTGAAGAGTTGGAGAGAAAGGGGCTTATGATGTATGGCCAGATGACAGCGGGTAGTTGGATCTATATCGGAACCCAAGGTATTGTTCAAGGCACCTATGAAACCTATGCTTCGCTCGCTAAAATTCACTTTGAAGGCGACTTAAAGCACAAGCTCAATGTGACTGCCGGACTAGGGGGTATGGGCGGTGCTCAACCGTTAGCCATTACCATGAACGAAGGAACAGCCCTCATTGCCGAAATGGAAGAATGGAGAATCGACAAGCGAATTGAAACGCGGTACTTGGATGAAAAATGTCTTGATATCGATGAAGCTATTGATCGAGCAGTAGCATACGCCAAGGAAGGAAAAGCACTTTCCATCGGCGTTCTATGCAACGCGGTCGATCTCTTAGAACGCATGCTCGAGCGAAATATCATTCCAGATACGCTTACCGACCAAACCTCTGCACATGATGAACTTATCGGGTATTTCCCGGAAGGGATGTCTGTAGACGAAGCTAATACACTACGGGATGTGAATCCAGATGACTACCGTGATCAGTCATGGGATACAATGGCTAAGCACGTCGAGCTAATGATTGCCATGCAAGACCAAGGAAGTATTGTGTTTGATTATGGTAACAACCTTAGAGGTCAGGCCAAGGATAAGCGTAATATTGAGAATGCCTTTGCATTTCCTGGATTTGTTCCTGCCTACATCAGACCCTTGTTTTGCGAAGGAAGTGGACCTTTCCGCTTTGTAGCCCTTAGTGGTAATGAAGAAGATATCTTTAAATGCGATGCCAAGCTCAAGGAGTTGTTTCCTGAAGATGCCTCACTACATCGCTGGCTCAAAATGGCCAAAGAACGTATTGCCTTTCAAGGCCTTCCCTCACGAATTTGTTGGTTGCGATTGGGTGAACGGGAAAAGGCAGCGCTGGCATTCAATGAAATGGTAAAAAATGGTGAGCTTTCTGCTCCCATAATCATCGGAAGAGATCACCTCGATACAGGATCTGTGGCTTCTCCGAATCGAGAAACAGAAGCCATGAAAGACGGAAGTGATGCCGTGGCAGATTGGCCTATACTAAACGCATTCACCAATATCGCCGGGGGAGCAACGTGGGTATCCTTTCACCATGGAGGAGGTGTTGGTATGGGATACTCCCTGCATGCAGGTATGGTAATTCTTGCTGATGGTACAGATGATGCACACGCACGTCTTCGTCGCGTTCTCCATAACGACCCAGCAATTGGAGTGATTCGGCACGCAGATGCAGGCTACGAAATAGCCCAAGAAACATCCAAAAAGTTTGGTTTAGATCTCTAGCTAACTGCTAGGAAGCGTTTATTGAGCAATCTTTTGAGCCACCATTAATCCATCGCGTAAAGGAAGTAATATATGCTTGACCCTTGGGTCTAATGCAATCTTCTCGTTGTAGGCGTGAAGTGCACGCGTGTCCTTATCAAACTGGTGCTCATCTTCTGTAACTTTACCACTCCACAGGACATTATCAGCAATCAGATATCCTCCGACGGGAACTTGATCAAAAATCAAATCATAGTAAACACTGTAGTTAATCTTGTCGGCATCAATAAAGACCATATCAAAAGCACCTTTTAATTGAGGTATTACCTCAAGGCCAGAACCAAAATGAAGGGTAATCCTGTCCTGCACACCTGCCTTTTGTACGTATTGCTCAATGATTTCCTTGTATTTGTCATCATATTCAATGGTGTGTAACTCTCCCCCGTCCTGCATCGCCAAAGCCATAGCAATAGCAGAATACCCTGTAAACGTCCCTACTTCTAAAATACGCTTTGGCTGGGTCATACAAACAAATAGCTGGAGTATAGATCCTTGCATATGACCTGAAACCATTTGAGGCATGGTTTGCGTCAAATGCGTCTCACGGTATAGTTCATAGAGTACTGGGTGCTCTTCATCTGTAAACGCTGTACTATAGCGATCTATGGCATTGGGAAGAAATTGCATCAGACAATTTATACGGACTCTGACACCATATCGACGATTCCATAGGCAATCGCGTCTTCTGCATTCATCCAATAATCCCGATCAAAATCTTCTAGAATTTTCTCTACAGACTTACCGCAATTTTTAGCAAGAATTTCTGCCGAAAGAACCTTGGTTTTTTGAATTTCATTTGCTGTAATCTCAATATCCGTTGCCTGGCCTTGAATACCGCCAATGGATGGCTGATGAATCATCACTCGTCCATTCGGATAGATTTCACGTCGCCCTTTATCACCATGACTGAGCATGAGTGCTCCCATGGAGGCGCACATCCCCATGCAGATAGTACGCACTGGTGAGGCTATCATTTGCATAGTATCCATTACTACCATGCCTGAGGTAACAACACCTCCCGGGCTATTGATATACAACTTAATTTCCTCTCCCGGTTTTTCAGCATCCAAGAACAACAACTGATCGACTACTTTCCTTGCCGAATCATCATGTACTGGGCCCCAAAAGAATACTTTTCGTTGTTCTAAAAAGCGTTTTTGAAAGCGATTTCCTCCTTGTAATTGTTCTAATAATTCCTTGTCCATAACTCTGCGTAATCCTGAAAACGGTTTTTATGAAATATTCGAAGTCAGGGTTAAATATAGATAACCTGTGTAAATTCAACATGGCGAAGATCATTGTTTGTATGTTCCGAAAAAAGGCCATATCAGAATCGAGAGTAATCAAAATTGCCGAGCATGAACTACGCTTGTATGTTATTCGTGAGCGGCGCTCCAACCAGCGCTTTGGTCTTAGTACCAAGGGACTAATTGTTAGAGTACCTATAATGACTTCGACCTATGAGTTAAATCGCATTCTTGACGATGCATTTCATTGGGCCGAAAAGGCACTAAAGTTAAAACCCCTGCATCCGATCAACTTTCGAAAACTGAAAGCTGATGATCGCCTCTATTTTTTTGATGGAGTGCGAATTGTAAAGTTTTCAGGCAAGCCAACCACGTCAGATTCCGTTCCATGGAAGGCCGGTCTTATCAATGAACAAATTCTTCAAATTAAAGGACAAGAGCCTGTTACTTTTAAAGAGCATGAAATGGTATCAAAGGCCGTTCGAAAGGCAGTCAAAAACCATTACAGAAATATACTACAAGAAAGAGTCCGGCAGTGGAACAACCATCTCGAACTCGGTGAGGTAAATGGCTTTCGCTTGGGTTATACCACCAGCAGATGGGGTAGTTGCCAACATAATACGGGAAAGATTGCCCTATCCACTCGTTTGACTTTATGCCCTTTATGGGTCATTGATGCCGTTATCGTACATGAACTTTGTCATCTCGTGCACAACAACCACTCAAAAGCATTTTGGGCATTATTGGACGAAAAATATCCAAGATACCGTGAGGCTGATCGCTGGGTTAAGGAAAATGGCACCAAATGTATTTTGTAAATTAACATTCAGGACTAAACCAAAATGTATTATGAGATCCTGTTTTCACTTGCTTGGGATTATAGGTGTTACACTTGTTGTTAGCAACTGTCAGTATGACCCCGATCGCGTTTCTGATGGGGATGCGAACCCCGTAATTGTTGAATACCGAAAAATTTATTCAGCCTCTAAGACCATTGGGCCAGACTCTACACTAAACCTATTGAACCAATTTCTTGCCAATAAGGAGTTTGAGAATTATGCCCATGCTTGGAATCTTAAAGCGTATGCCCATTACCAATTAAGTGAATTTGGGCCTTCGCTTGAGGCAGCACTAAAGGCAAAGGAACTCGACGGAAAAAGTGGCGAATTTACCCAACAATTGTTTATGTCAAAATTAGCCGCAGGCTCAGGGTGTGAAATCACAGATGAAGACCTAAAAAATAGCCTCAACCAACACCGGATTACTATGTGGAGAGACTGGATATGCACCGATAGTCTACCTGATAGCAGCACCATAGTCTTAGCCTATCCTGTTTCGGCCAGCGATACATCGAATATGATCTACAGAAATTTATGTTTCCATCTAACCAATAAAAAAACTGGGACTGTCGATACTACACTTATTGCCAGTCTAAAAAACGCTGAAGCCCTTTATCAAGCAGCCAATGGCTACTTTAGTCAAGCCAATGTAGCGAGCCATGTACTTCCAGTTTTCCAAGCCCTTCGATAATTCCCAATGAAGACGATGCTCTACATCTACCTTATTATGCAAGGTCCAATTCACTCTAAGGATTTGGTCCTTGGCAGGCAATATATGCGATATAGTCCTCCACCCCTCGGGGCCTTTTGTATAGTTGAAGATCGTATATCGCCCAGGGGTTTACAACTAAACCTTGGATTAACCGAACAGCCGAATCTCACCATGAAGTTGCCATGAAAAAATGGGATGTTATAGGCCTTCGATTTGCCTTTAGTGGCCTTTCCATTCTTTTACAACAGCGAAACTTTCGCATTGAAGTAGTGCTTGCGTTTCTTGCCATCGGTCTTGGGTTTTATCTTCAAATTAACGCGCAAGCGTGGCTATGGATTAGCCTTGCCATTACTCTGGTTCTCGCAGGAGAAGCAATCAACACCGCTTTTGAGCTAACGTTAGATCGAGTAGGAAGGGATTACCATCCCACAACAAAACAAGCTAAAGACATTGCCGCAGGCGCAGTTGTTATATGTTGTCTACATGCTATTGTTATTGGATTTCTAGTCTTTGGCCCTAGGCTTTGGGCATTGCTTTTTGCATAAGGTAAAGTTTATCTAGATGGCGTATTTTCATGCCTATGCTAGACAAGGTCGAACCCATTATTCTGCGTTTTGAAGAAGTAAAACAACAGCTTTCTGATCCGACCATTACTTCTAATGTTGAAACATTTACTCAGCTCAGCAAAGAATATAAAGAGTTGAGTCAGATTCATGAGGTATATATTGCCTATCAACTCGCCCTTTCGAATATTGCAGACAACAAACGAATCATTAAGGAAGAGACCGATGAAGAGTTTAGAGAAATGGCGAAAGCCGACCTAGGAGAACAGGAAAATTCTTTGGAAGATTTGCAAAAGCAACTAGAAACACTACTGATTCCAAAAGATCCTGAAGACGAAAAAAATGTCCTCCTCGAAATCCGAGCTGGAACCGGAGGTGATGAGGCGAGCATATTTGCGGGTGACTTATTAAAAATGTATTCTCAATATGCGGGGAGTCTCGGATGGAAAACAGAAATTGTCAGCGCCCATGAAGGCAGCTCAGGAGGTTTCAAGGAAATTGTCATGCGTATTGACGGTGAAAATGTCTTTGGAATTTTAAAATTTGAATCCGGAGTTCATCGCGTTCAGCGAGTTCCAAAAACTGAGTCCCAAGGACGGGTACATACCTCTGCTGCTTCGGTTGCCGTCCTTCCAGAGGTAGATGAGGTCATGGTAAGCATCAACCCAGCAGATCTTAAGGTAGATACCTTCAGAGCATCTGGAGCTGGAGGACAGCACGTTAACAAAACAGAATCCGCCATACGAATCACTCACATGCCTACTGGGGTAGTCGTAGAGTGTCAGGAAGGCCGATCTCAGCACAGAAACCGGGAAATTGCCATGCAATGGCTTCGCTCCAGACTCTATGAAAGTGAACTTCAAAAGCGACAATCCGCTCAAGCCGCGGAGCGTAAGTCTCAAGTTTCAACAGGTGACCGGTCTGCAAAAATAAGAACCTACAACTATCCTCAAGGAAGAGTAACGGATCACCGCATTGGTCTTACACTCTATGCGCTTGATGCCATTGTAGGTGGGGGTTTGGGACAAGTTATAGACAAACTTCGTATGGCGGAACAAGCCGAAAAACTAGCCGTAATGGACGGTATATAATCGACATCACGAATCTACACCATGAATCGAAGAGACGCACTTAAGCTTTCTGCCCTTGGGGCCACTTCCCTTCTCTTGGCTGAGCATCCAATGGCCAAAATGCTAAATCTCAATCCCCTAACCCTAAGGGAAGAATTCGGCAGTGACTTTAAATTTGGCGTAGCTACTGCCGCCTACCAAATAGAAGGGGCATGGAATCTCGGTGGAAAGGGTCCTTCCATTTGGGATACTTTTTCACACAAGAAGGGCAAAATACTCAACGGGGATAACGGGGATGTCTCCTGCAATTTCTACCATAATTACTCAGAAGACCTAGCCTTGCTAAAGTCCATGAATATGGATGTCTTTCGCTTTTCAACGGCATGGTCAAGGATTATGCCCGAAGGTCGGGGAAGCCTGAATGCAGAAGGCATTGACTTTTATCATCGTGTCATTGATCGATGCTTAGACATAGGCATTGAACCCTGGCTCACATGTTATCATTGGGATTTGCCTCAAGCCCTTCAGGATGAAGGCGGGTGGTTTAATCGGGATAGCATTGCTTGGTTTAGTGATTATGTTGAAGTTCTAGCCAAACATTTCGGAGATAAAGTGAAGCACTGGATGGTGTTTAACGAACCCATGGCCTTTACTGGACTCGGCTATATGAGTGGTGGCCATGCTCCAGGAATTCGAAGCTTCAAGCAGTTTAAAGCAGCCGTTCACCATGTTACCGTAGCCCAAGGAGAAGGAGGAAGGATTCTTAAAGAGCTCCTTCCTGAGGCAAGCATAGGCACTACTTTTTCTTGTACTGCAGTAGAACCCAAATCCAATGCGCCAAGACACCAAAAGGCGGCTAAAAGAGCGGATGCATTGTTTAACAGGCTCTTTGTCGAACCGTCTATGGGTATGGGCTACCCCACTGAAGACCTTTCCATGATACAAGGCATTGAGCGATGGATAAAAGATGGCGACATGGAGCGCGCGACCTTTGATTTTGATTTCATCGGACTTCAAAATTATTTTCGAAGTGTTGCGCGATTCTCCTTTTGGCCTCCTGTCTTTTGGGCCAACTTGGTGAAAGCTAATAAACTCACCGAGGAAGAAAACATCACTGAAATGGGCTGGGAAGTCTCGCCTGAAGGAATGTATCATGTACTCAAGCAGTTTGGAGAGTATGGCAAACGAATGATTGTCACAGAAAATGGTGCATCCTTTGAAGATCACGTGGAAGGAGACTTCGTACACGACACGCGACGCTTAGACTTTTATAAACAATACATCGGCCAAGTACTTCGCGCAAAGCAGGAAGGCATTCCTGTAGACGGTTACTTTGCTTGGACTTTTTTAGACAACTTTGAATGGGCCGAAGGATATCATCCAAGGTTCGGTATTGTTCATGTGGATTTTGAGAGCCAAGAACGCCGTATAAAGGACTCGGGGCTTTGGTTTAAGGAACAGCTTCACTAATTCTTTGTTACTTCTTGTACGTTTTCTCCCATAGGTAAATACACCCGAACGCTTCGCTTTGGACGTAACACTTTCATACCTGCCAATAGAGTAAATGCTGGCAAAATCATCTGGTCTTCTTGTACATAAAAACAGGGAAACTTAAGCCTCTGCTTCGCTTTGCCACGCATGATGATTCCTGGATGGATATGGCCACATAGTACGCCAAGCCCATTGGCATCTTCTATAGGTTCATGATTAAATAACAAGCCTTCTTCTTGGATAAATGGCAAGACCTCTATTCCTGCCTTGGCATAATCAGTGCGATACAAAATATCATGATTCCCTTGGATCAATACAAAGTCTATGGGGGAAAAAGATAAGATCAAGTTCGAAAAACTCTGCCAAGCTGCGTTGTATTCAGAATGAAAGAGATCTCCCAAAAAATATACTGTTGAAGGTCTATACTTTTCAAGTAATCGTTTTAGTCGAAGAAGATCCTTTTTATGGGTTTCATCAGTCAGGGCAATACCTGCGCGCTGAAAATGCGTCGAACGGCCAAAATGCAGATCGCCAAGAATAAGGGTGTCACGAAGAGGCCAGTAGAGCGCTCGCTCACCATCCAGGGTCCAATTGTGATTGTGCCAGGTAATCGTCATCCTTTGAGTATTTCTAATTCCATTCGGCGAATTCTGTCTTCAATACTTTCAGTCGAAAACTTTTCTCGAATGCGCTCAGCTAATAGAGGGAGGGCAAAAGGGCTCGGCTTATGTGTATTGACCATGCAGATATCCATAGATTGAATACGCTCCAAGGTATCTCGAAGACGCCCCTCCTCTAGTTTACGCTCCATGACTTCATGTAAGGCTTGACGAAAAAGTAAGTTATTGGGCTCATAGCTCTCAAAAACATTGTAAAAGAGTTGAGAGGTCGCTTGGATATGGCGGTCTTTTTTTGGTTTTCCCGGGAAGCCTGTAAAGACAAGTCCTGCAATCGCTGCAATATCTCTAAACTGCCGACGGGTCATTTGTGAGGCATTCATTGTCGTGTTGAGCGCTTCATGGACCTCCTCTGGGGCAAAGAGTTCCTGAGAAAAAATCGACTCAACATCTAATGATTGATCGGTAAGTAGCTCAAAGCCATAGTCATTCATGCCTATGCTAAACGTTATCGGACGAATCTGGGCAATTCTATGGGCAATAATTCCCGCCATGCCTTCATGAACATTTCGCCCTTCAAAAGGATAGCACAAAATATGCAACCCTTCCCTGTCTTCAAAGTATTCAATGAGTAATTCATTCTTTTTTGGAATCATCGAATACTTGCGCTGATAATCAAAAATTGGTTTCATCTGGATGAGTTCCTCATCGGTAAAAAGATCTTGATTGGCCGCCTCGTGAAGCTTGCGCAATAGCATCTTACTCATTTGAGAAGACAAAGGCATGCGCCCTCCTGCCCAAGCGGGTGTTTTACCCGTTTTGCGCTTAGTGTTTTTTACAAAGACGGTGTTGTCGTGAACTCTCACTAACTGCAGCGATCGACCAGCAAACCAAAACACATCTCCTTCTTTAATCCCTGAGATAAAATATTCCTCTACAGTTCCAATACTTCGCCCCCCTTTAAACTTGACCCAAAGCACAGGATTACTAACGATAGTGCCCATCGACAAACGATGACGCATGGCAATGCGGCGCGATCTGACAACATATCGCCCTTCGTTATCAACTTCTACTTTTCGAAAGTCGGGATACTCCTGTAAAGACCCCCCTCCGTCACAGATAAATCGCAGGCACCATCGCCACTCTTCTTCGTCGATTTGAGCATAGCAATGCGTTTTGACTATAGCTTGATAGACCTCCTTGGAAAAGAATCCATCACCAACTGCAAGCGTTACGAGAAACTGGACAAGCACGTCAAAGCTTTGAATAAAGGGAAGTCTAGATTCGAGACTGTGTTCAGCAATCGCCTGACGAAGTGCACTTCCCTCAATCATTTCTATAGCATGAGTAGGAACAAAGTAAATTTTACTAGTGGCTCCTGGACTATGACCACTTCGTCCTGCCCTTTGCATAAAACGAGAAACACCTTTGGGCCCGCCAATTTGTACAATGGATTCAACCGGGCGAAAGTCTACACCTAAATCTAAGCTTGACGTACAAACCACTACCTTGAGTTTTCCCTCATATAATCCGCCTTCGACCCAAGATCGTAATTCCTTATCAAGGGAACCATGGTGCATAGCAATAAGACCGATTAGATTCGGATCATAATCAATGAGCTTTTGGTACCACATCTCACATTGATTGCGCGTATTGGTAAAGACCAAAGTAGACTGACTTTGATGAATAATAGTAGCTACGGCCTCGACTTGATGTATACCCAAATGTCCAGCCAAAGGAAGCGAAGCTATATCACTTGGAATAACGGTCTTAACCTCAATTGACTTATGAATATCTGCTCGAATTAGTTGACCACGGTTAGCATCATCACCTAGCAGCACGGACAATGCAGTCTCCATATTGCCAATGGTAGCGGATATACCCCATATGCGTAATCCTTTGATACGGTGATTCAATAAGGCGAGGGCCAGCTCCATTTGCACGCCGCGTTTACTTCCCAGAAGCTCGTGCCACTCATCAACGATTACTGCCTGAAGTCCCTTAAACCGTTTGTCAAACCCTTTGCGAGCGAGTAAAAGATGAAGGCTTTCCGGGGTTGTAATCAGTAGGTCAGGTGGTAATTTATCTTGCTTTTGTCGCGCACTAGTCGACGTGTCTCCATTGCGAATGTCCACAGAAAGTCCTAGCGACAGGCCTTGGATAGCGCGTTCTGCGGAAAGCTTTATCTCCTTGGCAAGTGCTCGAATTGGAGTTATCCAAATGACTTTTACTCCCTTTTTTGTGCTTGCATTGGCTTGTTGTAGGGCAGGCAAGAGTAAGGAATAGGTTTTACCACTTCCCGTAGGGGCATTTACAATGCCATTATCCCCCTTATGGTAGGCCTGCCATCCTTGCACTTGAAAGGGAAAAGCCTTCCACTGCATAGACTGAAACCAGTCACTTAAGGCTTGAATCTCTTGGCTAGTATGCTTTGTGTTGTCATTCACCCTTTATGGTAACCCCACCGCTTAATTATTGTTGAGTATTCACCTAGTCTTTAACCGGCGGCGCACCCAATTCCTCAAGCTGGAGACTTAAACCTGCAAGCGTCTCTTGGAAGGCCAAGTAGTCCTTGTTAAGCTGTTCATAGATCGCTTGAGCATTTTCTAAACTCTGCAGGTGATTGGCTGTTGGACCATAGGTCGAACGACGAGCACCGCTTGCTGACCATAGATAGGTCCACAGCGTAGGATACTCTGTTTTTTCTCCGACGTCATCACGTGATGACGATCCATTGAGCGCAAACTGTAAATCAAAAGCTTCCATTCGCGCCTGAAGAAGGGCATTGTGTACGCCCTCGTCAAGCGTAGGTGCTCGATTGTAGGACTCAAGCATTACCTCTACCTCAGTCACGCTTTCCTCAATATCATTAGATAAAGCATAACAACGGGTAGAAAAATCGTGCATTACATCCCAATGATTTATGGCAGCCTCCATTGAATTCCCTTCAAGAGCGCCTTGCCCCTGCTGAGCAACCTCAAAAGATACCGTTTCAGAAATCGAAGCAAAAACCCCATCAACCTGCTTAAAGAGCTCCGCTGAATAGTTTCCTGGACCTAGGTTAGGCCCATAGCCGTCCTGTGCCATATTTTCTGACGTAATACGGCGTTGCGTGTTGGCAGAATAGTCCCAAGTTACACGATGAATTCCCTTGGCATTTGTCGCTTTGACTTTACGAATAATTTCCCCCGCTTCATTGTACACAAAGAGCCATACAACAGGATCCATGGATTGCATTTCTTCGTCTAGAACATCATAAGCCGGTGCGGCAACCTCACCACCATCAGCTTCGATTTCTCCCTCGCGCTTTAAACGCTCTCCCGCTAAAGCCATATAACTTTCCTTTAAGAAGTAGGTGAACGTGACTCCGAAAGGTGGATTGTCTGCTAAGAAAAAGTTATCTCCTTGAGAAGCTTTACCACCCCAGCCTAGTACTCGTTTTGGAAAGTACCACATGCCCTTTGGGGGAACAAAGAGTTTTGCCTCCTCTGAAAAGTCTTCCTCGAAGACCTCCGAAGTGCGAAGAGACGTATAGTCATCTAACACATAAATGCCTCGCCCAAACGTAGCTAAGACGAGATCTTCTTCTCGTCGTTGTATGGTAAGATCACGAACAGAGATATTAGGCATACCTCCTGTCATCTTCGACCACGCATTACCTCCATCCTGACTTACATAGACGCCGAACTCGCTTCCTAAAAACATAAGATTCGGCTCCTTAAAGTCTTGAACCACCCGCCATAACAAGGTGCGCTCTGGCAGATTGCTTGCAATACTTGTCCAGGACTTACCCTTGTCACTGGATTTGTAGATGTAGGGATTATAATCGCCATACTTGTGATTATCAAAGACAGCATAAACAACATTTTCATTGTATAAATCCGCCTTAATATCATTGACAAATGCCGTGCTTGGAAGCCCAGTAATCGAGGAGAAATCTACCTTACGCCACGTTGCGCCGCCGTCTTCAGTCACCTGAATAATGCCATCGTCGGTCCCCGCATAGATAAGGTCTTCACGCATTGGGGATTCCGATAAAGAAGTAATCGTGCTATAATTCGACATGGCATAGACATCCCATGGATTATCCCATTTTTGTTTACTTCCATAATACGGCAATTCAATACGGTTGACGTCATGCGTTAAGTCTGGAGAAATGGCTTCCCAGGAATCCCCTCGGTCTTCAGACTTCCACACGCGTTGTGAAGCAAAGTATAGACGGCTTGGTTTATGCGGACTGACTAAAATCGGCGCATCCCAATTAAACCGTTCACTTGCTTCGCCAAGCGCGGCTTGGGGCTTGATATCGATGTTTTCTCCTGTGAGGCGATCGTGGCGATTGAGGTTTCCTTCCTGCCATTGCGCATAGACTATGTTAGGGTTGCCAGGTTCTGTAGCGGGCTGGTGACCATCACCCCCTAGCACGACAAACCAATCTGAATTTCGAATGCCATGGACGTTATCGGTTTGAGAAATAACTCCTTGGGTGTTGTTATCCTGCGTTCCCCCATAGATGTAGTAAAATGGCTCTGCATCATCTACGGCTAGTTTATAGAACTGAGTCACCGGTAAATTATCGACAAACTTCCAGTTTTGTGTGCGATCAAAACTTTCATACAGTCCGCCATCACATCCTACGAGAATGTAATTGGGATCCTCTTTTTTAAAGGCTACGGCATGATTATCGACGTGCTTTTCATTTTCATTCATACGAACAAAGGTTTTCCCTCCGTCATAAGAAACCTGCATGTAGTTATCTGCTAGGTATATTTCATCGGCATGGTGGGGAGACACAAAGAGCTCTTGATAATAATGCGGCCCTGTTCCTCCCGAAACAGCATCACTCATCTTGGCCCATGACGCCCCACCATCATCGCTTCGGAATACTCCTCCGCTTCGACGATCGAGCTCGATAGCCGCGTAGATTATATCTGGGTTTTGGGGAGATATGCCTAGACCTATTTTCCCCATATTGCTCGATGGGAGTCCGCTAGATAATTTCTCCCAAGTTGTTCCACCGTCGATAGATTTGTGAAGCGCCGTTCCTGGTCCACCGCCCATATATCCGGCCACTGAACGCTGGCGTTGCCACGTCGCGGCATAGAGCACGTCTGGATTTCGAGGATCAATTAACAGATCGGTCGCACCAACCCACTCATCGTCACCTAAGGTGCGCGTCCAAGTAGTTCCGCCATCGGTTGTCTTGTACACACCTCGCTCACCTCCTTGACTCCACAGAGGACCTTGAGAAGCCACCCAAACTACATCTGAATTCCCTGGGTGAACGATGATTTTCGATAAATGCTCAGAGGTTTCTAAGCCCATGTTTGACCACGTAGCCCCTCCATCGTTACTGCGATAAATACCGTCTCCATAACCCACATGGCGCCCCCCAACATTTTCACCGCTTCCAACCCAAACAATCTCAGGATTCTGAGGATCAAGGGCCAAGCATCCAATAGAATAACTTGCCTGTCCATCAAAAAGCGATGTCCATGTAGTCCCTGAGTTTTCTGTCTTCCATACTCCTCCAGAGCCTACGGCAACATACCATATATTGGCGTTGTCTGGGTGAATGACAATATCAGAAACCCTCCCCGACATAAGGGCAGGACCTACGTGACGAAAAGAAAGGCCCGCAATTTCACTTGAGATGTCTTTAACGACATCCTCTTCATTCTTTTTGGATCGTTGGGCGTTTGCATCGATGCATAAGACAAAAAGGCAGGCAAATGCAAGAAGAATATCAAGTCGCTTCATGGGAAATGTGTTTAGATCATTTACGTAGTTCAAAAATACCATCTGAAAAGATCAATATTCAAAATTTACTTGGTCAAAGTATTGACTCAATATGGACTGATCAACTTGCGCCTTTTTTATAAGGCCTTGTTATTAATTCTTATTTTTTTCTTAAAAATTGTGGAATTGTTCAGTTGGCCAAGTCTAGTCAGAATGAATACAGAATTGGCCATATTGGTTTATGCCCTATACATTGTAAAAACTAACAGCACCCACACCCTTTTTTAGAGATGTGGTTTTCGGGTTTTTTAATTTGGCAAGAGTAGACCGGATACTTATCAAGGAACATTTGGCCTAATGTGAGATTCGGAAGATAATTATCTCCGCCTAATTCCTCCCTGACCGCAGAACCAAACTCTTCTACTGAATACATTTTAATTTCTAATCCCAGAGGATTCTTATCTTTTCCTAGCATTCGTCTAATTTATGTGAAAAAACCAAAACTGAGTTTAATTTATTGTTCAAGCTAAAAATGAGTCTTACCTGAACATTTTCGAATAAAATTAAACACTATTCCATGAAAAAAACCTTCCTAAGTTTCCTTCTTATATTATTAACCTCAAGCTTGGCGTTATCCCAACCAGATGATGATTGGAAAAATAAAAAGATAAATGAGTTCAACAGTGAACTCCTTCTCAAAAAAAACAACGTAAATTTTGGACTAGGTTATGGCGTAATCGCTATTAATGCAAACACAACATATCAAAGACTTAAAGCCCATCAAAAAATATATTCTGTCTGGTCTGCGGGCTTAAGCTATTTATTTGTGAGTTTTTTTTCTGATGCTCATGTTTTTATTCCTTCCTTACGGTATGGTATAATGACAGGGATTGATAAAAAGCATCATTTTGAAATTAATGCAGGGCCACAACTTCTAGTTGGCATATATAA
>DLYY01000153.1:0-7363 GCA_003447535.1 Bacteroidota bacterium | reverse complement strand
TATCGAATGCAAAAGCCTCAAGGTTCTAAAATTTTTAGGACTGGAGTTGGATATCCAGAGCTCTTATATGTTAGCTTAGGCTTTTCTTTTTAAGACAAAAAAATAAAGACCCCCATTAAAGTTGAGGTTAAAAAAGTGGAGCTGGGGGGAGTCGAACCCCCGTCCAGCTGAGATGCCGACAAACCTTCTACGCGTGTAGTTTCTTATTTATTGTCGGGTGTTATCAGGTTAAGAAACCCACCAAATAACACCGTAGCTTAATCAATACGTCAAACGTTAAGGAAAGCCATCTTAACGCAGACGACCTGATGAAATGATGATACTTTTTATCCCGCTATCAGATATCACAAGTAAAAAGCAATGACTATGCTAAGACCTTGTCTTAAGCAGCCATGGCGTAGTTAAACTCGCCAAATAAAAAAGATTAACGAATGAGATTCTCGAGCGTAATCGTCATTAGCTCGACGCGCCAGTATGCCTACATACCTCCCTGTCAAATCCAGTTCAGCCCCAATTCTTAGAGAACAATTCGCACTAAGCGAAGTGCGAAGATACAACGGGTCGAGCTAGAATGTATTGTTTGGGTAAGGTTCTTGCCTTTGGTTTTTCAGATCGACGTCTATTCAACACGTCTTCAAGTCGGATTAAGATGGAATTTTGCATTGTCATAATTCTTGATTTATTAGATATAGTAGTTGGCAACAAAAGGGAAAGGAGAGGTTTTTGCTGCTACACCCTGTTAACTATTTTGATTAACTATTGATTTAAGGAATCTTTGAATTATTCGCCTAAGCCTTCGCGCCAATCCTGCCACTTCTCCTGAGGAGACCACGCGCTGTCAATTACTTCAATGCTCCAGGCATTGTGTCTTACTGTTGTTCCAGGACGCATCCCAGTAGATTCAAACTTTTTCATTTTCTCACATTTCTTTCATCCTCTATTACGCAATACCTAAAGAGGGGTTTCACTTGAGGTTACCTTTCAATTGTCATATTAGTTTTTTTTATAATGTGTCCTGTTCTGATAGAATCCGCTAAATTCACAGAATGCGCACCGTCTTTTTTCCTCAACATGATGCCATGGATTGTGGCCCTGCTTGCCTTAGAATGGTGCTTTCCTATTATGGAAAAACCCTTTCAAGCCAAGCCATCCACGATATGCTGCAACCTGACCGAGATGGTGTGTCCCTGTATGATATCCAGCAAACTGCGGAGTCCTTCGACCTTCAAGCCTCTGCCTATGCTACCTCACTTGATCACCTTAGGCATCTTACAGGGCCCTTTATTGCTCATGTGGATGGCAATCATTTTGTAGTTGTCTATCGGGTGACAAAAAACAAATTACGTATCGCAGATCCAGCAACTGGGCTTGAGACCGTGTCGCTAAGATCCTTTGCCTCGCGTTTTATTCAAGGAGACGGTGTCGGACACATTATTATGTTAAGTCCAGGCAAAAACTTTAAGAAAGAAGAAGACGGCGCCTCATCGCCTAGCTTGTTTTCCATGGCCTTTCAGGCCTTTGCTAAATACCCTAGAGCGGTCAGTCAACTGCTTCTAAGTCTTGTGCTAGCTAGTGGCATTCAATTGGTGCTGCCCTTCGTTGCTCAGGCGCTTATTGACCAAGGTGTTAGCTATCAAGATTTGGATTTTGTGCACGTTTTGCTCGCTGCACAGGTTGTGTTGTTTGTGAGTCAGAGCTTAGTAGACTTTTTTAGGTCTTGGATTTTACTCCATCTGCGAAGTCGCTTTGATTTTACCATGGTGTCGGACTACATTATTCAATTGGCTCGCCTTCCCGTCGCCTTTTTTGATACAAGACAGTTAGGTGACTTGATCCAGCGACTTCATGACTTTAAGCGCATTGAGTCCTGGTTAACCAACAATGTAATGACCATGCTTTTTGCAGGGGTCAACCTTGTCATTTTTGGGCTAGTATTAACGCTATTTTCAAGCAAACTCCTTGTAATCTTTCTTCTTGGAAGCCTCTTATACATCGGATGGATTATGGTCTTTATGAAACGACGGGCTTCGCTTGATCGTCGAGCTTTTGCCATTCACGCCGAAAATCAAGAACATGTTATCCAGATGATTTTAGGCATTCGTGATTTAAAACAATATCGAGCAGAAAGCAAGTATCGAAGCCAATGGAATGATATTCAATTGCGGAAGTTTCAAGTCAATGAACACGTCCTTCGACTTAATCAGTGGCAGATGCTCGGGGGTAATATCATTAACTACGGAAAGGACCTCTTAATTACCTACTTGGCGATAACCATGGTCATCGATGGACAACTCACCCTGGGTAGTTTGTTTGCTGTCCAATTTATTCTAGGCCAAATGGCTTCGCCAATTCAAGAGTTTATCGCCTTTATACGTGTTCAACAAGATGCAAGGCTTTCCTTTGAACGCGCCCAAGAAATCTATGATATAAAACGCGAAGAGGAAAGCGACGAGCAGGGCCAGCTTAATCTTCCCAGTGCCAATCCTTCGTTACACCTATCCAATGTGGGCTTTGCCTACAACAAAAACGCCTCTCACGATGAGCAGACACTTTCTTCTATTTCTATGGATATTGCATTTGGTCAATGTGTTGCCTTCTCTGGGCCAAGTGGATGCGGAAAATCAACCTTGCTCAAAATGCTAGCAAAACAATACAAAAAACATCAAGGCAGCATCAAAGTGGACCACACCGAATTGGACCAAGTGTCCATAGGGCATTGGCGCAATGCCGTATCAAGTATGATGCAAGATGATTTCATTTTTGCCGAGAGTATCGCCTACAACATTGCCCTTGGTGAAAGCCACACGGATAAGGAGCGCATTACCTCTTTGCTCCAAGCACTCAACCTAGGCCCCTGGCTTCAAAGCCTACCCCTAGGACTCAATTCGCGCCTTGCAGCCCATGGCAAATCCTTAAGCGGAGGACAACGGCAACGGCTTCTTCTTGCCCGAGCACTCTACAGAGAAAGCCCCTTTTTACTTTTAGACGAGCCTACTGCCTCCTTGGACGATGCCAATACTCATCATGTTCATCAGTTGCTGCGAGAACGCAAGGGGAAATCTACCCTTATCATTGCAAGCCATAAACCCTCCACCCTTGCGCTTGCAGATCAAGTATTTACCATGGAAAATGGGCGCATTGTCTAAGTAGTTCCAACATCACCTTTTATAAAAAAGGGTTGTGCACCTTCTCGTATCCAAGCGTTGTCTCGGGGCCATGACCACAGTACACTGTCGTATCATCAGGCAAAGGCCAAAACTGCTCACGAATAGCCTCTAATAAGGTCGGCAAATCACCACCAGGAAGGTCAGTGCGACCAATGCTCTCATAAAAAAGAACATCTCCAGCAATCAGTGTTTTACTTGACGCATGATAAAAGCTCACCTCACCAGGGCAGTGCCCCGGAGTGTATAGGATATCTAAGGTTTCTTCGCCTACTCTTATCTTTTCTCCCGACGCAAAAAAATGCGTTATCTCAGGAGCTGATGGTAAGTGAATACCAAAGAGTGCTGCATAATCTGGCTGGGCATTTAACACTTCCTGGGTTATCTTATGACCATAGATTGGCATCGATGGTTTCCACTCCAACAACCGGTGAACACCTAAGACGTGGTCGATGTGGCCATGGGTAAGTACAATAGACTGTAAATCAATAGAATGAGCCTCTAAAGCCTCCATTACCTCTTCCCATTCTTTCTGATTAGACATCCCAGGATCAATGATAACTCCTTGGATAGCTCCTTGATTTTTATCGTCATAGAGAATATATGTGTTCTCTTGAAAGGCGTTAAATGTAAATTTCAGCAATCGCATCATGCAAAAGTCCTATTTTGGCACAATATGAGAAAATTTGCTCCATTATCTCAAAGATTGAGCTACCTAGTCTGCAAAGCAATGCGTGGAAATGGCCAGGTTCAAACGTTGAGTATCTGGCTTATTGTCTCTTTTCTCATGCCTATCTCTCTTTTTGGACAGTCTACCCCTGTTGAATTTGGTCAAAACAGGGTTCAGTATAGAGAGTTTCGTTGGCAAATCTATCCTACCGATAATTTTGAGGTTTACTTTCCCAATGGGGGGCAGGAGATTGGAAACTATGTCGTTCAAACGGTAGAAGACCGCTTTGAAGAAGTTGTCGACTACCTTGACTATCGACTACCGCAAAAGATAAACCTTATGGTTTTCCCAACGCCTTCCGACTTGGCACAAACCAACATTGGCATCAAGCAGGAGAACACCTTTACAGGAGAATCCCGTGTAATGGACTACACCATTTTTGTCGATTACAACGGATCCATCGATGAGTTGGACACGGACATACGACGCGGAATTACTCAACTTCTCTTGGAAAGAATGCTTTTTGGAAGCGACTTCCAAGAATTTATTCAAAATGCGGTCAAAGCAGAGCTTCCCAAATGGTATATCGAAGGACTTACTGAATATATCGCTCAGGGTTGGTCAATGGCTGATGAAGGAAGACTACGCGATGGCATTTTAACCGGAGCATTTTCGGATATGACCAAGCTTGATGACCCAAGCTTAGCCTTTGTAACCCGGGCCTTTTTATGGGATGTTGAGCGTGATTTGGGCAAGGAATCGCTCTCCAATCTCATTTATCTGACGCGTGTGAGCCACAGCTTTGAACAAGGCATCCAATTAGTTCGCGGAGTGGACTTAAATACGGGATTTAAAGACTGGTATACTCGCTGTAAAGCCCAGTACCAAGAAGAAATACAATATTTCGACCAAGACATTCTAAGCGAGAATGAGGTGGAATTTATCCTGCCCAAAAATGGGATCAACCACCAACCCATCATTAGCCCCGATGGAAGCTTGGTTGCGGTTGTCAATGATCTCGAAGGTCGACGTCGAGTATATCTGTATACTGTTGAAGACGGAAGTAGAAGACGTGTGTTTTCAAAAGGCTTTCGCACAGACAATTTGCTGCCTGACAGGCACATGCCTCTTATTGCCTTCGCACCGGACAATACTATGGACCTTATTCACCGTAAGCGGGATAAAATCTTTTGGCAATCTTATGATATTGAGCGTGGTCGATGGGAAAAAATGGAGTTCAAAGGAGTGCAAAACATCTATGACTTTCGCTACGTAGGTGCCAACGAAGTACTCTTATCGGTTATGCAAAATGGACAAAGCAATATTCTATCCTACAACACGCGCCAAACACGACGAAAACTTATTACAAACGATTTCTACGACGACCTCTCCCCTATTTCAGGAACTTACAAGGGGCAAGAAGCCATCCTGTTTGCCTCGAATCGCCCCAATGACACACTGCTCAATGGGCGGCTAGACAGCCTTCTTCCTCAAAGGAAGTTGGATGTGTTTATGATCCGGCCAAATCATCCAGAAGCTTGGCAACTCATCCAGCTTACCCACACCCATGACCTCGATGAATTTCCTGTCGCCTTTCTTTCGGACTCAAGCTTTTTAGTCAGTAGTGATGTGCAAGGAATCCGACAATTCCATGAGGTGATTGTCAAAGAAAAAGAAGTCCAACGTCATACAGAATACATTTATCATCCAATTGATGACCCCGAGAACAAGGACTCAGTAGTTAACTACGCTCATCTCAAAGTAGACGTACTCCTAGACCCTGCCACCTATGCCATTATCGATTCCAATAGCCTAAGTACAACAAAGCCCTATGGAGTCAGTCGCCCGGTAAGTCAATATCAAGATTTCTTACAAGCACTCGACGTACAACCTGTGTTGAACCCTATGAACGGTGACAAAGTATTAACAGGAAGTGGTATCATCTACTCAGAGGGCCGTCAAAAGCTGATACCTTTTTCAATTCAACGACCCATAGCATCCACCTACCCTGCTGGACAAAACTACAGGACGCCAGCCATCATTGAATATTTCAAACGCCTCCCATCACGAGTTGTTTCGGACGATCAAGATGATGTCTTGCAAGAAGATAGTATTCCCTCGAGTCCCCCTATTCTCTATCAGAGCCGATTTGATTTTATGGAAATGGATAGCACAAATTATTCTTTGCAGCTCAGCAATGGCTTTCCCAATCAGGGAATGGGCGAAGAAAGTCCCTTTGAAGTCCATCGAAAGAGAAACTACAGTTCAACCTTTATGACCGAATCGGTGAGCGCTTCGCTTGACAACTCGTTGTTATACAACACCTACCAACCCTTTAATCCGGGATCTCCGGTTTTTGATGTTCCAGGCATCAACGGCTTGCTTACCATCGGAATTACCGACTTAATGGAAGACCATAAGATTTATGGAGGAGTTAGGCTTCCAACCGACTTTCAAACTCGACAAAATGAGATGTTTGCAACGTATGAGGCCTTAAAAAAGCGAATGGATCATCAGTATACCTATTATCGCAAAAGCCTCCAAGAAGAAGTTGTATTTACCTCTCCCTTTGGTGATGAAGCTGGCGTGTTAAATACACGGAGTAATTACGTGGAATATGCTATGAAATATGCCTTGGACGTTCGAAATTCAATCCGACTCCGTATTGGATTTCGAAATGATCGCTTCGTGCCCAAGTCCCTCGATGTCCTTGCGGCATACGGTACGGTTACGTCAGACAATTATGTGATTTCAAAGCTGGAATATTGTTATGATGCAAGCCGTGATGTTATCCCCAATATTAAACATGGATTGCGCGCAGTGGCTTTCTTTGAAGCCCATAAAGAAGTACCCGTTCGCTTGGATACCATCTTTGGTAGTCGAGAGGTCAAGTTTCCACAATTTAATAATGATATACTTTTCGTCTGGGGTTTTGACGCACGGCACTATCAGCCTATATGGAGGACCATTACCTGGGCCAACCGCTTAGCCTATAGCTCGAGCGTTGGAAGCCAAAAACTTATCTATTACCTCGGCGGAAGCCAAGGGATTTTATTTCCTCAATTTAACCAGCAAACACCTATCAACACGGATAATGGCTACGTGTATCAAGCCTTAGCATCCTCCATGCGCGGATTCCAGCAAAACATACGCAATGGAAACAGTTTCATGGTGTTAAACTCCGAGTTTCGTATACCCATCTTTTCCTCGTTTTCTCGAAAAATTCCCAATTCTCCTCTCCTTAGAAACCTCCAAGTTCTGGCATTTTGTGATATAGGAAGTGCATGGGAGGGTCCAAGTCCTTTTGGAAAGGACAACCCGCTCTACCAGCAAACCCTAACTAATGCAATCAGTGAAGTTCGCCTGGATATCAATAAGTTTCCTGTCGTAGTGGGTTATGGCTTTGGCTTGCGCGCCAATGCCTTCGGTTACTTTATGCGAGCAGACTTTGCAAGAGGGTGGGATTCTGGAGAACACTTACCCCTTCGCTTTCAACTCACTCTAGGTTATGACTTCTAAAAAAAATCAT
>DLYY01000172.1:581-4920 GCA_003447535.1 Bacteroidota bacterium | reverse complement strand
TCCAGGTCTTAATATTGAAATCAAATCCATACGCGGCTTATAAAAAAATAATGACTAGACAAGAAAAACAACAGGTCGTTGCGGATTTGCAAAATCAGCTAAAAGGAGCAAGCAGTTTTTATATTGCGGATTCTTCGGAGTTAGATGTTGCAACCGTTAACAAGCTACGGGGATTATGTCACGAGCGTAATGTGGAATTCAAGGTTGTTAAGAATACCCTTCTTATCAAGGCATTGGACGCATTAGAGCAGGACTATTCTCCCCTGTATGACGTCCTTAAAGGTGGATCAAGTGTTATGTTGTCGGAAACGGCAAGTGCACCTGCTAAGCTGATTAAGGATTTTCGTAAGGATGAAAACCAAGAGAAGCCTATTCTCAAAGGTGCTTACATAGATACCGATTTCTTTATCGGTGATGAGCATCTTGAAGACTTAGCAGCGCTCAAATCTAAAGAAGATCTTCTTGGTGAGGTAATTACATTATTACAATCACCAATGTCCAATTTAGTAGGAGCTCTATCTTCTGGAGGTTCAAACCTTGCGGGTATTATCAAAACGCTCGAGGAAAAGGGCAGTGAATAATTAGTAAAAATTTAATCGTAGAAATAATGGCAGAAATGAAAGAATTAGCAGAACAGTTAGTTAATCTAACAATTAAGGAAGTAAAAGAACTTGCTGATATCCTTAAGGATGAGCACGGCATTGAGCCCGCAGCAGGCGGTGCTGTAATGATGGCAGCAGGACCAGGCGCTGGCGGTGAAGGTGGCGATGGTGGCGCTGAGCAAACTGAGTTCACCGTATTTATGAACGGTGCAGGTGGTTCAAAACTTCAAGTGGTCAAGACAGTTAAAGAGTTAACTGGATTAGGCCTCAAAGAAGCGAAAGCAATTGTTGATGGAGCTCCTGGACCAGTGAAAGAAGCTCTTCCAAAAGCTGACGCAGAAGCTATGCTAGCTAAGCTCCAAGAAGCAGGAGCTGACGTAGAACTTAAGTAGTTCCACAATATATATTAATGCCATGAGCGGGTGCATTCCTGCTCATGGCTTTGTAGTTTTTTTTTAGCCTCACAAACTTTAATCCCAATAATGGCTCAAATTCGGCACAACTTCGGTGAAATAGATTTAAAAGTCCCATCCCCCGCGTTGCTAGATATTCAAGTAGGTTCTTATCAGAAATTCATCCAACTTGAAACCACAGCAGAAAACCGCGTAAATGAGGGACTTTTTCGTGTTTTTCAAGAAAATTTTCCTATTACAGATGCACGAAACATCTTCGTTTTAGAGTTCATTGACTATTTCGTGGATCCCCCGCGTTACTCAATCAACGAGTGCATGGAGAGAGGGTTAACCTATAGCGTACCATTAAAAGCGAAACTTCGTCTTTCCTGTAATGATGAGGAGCATATTGACTTCAAGACATCTGTCCAAGATGTCTTCTTAGGAAATATTCCTTACATGACCCCTAAAGGAACCTTCATCATCAATGGTGCTGAGCGTGTTATCGTCTCACAGCTTCACCGATCTCCAGGTGTATTCTTTGGTCAAAGCTTCCACCCGAATGGTTCTAAAATATATTCTGCTCGGATTATACCTTTTAAAGGTGCTTGGATGGAGTTTGCAACAGACATTAACAATGTCATGCACGCTTACATTGATCGTAAAAAGAAGTTCCCAGTTACCACGCTACTTAGAGCAATCGGTTTCGATTCAGATAAGGAGATTCTAGAGCTATTCGGTCTTGCTGATTCTCTTAAGGTCAACAAAAGAAATAAATCCAAGATTGTAGGCCGTAAGCTTGCTGCGCGTGTTCTTAACACTTGGGTGGAGGATTTTGTGGACGAAGACACAGGAGAGGTAGTGTCAATCGAACGAAATGAGATTATCTATGAACGCGATGTGCTTCTCGATGAAGAGGCTTTCCTTCAAATTCTAGATTTAAACATTGAGTCAGTAATCCTTCAACGTGAGGAACAAAGCGGTGATTATGCAATCATCTACAATACGCTGCAAAAAGACTCAGCCAACAGCGAACAAGAAGCCCTGGCACATATCTATCGTCAACTTCGTGGTACTGATCCACCGGATAATGAAACAGCTCGAGGAATCATCGATAAGTTATTCTTCTCTGATAAGCGTTATGACTTAGGCGAAGTTGGTCGTTACAAGATCAACCTTAAACTCAAAAATGATGTTGATCGGGATATGCGTGTTCTGACAAAAGATGACATCATTGAAATCGTAAAATATCTTGTCCGTTTAACCAATCAGAAAGCGGAGATTGATGATATTGATCACTTGAGTAACCGACGTGTTAGAACAGTTGGTGAGCAGCTTTATGCTCAGTTTGGTGTTGGTCTTGCTCGAATGGCAAGAACAATACGCGAACGAATGAATGTTCGTGATAATGAGGTGTTTGCGCCGATTGATCTAATCAATGCACGGACGCTTTCTTCAGTAATTAACTCGTTTTTTGGAACAAGTCAGTTATCCCAATTCTTGGATCAAACCAATCCGCTTTCTGAAATCACAAATAAGCGACGAATTTCAGCCCTAGGACCTGGAGGCCTCTCTAGGGAGCGCGCTGGATTTGAGGTTCGTGACGTTCACTACTCCCATTATGGTCGTCTATGCACGATTGAGACTCCGGAAGGTCCCAATATTGGTCTTATCTCTACGCTTTGCGTACACGCTAAGATTAATAAAATGGGATTCATTGAGACTCCATATCGCGCGGTAGAGAATGGTAGGGTAGTCCTTGAAGGTCAAGGCATGTATCTCTCAGCGAATGATGAGGAAGAAAAACTTATTGCACAGGCAAACTCTAGACTTGCGGAAGACGGGAGTTTTGTGAATGAACGTGTTTCTGTTCGTGAAACAGGGGATTTCTTATTGGAGGAACCTGAAAAGATTGCGTACATCGACGTTGCACCAAACCAAATTGTTGGGGTGAGCGCGTCCATGATTCCTTTCCTAGAACATGATGATGCAAACCGTGCTTTGATGGGTTCAAACATGCAACGTCAGGCTGTACCATTACTCAAGCCAAATTCGCCTATCGTAGGAACAGGGCTTGAGCGCAAAGTTGCACAGGATTCAATGAATCTAATTAATGCCGAAGGGAATGGAGTTGTCGAATATGTCGATGCAAACAAAGTGATTGTCCGTTATGATCGTTCAGATGATGAACGTCTGGTCTCATTTGAAGATGATTTAACGACTTATGAATTGCCTAAGTTTCGTCGTACAAACCAAGGAACTTGTGTTAATCTAAAACCAATTGTACGTAGGGGTGACCGTGTTGAATTAGGCCAAGTACTCTGTGATGGTTTTGCAACGCAAGACGGTGAGCTTGCCCTCGGTCAGAACTTAAAAGTGGCCTTTATGCCTTGGAAAGGGTATAATTTTGAGGATGCTATTGTAATCTCCGATCGTATTGTAAAAGATGATGTCTTTACGTCAATCCATATTTCGGAATTCGAAATGGAAGTCCGGGATACGAAGCTTGGTGAGGAAGAGCTGACGTCAGATATTCCAAACATCAGTGAAGAAGCTACAGCTAACCTTGACGAAAACGGTGTAATCCGCGTTGGAGCTAAAATTGACGAAGGCGATATCCTTATTGGAAAAATTACACCAAAAGGGGAGAGCGATCCAACTCCTGAAGAAAAGTTACTTCGTGCTATCTTCGGTGATAAAGCCGGTGATGTTAAAGATGCTTCTTTAAAAGCTCCTCCATCAAGTTATGGTGTCGTCATGAAGACTAACCTCTTTGCAAGACTCCGTAAGGATAAGCGCAAAAAGGCTCAGGAGAAGGCTGTTATTGAAACGCTTGTCACAGCGCACGAAGAGCGTATTGCATCGATTAAAGATGGCATGTACAAGAAAATCTTCGAATTGCTTTCAGGTAAGACTTCCGCTGGCGTTGAAAATGTCTATAAGGAAACCATCATTCCTAAAGGAACGAAGTACACGCAGAAATTGATTAAGACCATTGATTTCCTTAACATCCACCCACAAAATTGGATATCGGATACTAAGCTAAATGAGTTGGTCAAGCGATTGATTCATAACTTTACCATTGAGCACAATAAAGAGATTGGGCGCCTTGGACGTGAGAAGTTCAACATCACTGTGGGAGATGAACTACCTGCTGGTGTTCTTAAGTTAGCTAAGGTTTATGTGGTAAAGAAACGCAAACTGAAGGTTGGTGATAAGATGGCCGGTCGCCACGGTAACAAAGGTATCGTTGCGAAAATCGTTCGTGAAGAAGATATGCCATTCCTCGAGGATGGAAGTCCAGTAGATATCGTATTGAATCCACTTGGGGTACCTTCTCGTATG
>DLYY01000172.1:0-235 GCA_003447535.1 Bacteroidota bacterium | reverse complement strand
TTATGAGACTGTTCTTGGTTGGGCTGGTGAAAAGCTGGGTAAGAAGTATGCGACGCCAATTTTCGATGGAGCTTCTATTGCTCAAATCGATGAGGAAATGAACAAGGCTGGATTACCTAGACTAGGTCAGACTTATCTCTACGATGGAGAAACGGGAGAGCGTTTCCATCAAAAAACAACTGTAGGAGTAATCTACATGCTTAAGTTGAGCCACATGATTGATGATAAGATGCAC
>DLYY01000202.1 GCA_003447535.1 Bacteroidota bacterium | reverse complement strand
CATGATTGTTACGCTGAATATCAGCAAGGTTGAGTTTCTCAAACGCCATAGGTGTTTGACGGTAGACCGCCACTTCCTTGATCACTACATCAGGCAGTTGGTTAGCCACGCCTACCTCAATAGCTTGAGCGGTGTCTGTCCTTTGAGCCGTCGTATGAACGAATGCGCCTAAGAGAGAGACAAAAATTAAAAAAGATGATTTGTACATGATGAGCATTTTTAAATTAAAAAATACTCCAGTCGGCAACCAAAAAAGGTTTGCTTTCACACTCGCTTCCTACGCAGGTATCAGCCTGATCAGGTGCAAAGGGTAAGTCTCATTCCATAATAGAAACCCCTGGAGAACTGCAAACTTAATGTAAGGTCCACCATTTTTCCAAGAGACTTATTGCCATGTTTTCTCGTGAAGTGTAGTCTCCATCAATCACTTCGTAGTACAAGCCATAATTATCAAGGATTTGGGCATAGAGCATAAACCACTTCCTTCGTAAGGATTGATCTGAGATTTTACGAAAGCCGTCATTCACCCATGGCACATCGACTTGTAAGAGCAGATTATATCGATAAGGCTGATTACTAATTGCTTTTTTTAACCATGATGGGACAGTGAAATTCTCCCAAGTAAGCCAAACCGCATAGTTGATAAGATTCGTATCGGCAAGGATTAAGGCGCCTTCTTTAGACAGAATGGCTTTCTTCTCTGCTTCATATTGTAACTGTGCGAGCCGCAGAATGTCCTTTTCAGTAAAGGTCTGTCCTTTAACAATATGTTTGCGTGCCTCTTCAGCGATCCACGGCAAGGTAAATGTATTAGCCAAGGCCAGAGCAAGTGTTGTCTTGCCTGTACTCTCAGGACCATGAACGGTGACAAACTGTATAGACTTTTTCAAATGCAGTATCTACCTTTACGTAAAAGGTAATATTTTTCAACCATATGGGAAACCTCCGTCGATTTACAATAACAGCCGCCTTACCCTATGCTAATGGTCCATTGCACATAGGACACATTGCAGGAGCTTACTTGTCGTCTGATATCTATGCACGCTTTCGAAGACTTCAGAGTCATGATGTCTTCTTTGTCTGTGGCTCAGATGAACATGGTGCTGCTATTACTATGCGTGCGAAAAAAGAAGGTCGAAGCCCTCAGGATATTATCGATACCTACCATTTGAGAAATACCAAAGCATTTGAGGCCATTGGCATCAGCTTTGATATCTTTCACAGGACATCTTCTGAGCTCCACCACAAAGAAGCGCAAGCTTGGTTTAAGGCATTTTATGAGAACGATGTCTTTTCGGTAAAGACTACGGAGCAACTCTATGACACTTCGTACGATCAGTTTCTAGCTGATCGTTACGTCAAAGGAACATGTCCTAAATGCGGTTATGAGGAGGCCTATGGGGATCAATGTGAGAGCTGTGGTTCGAGTTTGAGTCCCAATGAATTAATTAATCCTAAGTCAACCCTAAGTGGCAGCAAGCCAGAACTCCGCGAAACAAGTCATTGGTATTTCCCCTTGGATAAAGAGTCAGACTGGCTTAATGACTGGCTTAACTCGGGGATGTTTGAGGGAAGTTCTTCACATGATGTAAAGACATGGAAAAAGCACGTGCTTGGCGCTTGTAATTCTTGGTTAGAGGAAGGGCTTCAGCCAAGAGCGATAACGCGCGATTTGGACTGGGGAGTGGACGTGCCAAGTGAGATTGAGGGCAGTGAAGGCAAAAAGCTTTACGTGTGGCTAGATGCGCCTATTGGCTACGTGTCAGCCAGCAAGGCAGCCGAAGCGCAAGGTGTTATTGAGGATTGGAAGCCTTATTGGCAAGATAAAGACACCGAGCTCCTTCATTTTATTGGAAAGGATAACATTGTCTTTCACTGTATTATTTTTCCGGCGATGCTTCGTCATCGAGAGGGTTACATTCTACCTAAAAACGTTCCGGCAAATGAGTTTCTCAATCTTGAAGGACGAAAAATTTCTACGTCAAGAGACTGGGCAGTGTGGGTAGATACTTTCTTAGAAAACAACCCAAGCCATGTTGATGCACTGCGCTACGTGCTTGCCGCCAATATGCCTGAGACAAAGGATGCGGAGTTCACCTGGGATGATTACCAAGCAAGGGTCAATAATGAATTGGTCGCAACAATTGGCAACTATGTGAATCGAGTTTTACAACTTTTCCATCGATTTAATGAAGGAAGGTTGGGAGAAAGTAAAAGTTATGCCGTGGAGTATAAGACGGCTATGCAAACTATTGATACGGCTATTGAAGCTTTTCGATTTAGAGATGCTCTTCAAGGTATGCTTCAGCTGGCCCGCACAGGAGATAAATTCCTTGCTGATAATGAGCCCTGGAAGTGTTTTAAAACCGATCCGGCTGAGGCGCAAGCCATGCTTAATGCATCTATGCATCAAGTTGCTCGGCTTGCAGGCGTTATGCAGGTTTTTTTGCCCCATGCAGCTAATCGCTTACTTGAGATGATCAACTGGTCTTCTCCGGATTGGACGACGCTTGCTTCGAAAGACAAGTTGCTCGGACTTGATCATACGATTTCTACCTTTGGATTGTTGTTTGAAAAAATCGACGATTCATGGATTTCCGATCAAAAACAGCAACTTCAAAATACACTTACTTCAAACCCTAATGCTATGCCTCAAAAAGATGAGATAACCTATGATGCCTTTCAAACAATGGACCTTCGGGTCGGCAAAATTTTAGAGGCTTCACGCGTTCCCAAGACCGATAAGCTGATGCAGATGCAAGTTGATGTTGGATTTGAAACACGGACAATCGTATCAGGTATAGCCGAGCATTTCTCTGAAGAAGAATTACTCGGGCAAATGGTACAAGTCTTAGCCAACCTAGCTCCTCGAAAAATTCGAGGGGTGGAATCAAAGGGAATGATCTTACTGTCCGAGACATCAGAGGGTAAGCTCTATTTTGTTAAACCGAGTGCTGATGCCACTCCAGGAGATATTGTTGCATAAGATGGCTAATTTTCGTTTATCCAGTAAAAAGGAAGTTGTTCAGGCTCAGGAGGCAGCAATGCAGAATCCTGAAATGTTTTGGTCCTCCTATGCAAAAGAATCATTTCATTGGTTTACGCCCTGGGACAGGGTACTCGACTATGACTTTCATAAAGCAAAGGTTTCTTGGTTTGAAGGGGGAAAAGTTAACATAACCGTTAATTGCCTTGATCGATATGCGCAAACAAAGCCCAATGCGCGCGCCATTGTTTGGGAACCCAATAATCCAGAAGATGAGGGAATCGTTTACACCTATGCTGAATTACTATGCGCTGTCAATAAAATGGCCAATACCCTCAAGCAACAGGGTGTGTCAAAGGGTGATCGAGTTTGTCTTTATCTACCGATGATTCCTGAGCTAGCCATAGCTGTTTTAGCTTGTGCAAGGATTGGCGCCATTCACTCTGTAGTATTTGCAGGCTTTTCGGCCCAAGCCCTTGCTGCACGAATCAATGATGCATCGTGCTCTCTAGTTATTTGCTCCGATGGTGCGAATCGTGGAAGTAAGGTGCTTGACTTGAAGTCCATCGTAGATGAAGCATTACAATCCTGTGATTGCGTGAGCCACGTCCTTGTAGTAAAGTATGTTGGCCTGGACTCACATTGGGTCGAAGGCCGTGATATAGATTTAAAGCCTTTGTTAACTAACGCATCTGATGTCTGTGAGGCTGAGGTAATGGATGCAGAGGATCCGCTCTTTATATTATATACCTCGGGGTCTACCGGGAAGCCTAAAGGGATGTTGCATACCACAGGGGGGTATATGACGTACACGGCCTACACCTTTCAAAATGTTTTTCAATATGAAGAGGGGGATGTGTATTGGTGCACCGCCGATATTGGTTGGATTACCGGTCACAGCTACATTGTGTATGGTCCTCTGTTAAATGGCGCTACGACATTGATGTTCGAGGGCGTCCCTTCCTATCCTGATTACGGGCGATTTTGGGCAATGATAGAAAAGTATCAAGTCAATCAGTTTTATACAGCGCCAACCGCGATTCGAGCGCTTGCCAAGGCAAGTGATTCTTTGGTGGATGACTATGATTTGTCCTCACTCAAAGTATTGGGAACAGTGGGCGAGCCCATTAATGAAGAAGCCTGGCAATGGTATAATAAGCGAATAGGAAAAGAGAAGTGCCCAATTGTCGATACTTGGTGGCAAACTGAAACGGGGGGTATTATGATATCATCTATTCCAGGATCGACGCCAAGCATTCCCACTTTTGCGACTCAGCCTATGCCTGGGATACAAGCTCAGTTAATGGATGACAAGGGCCAACCTGTCCAGAACAAAGAAGCCTCAGGGAAACTGTGTATTGGTTTTCCTTGGCCATCAATGGCGCGTACGATCTATGGCGATCACCAGCGCTACATTGACACCTACTTTTCAGCCTACCCGGGATATTACTTTACAGGCGATGGGGCTGATCGTGATGACGAGGGCAACTATCGTATTACAGGAAGGGTGGATGATGTGATCATTGTATCAGGTCATAATTTGGGGACAGCGCCGATAGAAGATGCTATAAATGAGCATGATTTGATTGCCGAGTCAGCGATTGTTGGTATTCCTCATGATGTAAAAGGTAATGCATTATGTGCCTTTGTGGTGTGTTCAGGGGACGGTGAGCAGGTCACCTTATCTGAGGTTAACGCGCTTATTTCATCCAAAGTAGGGCCGATTGCCAAGCTTGACGTACTATACATGGTAAAGGGTTTGCCAAAGACTCGTAGCGGTAAGATAATGCGTCGCATTTTGAGAAAAGTTGGCCAAGGTCAGTTTACTAACTTGGGTGATATCTCAACATTATTGAATCCAGACGTCGTGGACTCAATTATTCAAACGGTTCGTGGTTAGCCTAATGAAGTTTGTTATAGAATATGGTCTCTTCTCCGTCGGTGGCTATCACATTGATTAAGTACTGAGTAGACGGATAGTCTGACACATTAATGGTTACACTTCCTTGCGGATTACTGCGCAGATCAATGACTTCTTTGGTACTTCCGAGAATATCTATAACGCGTATGGTTTGAATATCACTACCCTGTACAGAAACAGTTACCTCGTCTTTTCTTGGATTGGCCCTGAGCTTGATTCGCTTGGAAAGCGGGGCAGAGCGATCATAATCTTCCACGTTATTGTTTCCTTCGCTAGCTTGCTCATTAATACTCGTTGTTTCTTCACAGCCTACGTTGTAGCTCTTACTACCTGAGCGGAAAAATCTCCAGATGGTTTTCTCGTAGTTGATTTCATCTTGAAAGCTATTCGACCAAACGTGATCAACGCTATCGACCCGGAAGTGCTCAAAGACCAAGTCATCTTCTGAGAAATATCGTTTCGTAGTGACATTAACATTGTTTGAAGGGTTTGCGTTTGTTAGGATATCCTCGACATGGTCTACATAGCCACAAGCCGCTTTATCCGCCCAGTAATCACTAAACTCCTCAGCATAGGCTCCAGCAATGCGCCACAAATCACCTCCTTGGCTAAAGGTCTCGTCATAGGGTACAGTAACATCGGCTGTTCCATGGATATACATCATAGGTACTTTGCTAGCCGAGGTGTTTTCACAGGAAACGGACTCTCCAATGGTACCTGCAATGGGAGCAGCTGCGGCAAAGCGTTCACCCAATTCGCATACTAAGCGAGTGGTCATAAATGCCCCCATTGAAAAACCGGTCACATAAATTTCATCGGTATTGATCCGATATTGACTGATCATGCTATCGATAAGCGCATTGATAAAGCCCACATCATCGATGGTTGAATTGGGATAGGCAACCTGTCCGATAGGAACAATCTCAGCCCCAACTCCCGAATTCCAAATGCGCTCAATGGTATACACTCCAAGAATATCAAAATCCAATGCCTGGGGTGCCAAAATGATAAAGTTTGCTGTATCGGCAATGTCATCATAGCCAAGACCAGTAAAGTTTAGTGCATTATCGCTTATCCCATGGAGGTTGACTAAAAGAGGTGCAGATGTAGAATCTTGATGATAGATGTTTGGAACATAGGTTGCGTAGGTTCTCTGCTGACCATCAAAGGACAACGTATGCGATGTCCGCTGGGCATAAGTATGGAAACTTATACCAATAAGAAAAAGAGAGACCAGTAAACGCGTCATAGTTTTAAGATACGTTAAATGCACAAAGAAAGTGCCAAATTTTGTGGCTGAATTTGCCAAGATATCTGAACGATTTGAGCTATTAAAAGGTTACCTCTATATGGAACGTTCTGAACGCGATATCGATCGAATCATTGAAATGGCATGGGAAGACCGAACGTCTTTTGATGCTATTAAAGTCCAATTTGGTCTTTTAGAAAAAGAGGTGATCAATTTGATGAGGCGTGAAATGAAGCCTTCTTCTTTTCGCATGTGGCGCAAACGCGTTCAAGGACGAAAAACAAAACACCGCCTTCAGTCCGAAGCCCTTAGGTTTAAGTGTAGCCGCCAACGAAGCATATCCAATAATAAGATTAGTAAGCGGTAGACTTACATCCGCATTTCGCGCATCCGAAGCTCGGCTGTATAGACATCCTTAATCGACATGGGGATGTTCAGGTATCCCGTAACATATCTTCCATCGGCGCGCTCTTCGGTGGCTATATCGGATAGGTAATAGGCAATCCCACCTCCTAAGATCGAGCCATTTGTTTGAATGGTGAGGTATTCCCCATTGAGCAATTCATGCTTTTGTTCGGTAACATCGAGGTAGGAGAGATTGTTATCGATTTTTAGTGTAGCAAACCCTTCGTTGCTAAATCCATTAAAGACTTGGTGGTCCCATTCAATAACGTTGGCACGATTGTCCATTTTAAATACAAAAGGAATGGAGATTTCACCTGTACGCGGTGAGGATGACCAATGCTTAAAGCGATTGCTTACATCGCGCAGAAGGCCTACATGCCAGGTCTTCTCATAAACGTCTAGCTGACCTTGATTTCGGTTAACGTCGAGCCACCAAAGCACTTCATAAGGGTGAATCTCGGGATGACAACGATGGTTGCAGTCGAGTACAAAGTTGCCATATACGCCAACACTGGGTTTGGACTCTAAAAAGTTAGGATGCCGTGCAAGGCGCATTGGCGCTACAGTAGGGTAGAAGAAGGCATTGAGCGCGTCACGGCTGTCGACAGGGGGCGTTAGCTCGCTATGCAGACGAAACTTGGTGAGATCGGTCGTGCTGTCAGGCGCAGTATATGGTGGTTCATCTCGATTGTCTTCGGGCACAGCTTTTCGTCCTTTGAATTTCGTTAATCGTGCCTGCCATCCTTCAAGCGCTACATCGATGTAGTGGGGGAGATGGGGATAGATGTCGTAATTCACATCGTATTCTGTAAAGCGATCACTGTCTCTACCTGGAATGCGCTCGCTATTTATTGTTCCCACAAACTTTATTCTACGGCGATCGATGGTCTGCCATCGGTATCCAAAGATTCTTATAATAGCACCAACCATAAAGAGTCGATGGCGCTCAGAACGTCTTTTATAGGTCGAATCCACGAGATACACATTGACCAGATCCAAAGCCGTTTCATTGAGTACGGGATTCTCTTTTAATTCCTCATCGTCAACAAACAAGATATCGAAGGGGCTTTGAGCGTGAGCGATCATCCCAATAGCCAGGAAAATGACAAGAAAAAGCGTTTTGTATAGTTTCATACGTTAAAGGTAAAACCTGGAAGTCATCGATTGATCTTTTGGCAAAAAAAAAGGCCATCTCACTGAGATGGCCGAAACACGACTATGAAACACTTTAATCTTTTCTACTAAATACTAGTATACTTTGGATACGTAGTAGGTGCTAGTAGCGGCATTGTTTTGGTTTTCGATGTCGAGGGTGTAGTGCCCATCGGCAATCAAACTCATATCGAGGCGCAATGCATTATTTTCTTGGTCAAGGATTTGCTCATGGACGAGATCACCTTTTAGTGTGCGCATTCGTACAAAAACTTCGTTTTCTTGAGCTTCATTCAACTGGATTCTTACGTAGTTCGATTCAGGAGCATCGAAGGCAGCAATATCGATTCCTTCATTTTCTCCTCGCACTGCTTCTACGCGAAGATCAACTTCTTGGTAGGCAGGCATATTAGTGTTTTCAGTAGCTCTATTTTCTGAGATATCGAAGTAATCAACATCATTAAACTGAGCGTAGCTGACCGTAGTGGCAGCAAGAGCGATTATTGTGATTATTGCTTTCATAACTAAGTGCTTTGGTAGGATATACGACTTCGTTACAAGAAAGGTTACAACATATACAAAAAAAGTTTTGAGCCTAGATACAACAAAGGGGCGGCATATGCCGCCCCTTTGTACATTACAACGTTTTGATAATGGTTAGTGCTCTCGTTTAGCGCTTGATCACTTGTAGGCTCTGACGCACTCCGTCAACTTTCAGGGTAACGCCATAGACACCCTCACTCCAAGTTGATGTATTGATAAGAATGCTTTCGTTGGATACCCCTTGAAAGAATACCTGGCCAATCATATTCGTGATGGTTACGTCTAATAATTTTCCTTCCTTATTGAGAATGGATAGATTAGCAATGCTTGGATTAGGGAATACTTGGACTCCAATAGCGGATAGCTCGGCAATCGAGGTCGAAGTATCATTCAGAAGCATAACGCAATTGGATACAGCAACACAAGTGTCATTTCCAATTGGGAATAAACCTTGTACGGAAACTTCAATACTCGTTACATCCGATGGAATACCATAGTTTCCCATATCCTCTCCTGAGATCGCGGTATTGGATGCACAGTCAAACCACTGCCACTGTACAGGGATACCTATGATTGGATCAATAGTGGCCTCAGTATTCTCTGCGTTGGCTGAGATGGATACCGCTTGTTCAAAGACCATAATAGTATACGTGACTGTAGAGTCACAACCTGCACTTGCTAGGTAGGTACGGTCTAACGTAGTGTCAGCAGTTAGGTTGGTGAGGTTAACATCAGCTGTGACATAATCACTTCCAAAACAGACTTCCTCCATCACATCAGAGGTAATAGCCGATAGCGGGGTAATAGTCGTTGTAATAAGACTGTCGCAACTTGCTCCTGTACTTAGGCTACTTGTATACGTTATTAAAGTCGTGATATTTGTTTGTGTACTGCCGTCAGGGAAGGTGTAATCATCCCCACTACAGATTTGCACGGTCTCGCTAAGATCATAGGTTGGATTAACGACCAACTCCACTTGAATGACACTATCGCATCCAGCACTATTGGTCTGTGTGTCCCGGTATATTCCTGTTGTGTTTTCGCTATTTCCAAAGATCGTTGTGGATTCTCCTTGGCAAATTGCAATTGTACCTAAGTCAGTAATCGCGCTTGAAGAGCTGGCGATAACTTCCTGGTATTGGATGACACTATCACATCCAGTTGTGGAGAGAATGGTATCGGTAAACAACCCTGAGAAATTTACTGAGGTGCCAAATACATCCACGGCTTGACCATCACAAATGCTAATTACTGGAAGCGTTTCATCTGAGGCTGGTGGGCATGGCTCGCTTAGCGTTATGACGGTATTTCCTCGATTGCCTCCATGGTATCCATAGGATATGCTGTTACCATTTGCCCAAATAATAGGGATAGTTCCTGCCGCATTAGGGAAGGTGTAATAGTTGTTGCTTGGCCCGACTCGTGGTCTTGTAAAGCTCACGGTTCTACGACTACCTGAAGTAGCATCACTGGTTACCGCTCCTGAGCTGGATAAGCCGGCGCCGGCGCCATTTCCTCCATGGGCGCGCTCATTCATCTGAAAAGGAGTGGCTGAGACATGCATGGTATAGGCCCCTGACATGTTGGAACTCCCAAACCCTACGCCGAACCATTTACTGTTAGGTCCTTCCATAGTGAGGGTTACGGAGTTATTGGCCACATCTACGACAACGGTTAAGTCGATGTTTTCGTTGCCGAGGTTGGAAACGCTACCTGTTAGAATCTGAGCAAGTGTGGCAGTTGTAGTCAAACTCAGGGCAAGAAATAGGGTTATAAGATGTCTCATTATATCGTGATTTAAAATGTTTGAGTTATTCGTCTGATTCTGAACAAGGAGTAAACAAACAAATCACGCAAGGGTTCTCTAATTTGTCTGCATATTCTCTTGCCGTCATATTGGATTTATCATCAATGTCATATCGACCTCCTCTTGCTAGCAGAAATTCTACAAGCTCGCAATTGCTTCCAAGGACGGCATAGTGTAGTGGCGTACTACCCTGGCTGTCAGTGACATCAAGAGATGCTCCATGATAGACAAGGTGTTTAACAATCTCAGTTGATCCTTTATAGGCCGCACCGTGGATTGGGTTCCCCATAGCGCCTCCTATATTAGGGTCTGCTGCTGCATACAATAACTTATCCAACATATATAGTCGGTTATAATAAGCAGCTAAAATAAGGGCTGTACTTCCGCGCTCATCAGTTGCATCTACATCCTCAATAGTTGGCAGCACTTTATCAAAGATTGTGGTGTCATCTTGACGAATGGCATTTAACAGCGTGCTCAATGCGGAAGTCTTATTGCTATCCTCTGTAATAGCCTGGCTAAAAATTGGTGTAGCCAACAATAAAAGCACAAGACTTGCAAGACCGCAAAGGATTTGATTTCTCATACCTTTAAGGTAATGGAAATGATTAAATTCTATGTAATCATGGACTATCTCCAAACCTATCTTGGTTTTTTGGAGGCTTCTGCGGTGATTTTAGGGTTGGCCTTTATTATTTGCATTATCCGTCGGCAGCGCATTGGGTGGTTCTTTGGTGTGGCTCAGTGCATATTCAGTGTATTGCTTTTTGGGGAACTAAAGCTGTATGCCGAATCAGGGTTATATGTCCTGTATGCGTTATTTGGCTTATATGGGTGGTGGTCTTGGTCTGCAAATCAAGGAGCTAAAGTGGTTATTAGAAGGATATCCTTAAGGGTTGTAATGGTCCTTTCTTGTGTTGGATTAGTGCTCAGTATTGGAACAGGTTACCTGATGCGGATATTAACGGATTCACCACGTCCTTTTTTAGACAGCTTTACTTCTGTCTTTGGTCTGCTGGCAACCTGGTTAGAAGCCAAAAGGTATTTAGAAGCATGGCATTATTGGATATTTCTCAATGGTGTCTCCATTGGCCTATACATTGACCGAGGTGCTACTTTTTATGCTGGATTAATGGGTGTATACTTGATTATGAGTTTTGTTGGTCTACGTCAATGGAATAGGCAATAGAGAGCTAGGCGTTCTCTATCATTTTTTATACCCTTAAAATCGTATAATTTATTATCTTAAAATTTCAAATATAAAAAATGAACCGTCTATTAATCATTCTCTTTTTTTCAAGTGTTTTCTGCACAATGGGTGTCTACGCCCAGAATGTAGGTGTAGGAACTTCTTCCCCCGATAACTCTGCAAAGCTCGATGTATCAGCTACTGACGGAGGATTACTTATTCCTCGCATGAACGAAATACAGCGTGATGCTATTTCTTCACCTGCTACAGGTCTGATGATTTTCCAAACTGATGGAACGGTCGGTTTTTACTTCTATAATGGGTCGACTTGGACAGCGATAAGCGGTTCAGGTGCTCAAGGTCCACAAGGTCCACAAGGTCCACAAGGTCTTACCGGT
>DLYY01000192.1 GCA_003447535.1 Bacteroidota bacterium | reverse complement strand
AGGTCGTCCCAATGACTTCAAAGGATAAGATATCTAGATCACCATCACCGTCCATATCTCCTATATGAGGAATATCAATGCTTCGATTGTAGATATTTGAATTGCCAAATCCAGTGTTATACTCTATAAGATTGGATTCGATAGTAAAGGAGGTATAGAGCCCCTCATTAAATCCTTGATATAGGCGAATTCCCCCAGTAGTATGGGTAAAAATATCCGCTATTCCATCTCCATTGTAATCTCTCAACAGGGCAAAAGATCTACACGCTGGCATTTTCAAGGCCAACTCAGGCCTAGAAACCCATGCTTCATTCTCCCATGAAAAAATCATCCATGAATCACCTGCTCGATCAAAAACAGCAAGCTCTTCGATTCCATCTTGATTGAGGTCACCCATCGACCACTGAGGCAAGTCAAATCCCCCCGTCCATGGATTAGGCAATACCTCCGCATTGGAAACCGTCGGCAACGTATATGGATATAACTGCACTTGTGCCGTTGCATTGCATATCGTGCACAAGAATAGCCAGGCACAAAAAATAAACGAAGGGCTTTTTCTATCTTGTCTCATCATGAGCCAAACAAATTTTTTGACGTCGAAGTTGAGGCACTTCGCATCTTTCTCACAAGGTAGTCTGATTTTTCTACTTTCTTTTTGCCCTGCATTTTTATTGGCCAATGACCAGGAGACTATTCCGAATCAAAAGATACCTGTTGAGATGGTTATGCTTGATTTGAGCGATGCTCAAGTAAGCCTAGTTTTAGAAGAGGCAAACACCAATATACCCACCTATCACGCGGCCAAAAGCAATGATTTACCGTTTGGATTACTATCCATTCCCTTAGATCATGGCAGTCGATTCCGTTTGATGCCCGCCTGGATTTCCGTCCTACCTCCCTTACTCGCCATCTTGTTGGCACTATGGATACGAGAGGTTTATGCCTCCTTATTTCTTGGAACCTTCCTCGGAGCCTTTCTTCTCACAGGTCTTGACATAACGGCCTTACCTATGGCCTTTTTTCGAATCATAGACACCTACCTTTTAGAAGCTATAGCCTCAAGCAACGGTGAAGGAGGTGTTGATACCTCGCACCTATCTATTATCGTCTTTAGCCTTCTTATCGGAGGACTCGTTGGCATGATATCCAAGAATGGAGGAATGATGGCCATTGTTCACCGCATAGCACGCGTTGCGAAAACAGCAAAATCAGCACTGATCTCAACCTGGCTCATGGGACTCGCGATTTTCTTTGATGATTACTCAAATACTTTGGTGGTGGGTTCGACGATGCGCCCATTAGCTGATAAACTAAAAATTTCGCGAGCAAAACTTGCCTACGTTGTCGATAGCACGGCAGCCCCAGTTGCAGCCATAGGCCTTGTAACGACTTGGATCGGCATGCAACTAAGTGAGATTGGAAAGGGAATTGAAATGCAGGACTATGTAACTATTGGGACGAGCCCATACAGTCTCTTTTTATCATCTCTTCAATATGCTTTGTACCCTGTATTAACTTTATTTTTTGTTGGCCTAGTCATCTTTACCAATCGCGGCTTTGGACCAATGCATAAGGAAGATGCGCTTGCCCTAGCTAAAGAATCCAAACGAAATGACACCCCAGATACCAAAGACCATAAAGCCAGCAAACCTTACTTAGCTCTAATTCCCCTGCTCATGCTTGTTGGAGGAGTTATTTTTGGAATCATATTTACCGGAAGTCGCGGTGAAGCTTCCAATCTTATGGAGATTGTTGGTGCAAGTGATAGTTATCTCGCCTTGCTTTGGGGCAGTTTGCTATCAGTAACTACAGCAATAGCCATTAATCTTTTAAGCCGCGCGAGAAATCTTCATAACACCGTAGAAGATTTTATGGGAGGGATATCCTCCATGATGACCGGTGTCCTTGTGTTAGTCTTTGCTTGGATGCTTGCGGTAACCATTGACCACTTGCAGACGGCAGCCTTTCTAAGCGATTTGATTCCTTCGTCAACTCCCGTTGAATGGATGCCCGCAGTAGTATTTATCCTAGCTGCTTTAGTGAGTTTCTCTACAGGGTCGAGTTGGTCTACTATGGCCATTTTATATCCACTTTGCATTCCCGTAGTATTGAGCTTAGCGACAGATGGTGGAGCAAACACTGATCCAGCAGTCTACATGCCCGTGCTCCTTCAGATTATCTCGGTTGTTTTGTGCGCCTCGGTAATGGGAGACCACTGTTCACCAATCTCTGATACGACCGTGATGTCCTCGATGGCGACCCAATGTGATCACGTCACCCATGTTCGAACCCAACTTCCTTATGCGCTGCTCGTAGGGGGTGTAAGCTTCTTTTGTGGATGTGTCCTATATGCCCTTGGTAGTCCTTGGTACATTAATTTTCTTCTTGGATTTGGGTTATTAACCGGACTGTTTTTCCTCTTGAGCAAACCTAATATAGAGCAATAAAAAAAGCCCCTCGAAAAGGGGCTCTAAAAGTTGGTCCACTAGGGCTCGAACCTAGACTC
>DLYY01000163.1 GCA_003447535.1 Bacteroidota bacterium | reverse complement strand
CCTGGAGGTTCATTCATTTGACCAAATACAAGGGTCGCCTGTGATTTAGACAACTCATCCATGTCTACTTTGCTAACGTCCCAACCTCCTTCATGGAGCGACTTTTCAAATTCTTTTCCATATCGGATAACACCAGATTCAATCATTTCCCGCAAGAGATCATTCCCTTCACGAGTTCGTTCTCCAACTCCTGCAAAAACCGATAGTCCTGAGTGGGCTTTGGCAATGTTGTTAATCAATTCCATGATCAAAACGGTCTTACCTACTCCAGCTCCTCCGAACAGACCAATCTTACCTCCCTTTGAATAAGGCTCGATTAGGTCAATGACTTTAATCCCTGTATAAAGTACTTCAGACTCCGTAGAGAGATCCTCGTATTTAGGTGGCTTCCGGTGGATAGGCATTCCATCTTTTTTATCAAGGGGTTCACCAATACCATCAATAACATCACCCACCACATTGAAAAGGCGGCCTCGAATGGCTTCTCCTTTTGGCATTTTGATAGGTGCTCCAGTATCAGCGACTTTCATGCCTCTTGTTAACCCTTCCGTAGCATCCATGGCTATACAGCGAACACTATCTTCTCCAAGATGCTGCTGGCACTCAAGAATGACTTTTTCGTCGCCACTTTTGATAACTTCTAATGCATTAAGAATTTTAGGTAAGGCATTGTCTGACCCTTCGAATCGAACGTCGACTATTGGGCCGATGATAGAGATAATTTTGCCGTGATTTGCCATAATTTCTAACGATGTTATTTTTAATGTAGCTCAAAGGTAACTTACCCTGCATTCTATTCAAAGTAGAAATGCACAAAATTGCTGTAGTCGATTATGGAATTGCTTGATATAACCCATGCAAATGAAAACAAAGGTTCAGTGGTCGCTGAAGTTTTGCTTCCCCTGCCACTGGGCACCCCTTTGTCCTATACAGTTCCTATCTCATTAGAAAATAAGATTGAGGAGGGTTCTATTGTCTTGGTCCCTTTGGGAAGACGAAAGGAGTATGCAGGACTTGTGCTTAGTCTAAGCAGTGAGAAAAAAAATACTCAGCATGCGTTTAAACCCATTAAGCAAATCATTTATCAGGGCCAATGGAGTAATTCTGGCCAGCTTGAACTTTGGCGCTGGATGGCGGCCTATTATATGGCCAATCTTGGGGATGTTATGCAAGCGGCGTTGCCAACCCTACTTAAGATTTCTAGCGAAACCCTGTATGTTACTTTAATAGACGATTTGGAATCGATTGAAGATGATGTGAATTTAGATGACGCTGATTTAGAAGTCTTACAAACACTTATCATTCACGGATCCCTTGCTCAATCTATGCTTGTCCGCCACACGGGATTAGCCAATCCGCTAACCTCGCTTAAGCGATTAATGAAACTCCGACTTGTGGCAATCAAAGAGTCTTTAGGACAAACCTATTCTCCTAAAAGAGCCATTCGATACCGGTTAATAAAAGACTTGTTGGACTCTTCTGAGGCTTTTGACAACGCTTTGGCTCAGTTGCATCGTGCACCAAAACAACAAGAGGCCTTCCTTAAACTAAGCGTAGGGCAAGACGACAGATCTTTTGAAAGCAACGATCAAGAGGGTTTACCAAAAACATCCAACAAAGCGGCGTTAAATGCTTTAGCCAAAAGAGGGTGGGTAGAAAAGTATTGGGTCGACCTTAATCGTCTGGAAGAGGCCTACATAGAGCATAATCCTAAAGCTGTTGAGCTGTCTTCAGAGCAAGCCTCAACCTTGGCATCCATTCAATCGATATGGCAAATAAACCCCACTAAAGCCATTTTATTACAAGGTGTCACAGGTAGCGGAAAGACCATGTTGTATGTAGAGCTAATAAAAGACTGCTTGCGGCAAGGTCGTCAGGCACTTTTTATGTTGCCAGAGATTGCATTGACTACTCAGATGATACAAAGAATACGGCAATATTTTGATTGTCCTATTGGTGTGTATCACTCACGATTTTCTCCTGCTTATCGAGTAGAACTTTACCGGAAGGTTTTACGTGGTGAAATCTCAATCATTCTTGGCGCTCGTTCTAGCGTTTTTCTGCCGTATAAAAATTTAGGACTTGTTATCGTTGATGAAGAACACGAGGCATCCTACAAACAACAAGATCCAACACCCAGATATCATGGCCGGGATGTTGCTCTAGTGCTTGCTAAACAGAACAAGGCTTCGATTATTTTAGGCTCAGCAACGCCTAGCCTTGAAAGCCTTAATAATGTTGTGTCGGGCAAATGGGGGAAGGTGGAACTTAAGAATCGTTTTAACCAATTAGCAATTCCTACGCCTCAGCTAATCGACCTTGTCGATGCCAAAAAACGACATCGAGTAAAAGGACGATTTAGTCAAGCATTGATTGAAGCAATTCAGGGCTGTTTAGATCGCAAGGAACAGGTGATTCTCTACCAAAATCGAAGAGGTTATGCAACACTTGCACGCTGTAACACATGCGAATCCACTGCCAAATGTCATCAATGTGATGTGAGCCTAACGTATCACAAGTATTCTGGAAATCTTCGATGTCACTATTGTGGGAGCACGGCTCGTTTAACCACCCGATGTGCGTCATGTTCTTCACAACAATGGGAACTCTATGGCTCAGGTACCCAGCGGATTGAGGAAGAAATTGAATCCCTCTTCCCGCAGGCGAGAATTCTTCGGATGGATAGAGATACTACTGCTTCGCGTAAGCGCTATGAGGCTATGTTAAATGGAATCGAGAATTATAAGTACGACATCTTAATCGGCACACAGCTAATAGGTAAAGGGTTAGACTTTCAAAGGGTTACATTAGTTGGAGTGCTCGACGCTGATGAAATGTTACATTTCCCAACATTCAGAAACAATGAACGCTGTTACAATACGCTAAAGCAATTAGCAGGTCGCGCAGGAAGAGGCCATAAGGCAGGGCAAGTCTTGATTCAGTCACGGCACGTGAACCATCCAGTGCTTAAGGCACTAACTGAGGATTCTTGGGAAGCCTTTATTGAACATGAGCAAGTAGTACGGGAGCATTATAATTATCCGCCTTCTTTTCAGTTTATCGTTTTTGAGTTTTCTCATAAGGATGTACAAAAGACAGCTGCTGCCGCTCGATATTTTGCAACAGGTATGAGGCATCGTTTAGGTGATGAGTCTGTTATTGGTCCTTCTTTGCCCCCTGTTGAACGGGTGCGCAATACCTATCGACGTGAGGTTATCCTAAAGACTTCGCGTAATTCATCTGCAGCAAAGCAATGGAGGAATGCCGTTAGGGAGTTAGAGGACCACCGAAAGGCAGAACACACCATTCGGAGTGTTCGATTAAAAATCAATGTTGATGCGGGATAGTTACTTTTGTAGTATGCAACGTATACTGCTTTTCTTTACGCTTCTTCTGGTCTGTCTTCAAGGATGCCAAACGGATGACGGCCTTTCTAAGTTTGATGTGGTCTATAATGTGCGCTTTGAAGCCACTTGGTCTGACTCCACGCATCCCAACGCCTACCCCTCAAATGCTCATTTTAGCCCTTTAGTGGCTTTATCACATAATCCAAATTTTTATGTTTTTTTCTCAGGATACCCTGCATCTTCGGGTCTTCGTATTCTAGCCGAAACAGGACAGACAGATAGCATTATAGATGAGTTTTCATATTCTATTAATACAGGACAGGCCTTGGATGCACGTGTAGGACCTGATGTCCAAAGTCCAGGACAAGGTGAGCTTTCCATTGGAGTAACGTCAACAAGGCATGCAGTAACTGTGCTGTCGATGATTGCCCCAAGTCCCGATTGGTTTGTCGCTGGGCGAGCTGTGCTCTTTGATGCGCAGGATGGTCGATGGTATGATAAGGTTACTATTGATGCAATTAGTCTTGATGGAGGAAGTGATGCAGGAATTGACTTTACTTCGCCAAATATGCCTACGGATTCGGTTTTTGCAGTTTATCCAATAACTTCTGGGCCTTTGATTCAGCCTGGAGATTCCCTTGTGCAGAATATGGGTAAGTTTATTTTTGAGCGTATCCAGTAATGAATCTACGTCATCACATTCCTAATGCATGTACACTGCTTAATGCCTTTTCGGGTATGGCAGCTATCTTTTTCTTGAGTCAAGGTGGGATAGATAAAGCCATGTTTTTTTGGGGACTTTGTTATGTTTTTGACGGTTTTGATGGTTTGTTAGCGCGTTATTTAAAGGCAGAAAGTGACGTAGGAAAACAGTTGGATTCTTTAGCTGATGTGATTAGCTTTGGCGCTTTGCCCGCTTATTTTTTATTCTCTCTTTGTGAAGCGGAGAATACAGTGCTTCCCCTCGGATGTATCGTATATCTGTTGGGTGTTATTCTGCGCCTTGCTCGATTCAATGTTGCAGAAAGTAAAACCATCTTTTTTCAGGGCCTATCGAGCCCATTGGCTGCTCTCTTAGTGGGGTGGGTTGGAATAGGACTAAAGCCATTGCCTTTATTTTGTTATCCTCTTTTAGCAGGTCTGCTAGCCTTTCTAATGAATGCTCCACTTCCTTTACTTAAAACTAAAGGATTTCAGTACGTTCCAAGGCCTATTTTGATGTTTGCTGGATTTGGTTTAGTTCTTGGGATTGGTCTACAGCTGCTGTTCGAAACTTCATTGCTTATACCCCTTGGACTCTTGGTATATTTACTTTTGAGTTTAACTACTTTTCATCGATTAAAAGATAAATCATGACCTTCACTGCACATGTTGAAATCCTGCCGCACCCAGAGTTGCTTGACCCCCAAGGGAAAGCCGTTTTATTAGGGCTGTCCAATTTAAACATTACTGCCATCGAGGATGTGCGCGTGGGTAAGCATATTGTGTTAACCATCAAGGCTGATTCCATGCAAGAGGCGGATGCTTTGGCTAAAGAAGCTTGTGAAAAGCTATTGGTCAACCCTATAATGGAACGCTATTCTTATGAAGTCACTAAAGACTAGCCTATATCTTGTCCCTACTCCAATAGGAAATCTCGGTGATATTACCTTGAGGGCTATAGATGTGCTGAAGTCGGTTGACTTCATACTTGCAGAGGACACTCGGCAAACAGGCAAATTGTTGAAGCATTTGGTCATACAGAAAAAGGTGTATTCCCACCATAAATTTAACGAGCAGGCGTCTACAAAAGGCATTTTAGATTTATTGGATCAAGGAAACACTTGCGCACTGGTTTCTGACGGAGGGAGTCCATGTATCAGCGACCCAGGATTTTATCTAAGTCGGGCATGTATTGACAAGGGATTTCGGATAGAGGCCTTGCCTGGCCCCACGGCTTTTGTGCCAGCACTTATGTTATCGGGTCTTCCAATGCATCAATTTGTCTTTGAAGGCTTTCTGCCAGTTAAGAAAGGACGCAAAACCAGATTAGAGCAACTAAAGTCTGAATATCGGACCATGATTTTTTACGAGTCACCTCATCGTTTGTTAAAGACCTTAAGTCAATTTATTGAAACATTTGGTCCTACACGACGCATCTCGGTGAGCCGAGAACTCACCAAGATGTACGAAGAAACTCAGCGCGGTACAGCGGAGGAAGTCATCTCCGTCTTTCAAGGCCGTGATACCCTCAAAGGAGAATTCGTAGTCATCGTCGAGGGCTGCTAGGCAGCCGGCACAGAAACGCGTTGCACAAGAAGCCAATCCTCTATTTGTATCTCTGTAGAAGTTCGCGTCTTGTCATCCTTGTCTTTAAATGTGCTTTGAACGAGCTTTCCAAGAATGGCTATCTGATCACCCTTATTGACATATTCAAATAAACTGCTCGCTGTCTTTCCCCAAGCAATTAGTGTATGCCATTGTGTGCGCTCCTGTCTTTCTCCTTTTGCGTCCGTGAAAAATTCGTGTACAGCGAGGCGGAAGCGGATGAGTTTTTTATTGCCTTCAAACTCTTTAAACTCAGGTGTATTCCCAAGCCTACCTATAACTTGAACTTGATTGCGTAATCGATTCATAACATAAAATTTTTAGGTGAACAATGTCTCGAAAGTAGCTGACTATATTCAGGGAAATCCTATGATGAAGTATTGCGTCAAGTTGGGTGTGGCTAGGGTTGTTTTCCGATAGAATTTAGATTTATTCTATAAAACATCGAGATTTCACCAGTCTCGACATTAAAGTTTTTCACCTCGATGTAGGGATTCTCTTCATCAAAGAACACATCAAGTATGGGAGCATTGTGTAATGTGACGTCAGGCCCTTCCACGCGATTAGGGGCTCTTCCTGGGCGTTCATTTTTGTTAATACCTGCCGCCATGATCTCGTATGTCTTATATGGGACGTTTCTCGGACTTTTTAAGACCTCGACATAATGCTGGTCACCCGTCAGAAAAAGTACCGGAACATTTTGTCCTTCGATTAATTTCATAAGACGTTTTCGACTTTTTCCTAGCCTGACCATTGCTTCCCATCGCATTGGTCGGTTGATGAGAATTTGATAACCACAGGATATAAAATGTAAGTCAACATCATCTTGTTGCAGGGCTTGCGCTAAAAAATCCCATTGATTTTCACCTAAGGCGTCAGCTTTTCTTCCTGGTTTATCTCGGTTAAAGCGACCATCTAACTGAATAAATTGTATAGTTTTTCCATTAAAGGTGAATTGTTTAGCATAATAGACTCCATCTTGTGAGCTGGGGATTTCGGCTTCCAATTCCCAAAAAGTCCGATGAATATCCTTTGATTTTTCTTTTAAAATGTATTCTTTTCCCGCATTGTTAAGTCCGTAATCATGGTCATCCCATGTGACAACAAATGAGGATATATCTTTTAAGGCAGCAAACCCTTCTTTTTCTCGTAGAACTTCCAATTGGTCGATAATGTGCTGAGGGTCGTCCTTCGTATCAGCATAAACATTATCTCCAATCCATACGGTAATATCTGGTTGAAGAACTTCAGCGATATAGGGTATAGCAGGAGCTTGAGCATGTTGATTATGACATCCAATCATGGCTATTCGGGCATCAGCATTCCCTTTTTCATTTTGTGCCTTGACTTCGAAGATCGAAGCACTGAAAACATAGAGGGTGAATAGAAAAAAATAATATTGTTTCATACAGGAAAATAGTCCAGATTAAAATGCTTGATTAAATCCAAAGACCAAGCGTGGGTAGAGGTTTTGATTTCCAGTGCCCGGATCGGAAACCCAAAAGGGACAATCTAGGCGAAAGGTAAAGGGCTTAAGGTTGTAAAGTTTGAAGAAGCGCTTCCATGTCAGGGAAAGACCTAAGCCAGCATCAGCATAGATTTTAGACCAGTTTCTGTCTCGAGAAGATGGGTCACTATTGATTAACCCAGCATCAGCAAAGAGGTATACATTGGCATCGTAGTTTCTTCGCAGTTTGCTATTTTTTATACTTATCAAACGATCAAAGCTTAATTCTGATGTAAGACTTGCACCTGACCGTCCAGAGACTACACGTTGTCCGTTTTCATCAGTTACTAAGCGACCTGCATATCCTCGAATATTCATGCCTCCTGCATAATGAAAGCCTGTGGTGGCATTATTTTGATAAGGACCAATTTCCTGTTGAGGATAGAACCCAATACTGCGCACAAACTTGTTATCCATCATGGATTCAGGATTTCCACCGGCTAAGTACACTGCACTCTCTGGCGGTGTTTTCCCAAAACCAAACCGACTGTAAAAACGATTCTTCCAGTCAAATTTCCCCATTTTCATATGATCGGTAAAGGTTGCTTCGAGGTATTGATAATTCCAGTCAGGAGTCATCGATACTCTTCCTGAAAGCTTGAGTTGACTTTTTCCTGGTCGTGCTTTGCGGAAGTCTTCAGAGGTGTATTGTAGGTTAAGACCAGCATTCCAGGCGCCGCTGACCCACCAAGCACCTTGCCCGGGGTTTTGAAGGTAGGACAAGTCTATTTCATTGGGTCTAATCATTGCAAAGCCTTCAAACCTGAGCGTTCCTTTTCCATGAAGCTCTTTTTGAAGGCCAAGACGTTGGTCAACTAGACCATCCAGATATTTTGACTTAACATAGGCGGTGGCACCTTCCATAAATTCATAAACTGGCGTCGCGTAGGAGATTCTGTAGTTTATGCCTTGATATGGTCTTCTACTATTTAAGAATGCTTGGGCTCCCGGATAGGATCGTTTTATGGTCGGCCAAGATAGATTTCCCCAAACAGTGAAATCAAAAAATCGCTTACGGCGCATATAATCTCCTTCTAAATGAAGCCCGATTTTTAGCCCATCCACACCATTCCACCATAGATCGGGGCGCCATTGCATAATGTAGTGCTTCCGGCTTGGATAATTGTAAACATGGCTGTTGAAGCGCCAAATTGTATTTCCTTTAAGGCGATTGTCAAACGCATTGATGTCGGCTAAGCGGTCCGTTGTATCAATAATTGCATTGGCGAGTTTATCTTCAAGTTCAACGGTAAAACTGTAAGTTGGATGGAGCTTATCCCATCCCGTCCACTTGGGAAGTATGTTGGCTTCCGTTGATTTTTCAAAATATTGGTTAGGAATGTGAAAATCATAAGTGGCACCCGATTTGTCCTCAAGTTGAAGATCGATGGGCATTTGCATTCTACCATGACGCTCTACAGTAATGGTATAGGAGTTGTCCTCGGATTCTTTTTTAGATGAAATGCTGTAATCGATGCTCTTGTTTGTTTCAATCCATTGATCAAAAAACCAGTTTAAATCAACTCCAGTGAAGTCAATGATAGAGTGTCTGAAATCTTCTGGATATGGATGGGCATAGGACCATTGGTCAAAATAATGCTGCATCGCGGCCAAAAACATTGAATCACCTAGGACGTATTGCAAGTTATAGAGCATAACCGCTGTCTTGTAGTAGACATGACCGTAGCCACCGCCATGACGTAATGCCCCATCAAATGCATCACTATGCGTGTTGAGTTGAGGGTCTTGCCCTAGGGTGGCATCCATCATATATCCAATGTATACTTCCCCTTCACGGGCTTCTACAGACTCCCTAAATTTTCGAAGATATGGTGTGGCGGGTGCATTTCTCACATAATTAACCCCGTCGATGGCTTCAAGACCCCAAGCCGTTAAAAATTGTGTAAATCCTTCATCCATCATGGCCCGGTAGGTTTCATTGTTGGCGACCATTCCATAGAACCAATTATGCCCCACTTCATGAACTAGGAGGTCTCGGTATCCAGGGTCTTTGTCACCATCCAAGGTGAGCATAGGGTACTCCATGCCATCGCGCGCATCAGCTACAATCATCTTTGGATAACCATACATGCCAATGTCTTCAGAGAACACTTGAATGATGGCTGAAGTGTATTCCGCTGCATTTTGCCATCGACTACTGTGGGGTTCTTGGCAAAGGGCATAGGTTTTTATTCCTTGCCAATCCGACTCTCCTATTCGATAGTGGGGGTTCGCAGTGAAGGCAAAATCATGCACATTTTCGGCATAGTAGTGCCATTGCTTGCGCTCGCCCTCAACGTAAGGGATAATGATCGAAGGAGCTTCGCCCCATGGCTTGTCCTTGAAGTTTTCAATATCAAGTTTTGCTCTGAGTTCTGCAGGTAAGACTTCATCGCGGTTTTGTAAAAAACCGGTTGCTCCAACGATATAGTTAGAGGGAAAATCCAAGGTAACATCAAAAGTTCCAAAGTCCCCATAAAATTCTCGGCTTAGGTGCTGGTCGACATTCCATCCAAACTTTTCATCATATACAGCCATTCTTGGATACCAGTGTGCTCCATTAAATTGAATGACTCCGTATGAGTTAAACAGTTTCATTCGACGACGACTGCTGCCAAAACCGTAGAAGGTTTGAAAATCAAAATTCAGGGTAATTCCTTCATTGGGAAGCAATGGCTCATTGAGGTAGACAAACAAAATGGTGTTGTCCATGGAAGTATCTACTACATCCCCATTGACCCTAAGATTGCTTACAACCGTCCCAAGCCGCATTTCCTCATAGTCGCTGTATATGGGGTCAACACCATTGTTTTTTTGAAGATTATCATAATATGCTCCGGGCTGAAAGGCATTTTGGTATAAATGAAATGCTACCTGTTCAAGCGTGTCCGGGGAGTTATTGGTATAGACCAACTCGGTGTTAGCCTGAATGAAGTAACGCTTTTCGTCAATGCGAGCTGTCATGGTATAATGCACATCTTGTTGCCAATACCCTGGTTTTATGGATTTGTTTTTCCAATAGTTTGGGTTTGATTCAATGGAAAATGAGTTAGGTCCAGCATTCGGATTATAATCCTGACCAACTGAATACTCAGCGGCGAAAAATATAAGGGCAAGAAGGAAGTATTTATGTAAACAGCGCATATTAATTGACTCTTAGTAATCCATCACAAGGTAAACAATGCCAGATTCACCAGAAAACAGATTGTGTAGAATTCAGCGGGCCATCGAACTACATGCGGTCGAAGGTATCGGTCTGGTCTACGCGCGACGACTTTGGGAGCTTTTAGGTCCTTTACAACATTGGGAAGATGTTGATTTTCAAAAAATTCAACTCAAACAATGTAATGCTTGGCGTAATCGGCTTGTTATGCTTGAACGCCAAGGCTATGCCAGTCGTCAACTGGATATTATTTATCGCCATACATGGCAAGTTGTGTTGATTGATGATATGGATTATCCTCCGTACTTACGTCATTTGGTCGATGCCCCGTTGTTTTTGTTTGTTAAGGGTAATCGTTCACATCTTTTACGAAAGCATATTGCCCTTGTAGGCACGCGGAAGCCATCAGAAGAGGGGCTATTGGTTTGTGCAGATCTTGTCCAATCAATTGCTGCATCAGGTCGCAAGAATAGATTGAGTATCGTTAGTGGTCTTGCTCGCGGCATTGATGCCCAGGCGCACAAAACGGCTCTTTCTAAAGGTCTTTGCACCCTTGCCATATTAGGGAACCCGCCTCAGCATATCTATCCTCCCGAGCACTTTGAATTGGCGGATAAAATCGTCGATAAAGGAGGGCTTCTTGTTACGGAGTTTTTACCTGATGTGATTTCGCGTCCCTACCACTTCGCTCAAAGAAATCGAGTGATTGGTGGAATGTCTAGATTAACAATTGTCGTTGAAAGTGCTCTAAAAGGGGGAGCGCTGATTACGGCAAGAAGAGCTTATGAAGAAAATCGTGATGTTTTCGCCGTGCCAGGTCGATGCAGTGATAAAAGCAGTCTAGGATGCAATCATTTGATTGCTCAAAACATGGCTCAACTAATCGAAGATCCTCTAACATTTTGGTCGTCTTATGTATCGTGTATACAATATGGTGTCACCGACGAAAGCACTGACTTAAGTGTTGAGGCCCAAGCGGTATTGGACCATGTAGCGCAATGTGGTAAGGTAAGTTTAGAAGCGATGGTCAACACGTTTGGTGCAAGTTTTCCTGTGTGTGAAACCTTATTGGAATTGGAAACCGCGAGAATTGTATCTTTCCATAAAGGCGGATATTATTCAATCCATAAACCATAAGCGTCATTCACGTAATCTTCTCTTACTCCCCTTATCGCTTTTTTATGCGATGGGTGTTGCCCTTCGCGATTTAGCCTTTCGGTGGGGAATCAATACAATAATGGATTATGAAATACCTATCATTGGAGTGGGTAATTTGACAGCAGGTGGAAGTGGCAAAACTCCTCATACCTATTACCTATTGCATCACCTTTCACAACGTGGCCTCCCTACTGCGTATTTAAGCCGAGGTTACGGTAGAAAGAGTACAGGCTATCGAGAGGTAAGTATGCAATCCAATGCAGATAATTGCGGCGATGAGGCCCTCTTAGCTAAACACAGATTCCCACAAAGTAGGGTGGTGGTTTCCGAAAGCAGAAGTCAAGCCATTCCCGATGTATATCATGGCAGACCAGCCCACCAAGTAACCCTATTGGATGATGCTTTTCAGCATAGGAGTATAAAACCTGGGCTTCAGATCTTACTGACTCGATTTGATTTGCTTTTTTGTGATGATTTTTTGTTGCCCTACGGAGGGTTGAGAGAGTTTCGAAGTGGATACCACAGAGCGGATATTATGGTGGTAACTAAGTGTCCCGAGAACTTAACATTGGATGAGCAGGCAATCATTCGTGATCGACTGCGTCCATTGTCCTATCAACACGTCTGTTTTACAACCACAGACAATAAGTCCCCTTATGGCGTGACATCTGGTATTGCAGTGAGAATTTCTGAGTATGAAAAGCCTTTGTTGGCAATCGCGGGGCTTGCGGACAACAACGATTTCTTCGAGTATATACGAATGATGAATGATTCGGTCATATGCCGAGGCTACCAAGATCACCATGCTTTTACAGCCTATGATATTGAGTCCATTCTATCAACAATCCGTCATCTTGAAACGGAAAGTAATCTTGATATTAATGAGATTCATACAACAGAAAAGGATTTGATGCGCCTTAAGCCTCACATTCATCTATTTGAGAGGAAAGGTATACGTCTTGTTGTCCACCCCATTGAAGTTCGAGATATTACACTAGGTGGCCCCTTGCTTCTCGACTTGGTAGATCATTATGCTGATTATGCTGTGCAGCAAGCGATGGATGCTTTCCCAGAACCGCCATCACCCGACTCTTAGAAATTCATTGACCTCAGGGTAGCTAGTAAGGCTTTCAAAGCGTATTTTTAAACTATGGATTTGTACACTCAGATTGAAGAAACAAGACAATGGCTAGAAAAGAATATTGCGATAAAGCCGAAATGGGGCATTATTCTGGGCAGTGGACTTGGTGGGCTGGTTCGCTTAATCGAAAATGCCCAACGCATTGAGTATAAAGACATCCCGCACTTTAAAAGCTCTTCGGTGAAGGGACACCAAGGCGCTCTAATTTTTGGCCAACTCGAAGGAGTAGATGTGGTCTTAATGGCAGGGCGACTGCACTATTATGAGGGGCATTCTATGAAAGAGGTTACCTATCCGGTGCGGGTAATGAAAGCACTTGGATGCCATTCTGTTGCCGTTTCTAATGCCGCGGGCGGTGTTCAGGAAGGAATGCGGGTGGGAGACTTAATGATCATCAATGATCATATCAATGCCACACCCGAAAGCCCTTTGCGAGGAATCAATGACGACCGAATTGGACCTCGATTTCCGGAAATGATCGAACCTTATGATAGGGAATACATCAATACCGTACAAGGTATTGCTAAGGAAGAAACGATCGATGTAAAGGAAGGAGTCTATTATGGGTTATCGGGACCAACTTTCGAAACGCCCGCAGAATATCGAATGATTTATCGATTGGGCGGTGACGCCGTGGGTATGTCTACTGTGCCTGAAGTTGTCGTTGCTAGACATGGTGGTATACGGGTTTTTGGCTTATCTGTTATTACAGATATCGGATATCCTCCAGAAAATGTTGAGCACGTTGATCATGAATATGTTTTGAAAGCAGCCCAAGAAGCTGGGTATCGGGTAGAAACGCTCTTTCGTGGTTTGATCCGTGCTCATGGTTAAAGGGTATTGCAATAGATTATTGCTTTTTATAAGCATAGTATGTTGCAGCACTTCGTATGGTCAGCGTGAGGCAGGTTTAGAGACGGATAGTTTTTTTTACAGTACTGAGCCTTGGAAAGTCCTTTCTATAGATTCCTCTTTATCGAGTATTTACAATTTTGACTTTTCTTCGGCTTTTAACAGCCTCAAAATCGACTTGGGAAATACAGGAAGTCCGCTGCATGATTTACGTATGCAGGTTCAGCCCACCATGCAAAATTTACAATGGCGTAGTCATGCCCATGGCCTATCAGCCTACAGAATGCCATTAGATTCTATTCAGTGGTACAAAACAAAAAAGCCGCTCTCACAGATTGCCTATTCGATTGGTGCGGAGCGTCAAAATGTATTCAGTGCACAACACAGCCAACGGGTTAATCTAGGCTTGGACTATGGTCTTTCATTCTACCGTATGTCATCCATAGGATATTACCCTGAAGAAGAGACGCGCAATGCTGCCTTTTCTCTTTATAATCGTTGGGCCTCAAATAGCGGTCGCTATTCGGGAAACCTCATGATGAACTTCCATAGACTTCGCAGAAAAGCGAATGGAGGAATTCAAGAGGACTTTATAGGTAATGACAGCTTAAGGCTAAGCTCACCTAGTTTGTATACTCCTGTACTTGATGATGCTATTCAAAGTGATCGTGGTTTTAGTATTTGTTTAGAAAGTCATCTAAACTTTGGATTGAAAACAATGAGACAGATTAATGACTCGCTTCAGGTCTCCAATTTTCAAGTACAAAGTCTGTTAGGACATAAACTTGCCTTTTCTACTTGGTCAAATCTCTTTGAAGATCCGCAAAATGGGGATGACTCTCTGTATTATTCAAGCTATGTTTGGCTTGATTCAGACACCTTTCGTTTGAGTTATCAGTCCAAAGTATTGGAGAATAGTTTCTTTTGGCGTCGTTATTTGAAAAATAAGGGGCTTTTTGATGTTGAGGCAGGTCATCGATACATCCCATGGAGTTTACAAGGAATAGATCAAAAGTTTCATGAAAGCTTTGCCCAAATTCGATACGTGCATAAAGGAGATAATTGGTATTGGGAGAACAAGGCACACCTCATTTTTTCAGGCTATCAGAGAGGTAGTCAGCATCTTGTGTCAGCACTCCATCTTGAAATGTCTTCGGGCTTTGTAAACATTGAGACTTCTTTTCTTCGCAGCGTCATGAATCCAGTTGACCGTCTTGCGGACCTGCGATATACGGGTGGTTTCCAAGTGAATTCCAGGCCCATGACCTTTGAGGGTAGACTTACCTATGGTCTTCTCGGTAACTTAGTCTTATCTGGGCATTATATTCTTGATCAGAACCCTGTTTTGGTAGATAGCAACCGACTTACCTTTCAGTTTAATGGTTCCGTTCATCGTTTTGCCGGAAGCCTTTCCTACAGCTTAAGTGCATTTAAGGGTTGGTTAAATTGGGATGCTTTACTAGGTGCACAGATGACGTCAGAAGATGTTTTTATCATGCCAGCTTTTTATACTCGGCATAGAATTTATACCGAGCAAAAGCTTTTCCAATCTAGGCTTATTGTAAACTTAGGAGCACAGGTAACCTGGAATACAGCCTTCCCCCGAATGACCTATGATTCTTATTTATCCCGTTTTGGATTACCCGTAGATGAGTCGGCGAGGGCCATGGTCCCACGCATTGAAGCGTTTCTTGGAATTAAAATAAGCCACATGAGGGTCTTTGTAAGGGCGCAATACCTCAATCAGTATTTAGGGCCCACAGGATACTATGGCATTGCTCAGCATCCTGCTCGACCTAGAAATTACACGGGTGGGCTCGTTTGGCGGTTCTTTGAGTAAATCAGAGATTTCCCAAAATCGTCATTTACGTCTTCTGCTCCTTTTTCTCTGCAGCAGGGAAAAGTACATTGTTAAGAATCAGACGGTACCCTGGCGAATTTGGGTGATTTTTTAGTTCAGTCACGGGATCTCCAACATAGTGTCGATAGTCTTCTGGATCGTGGCCCCCATACCATGTCCACATCCCTAAGCCAAACTTGCCATGAATATAGCGAGCCTCCCCAAAGGCGTCGTTCTCAGCAAGAATGGTGACATTGGATTTTAGTCTGGATTTTCGAAAGGCTGTTGTCTGCCCCATAAAGCCTTTTACAATGCGCGTATGACATTGGGTAAGCATTGTAGGAATGGGATCCCATTTAGCTGAAAAATTAAATAATGAAAAGTAATCGATCTCCTGGGGAACTTGACGTTGGAAGTTGGCGTCAATGTCAGAATACTCGTACTCCATAGGATTGGTGCGAAGATTAAAATCTTTAAAGGCTAGTGTCTTGGAAAAATCAAGTTGGCTTTGTGCGTTGGGAGCCATGGGGTCGCCATCAAACATGGATTCACAGATATCCGTGTTTTGTGCGGCCAAGGCAATGTCATAACTGTCGGTTGCTGAACACATAGCAAACATATATCCTCCTCCAGCCATAAAGGCAGAAATTTTCTTCACTACGGCAAGCTTGAGCTGAGATACTTTACCATGGCCATGTTTATGGGCTGTGGCTTCCATTTCAGCCACTTCTTCTTTATACCACGCTTGATTTCTATACGACGCATAAAACCGACCATACTGCCCTGTAAAGTCCTCGTGGTGAAGGTGTAGCCAATCATAGAGAAGCAGGCGTTCATCTAAAATCTCATCGTCATATAGCACATCATAGGGTATTTCGGCGTAGGCAAGAACTAGGGTGACAGCATCATCCCAAGGCTTTTTAGACTTCGGAGAATACACCGCCACTTTAGGTGCTTTTTCAAGTTTGACTTTTTCTGCATTTACAGAAGGGCTGGCGATTTCTCGCAGGATGTTATCATAACTAGCTGTTGAGACCACTTCGAAATCAACTCCCCGAATACGGCATTCAAGCTGTAAGGATTGATTGTCAGGAAATGCGAAACTTCCTCCACGATAGTTGAGCAACCAATCCCCTGTATATCCTTGCGCTAACGCCCAGTAAGTTATTCCATAGGCTTTTAGGTGGTCATTCTGATCTTCATCCATTGGAATAAGAAGGGTTGCTCCTTGTATCTGAACAGCGAGAAGCATAAACATTCCAACTATTTTCAAAAATCCAGGTACCATAGAAAGGGATTGTTTTTGCATGGTATAAATCTAACGAAGAAGAAAGAAATTTATTCGACACTTGTCTTTGTTTTACCCAAAGCTTAAATCAAATTTAGTTTAAGGACATGTACATGGTGATTGTTTAGAATATTGTTGGCCACTAGGTATAAGCTAATGTGTATAAGTGGGTGTACTGAATGGAAACCTTTGTTTCTCTTATGGCGTATAAGACTAAAAGACCTTCTATGTCGTTGATTTCTATATATAACAAATCATTTTACTCTGTCTATTTAAGTCGACTTATGATAGGAGTTTTATTTACTGTGCAATTTTTATTGGCGTCTTGTGCAACGGATGACACGATAAGTGATCCCTCACCTTTTGTGCCCACAGTCCAGCGTCAAGCAACGTATGAAGTTGAAAAAGTTAAGGATGTGGTTTATGGCTACGGCTACGGCCACAATGATGAATTGGATTCGACAGTGGAAACAGCACTTATGCTCGATATCTACCGACCAATGGATATTACTTCACCACGTCCGGTATATATGTTTATGCATGGAGGAGGATTTGTCGGAGGATCAAAATCTAATGAAAACATAGAGGCAATGGGAGAGTACTTTGCTTCACGAGGATGGATTTTTCTCTCAATAGATTACAGAACGACGGCACATATTGGTCAAGATTTGTCAAAATTAGCCCCGCAAGAGTGGATTACTGCGGCACTTCAAAATCTAGAGGCAAATCGAAGCGCTCAGTTTGTTGCGATGTATATGGCTCAACGTGATGCCAAGGCTGCCATGCGATGGATAATGGCAAACGCGGAGCAATTCTCAATAGATAAAAACTATATCACTGTTGGAGGAAGCTCTGCTGGGGCAATCACAGCCCTCGCCCTTGGGGTGTCAAACTTAGATGACTTCTCTAAAGAGTTAAGTGCTGAGGAGGACCCCACATTGTCAACGACAAATTTGAATGAGTCCTACAGGGTAAACTCAATTATCAGTTACTGGGGGTCTTCGATAAAGCTTGATCTGTTTGAGCAGATTTATGGCGAACAACGTTTTGATAGCAATGACCCTAAGCTTTTTATGGCTCATGGAACGATGGATGATAACCCTTATACAGAATTTTCAAACTCCTTGGATCTGTTAAGTATCTATGCAACGCTTGGAATTTATGCAGAACTACTTCATCTAGAGGGCTATGGTCATGGCGCTTGGAATGCGTATGTCAATAACAAAAGTCTTTCGGATCACTCCTTTGATTTTTTGGTTCAGCAGCAGGGCCTTAATGTTCAATGAGTACTTTTTTAAGATAGGTTAAGGTATTGGTTAGTTGATTCGCGTCGACTTTAAACTTAATATGGGCTTTCCCTTCTTTGCCAAACCTTTATATCTGAGCTTTTTAGGTTTGGAACTACTCCACAGTGGTGGGTTAATCTTACTAGTCGGTTATTTCTGCTATTCCACTGTAACGCTCTTTGCTAAGTTTCTTGGTTGATCCACATTGCATTCCCGCAATACGGCAATATGGTAACTCAGCAGTTGGAGTGGAATGGTATTGAGAAGCGGACTCAAGCACTCCAAAGTCTCTGGTACTCGAATGATGTGATCAACGGATGCTTCAAGATGAGGATCATTATGACTCGTTAGAGCGATGATTTTTCCTTTACGCGCCTTTACTTCTTGAACATTGCTCACCACCTTCTCATAGTTCGCTCCTTTTGTCGCCACAAAGACAACGGGCATTTCTTCATCGATAAGCGCAATAGGTCCGTGTTTCATTTCAGCCGCGGGATACCCTTCGGCATGAATGTAGCTGATCTCCTTGAGCTTTAAGGCGCCTTCAAGGGCCACAGGGAAGTTATATCCTCTTCCTAAATAAAGGAAGTTTTTAGCCATGTGGTATTCCTTAGCAATTTCTTGTATTTGTGCATCAAGCTCAAGACATTCCTCAATTTTTGCGGGTATAGCTTCGAGAGCAGTTAGGATCTCGCGGACTTCATCTTGACTCATCTGATCCCTCAAATTAGCAAGCGCAAGCGCCATTAGCGTTAGTACCGTGACTTGAGCGGTAAATGCTTTAGTAGAGGCTACTCCTATTTCTGGACCTGCATGCGTGTAGGCTCCTGCATGACTCATACGTGGTATACTACTACCCACAACATTACAAATTCCAAACACGGTGGCTCCCTTATTTTTGGCGAGTTCCATCGCAGCTAACGTATCTGCTGTCTCGCCACTTTGAGAGATGGCCAATACTAAATCATCAGAATAAATTACAGGATTACGGTATCTAAATTCTGAAGCATATTCTACTTCTACAGGGATTCGTGCCAGATCTTCAAAGAGGTACTCCGCTACCAATCCAGCATGCCAACTTGTTCCGCAGCCTACGATAGTAAGACGGTTAATGCCTTCGAGTTTATCCTTATATTCTTTAATGCTTCGCATCATAAACTCTCCGTTTTTCGCATCAAAACGTCCTCTAAATGAATCAAAAATCGACTTGGGTTGTTCGAAAATTTCCTTTAGCATAAAATGCTTAAATCCTCCTTTTTCAAGCTGCTCTAGCTCCATTTTCAGTTCTTGGATATATGGCGTTTGAACGACATTATCCACGGTGGTAATGACAAGCTCTTCTCGATTAACCTCCGCAACTTCTCCATCATTTAAGTAGATTACCCGATTGGTATACTCAACGATAGGTGTGGCATCAGATGCAAAGATGAATTCTCCTCGTTCCTTTCCAATACCAACAACTAAAGGCGATCCCTTTCTTGCTGCAACGATGGATTCTGGATGGTCTTTCGATATGACCACAATGGCATAGGCTCCAATAACTTCAGCAAGGGCAGCGCGTACAGCGTCAGCAAAGTCTAGCTTTCCGTTATCAGCGATGTCTTCAATAAGCGTAACTAGGACTTCGGAATCCGTTGCGCTTTTAAAAGAATAGCCTCTTTGTGATAGTCTATCACGTAATGTGCTAAAATTCTCAATAATCCCATTATGTACAAGGGTAAACTTTCCATTATGGGAGGTGTGTGGGTGGGCATTAACTTGATTAGGTTCACCATGTGTTGCCCAGCGCGTATGGCCAATACCTAGGTTACCGGATACATTGGTTTGGGCGCAAAGCGCTTCAAGTTCAGCAACCTTGCCTTTCTCTTTGACAGTCAGAATCTTGCTTTTGAATATGGCTACACCCGCACTATCATAGCCTCTATATTCAAGGCGTTTTAATCCATTTATGACGACGGGGTAAGCTTCGTTCGGCCCGATGTATGCCACAATTCCACACATGCTACTCAGTTTCGGTATAAATTACACGAATTTTTATCGGCTGGGAGGTATTATTTCCACCACCGATAGCGATTTGTCCTGGAAGGTGATTGCTCAATGTGGTCAGTACTAGTCCTGCGCTATAAGTAGTGTCCTGTATTTGATTACGCAAGTAATTGGTGATATTGAAAGTGTAGCGATTTAAGGTTACACCATTTTCAGCTACTTCAGTTTTTCTTCCTCCAAAAGATGTGTTATTTGTTGACGAGTAGTCCGGAAGAAAAAATAAATCGCTTGAGTCTTTGGTAAAGTATAGAAACAGATTTTCTGGAGGCCCATAGTCTAAGGCATCCTGGGCATCTTGATCAAATTGGTCGAATTCAATCTCTGCTTTGTTTATGATTAGATTGGCAAGCGTATCAAGACCTTTAATGCTTATGATGCTTTGAGCAGTTGAGAACGGTGCTAAATACAATACGCTGTCAGGTGTATTGTTATCATTCAGAGCTGTCTCAACATCACTACCAATAGCTACGTTTACATAGCGATTTATACGAGTATTTAATCCTCCCCCATCAAATGAAAAATCAAGGGACAAACCGGTTGTATCCTCGTTGCTGTAGTACAGTGTCATCTGACTTCCTGAGTTCAATAAATCGACTACGGCAAGACCATCGCCATAGGGTGCTGTAGAGTCAGTAAGGATGTAAAGGCCTTTAAAAAAGCTCCAAAAGTTTGAAGTTCCTGAAAAGGCATCTGTTCCCATATTGGCCACAAGATTGTCCGCAAAGCTTGCATTTAACGCGATACGTAAAAATCCTTGCTTGAAGGCGTCATCAATTAAAAAACTATCGGTTAAGCTTGGGGTGTATTGCAAGGCTTGTCCAATTGGAGATGAGTTAGTGGTCAATGAAGAGGATGTCGAATAAGATTCCGTGGAGATAATTTCTTCGGATACTTCATATACATAGAAATCCTGAGGAGTCGTCCAGGGTCCATAAAGTTCACTCAGCTTAATAAACAAAATGCAGGAGTCAACAAAGGCGTTTGTGCCTGGGGCAACATTGTATATTTCAGGCAGAAGTTGACTGTAAATGCTATTGCGTTGTCCACCGAAACGTTGATCATAGAATGAACCAATCGAAGAAACGCCAATATTCTTTCCATTAAATGCAGAATCTGGCGTAGTATTAATCGACTCAATCATTACTTGGCCAGTATCAGACGACAGTTCTAGCGTATTATTTGGATAAAATGGACTATTTGGACCAAGAATAATATCCTTCTCACACCCTGTGATAAGTAGCATGCTTAGAAGAAGACCAAAGTAAGTGAAGCACCTATACAGTTTATGCATTTTCTTCCTCTCGAGAAACATAAAATTGGGCAAAAACTTCTTCTGCTTCTTCTGCTTGTTCGATCTCTACCAAGGTTTTTTTGGAATCCTTAGAAGCTTTTATTACTGATTCATCCACCCCTTTGGTCAGCGCGATATGGTCAGCATAAAAAATCGCTCCCTTGTGTAAATCTTCCTCTGATCCCGAGCCATAAGGGGCTAGGTTTTCTTCGGTAAGGGCAGTATCTTCTAAAAACTGATCGGCAAAGTCTTCGGCAATGGATCCAACCATTTCATTGGGATACGCAGTGTACATTAACTGAGCATCAGCAAAGACAGGGTTGTCAGCATATTGGGTTTTAAGCAAAGCAGGAATTACACTTGTCATCCAGCCATGACACTGAATATACTTTGGTGGCCATCCAAATTTGATAACGGTTTCTAAAGCTCCTTGACAGAAGAAAACCATACGGTTGAGGTTTTCATCATGGAAGTCCCCATCCTCGTCACAGTAAATATTTTTGTCCCAGAATAGATCCTCGTTATCGAGAAAATAGACTTGAAGACGAGCTCCTGGAAGTGCGGCGACCTTGATGATTAATGGATAATCTTCCCCATCTACTTCAATGTTGATGCCTGATAAACGCACTACCTCGTGCAGACGATGTCTGCGCTCGTTAATCGTTGAAAAGCGTGGCATTAATACACGAATCTCGAGTTCTTCATCATGGAGACGAAGAGGAATCTTAGATACCGTATTAGCAATCTCAGTTATCGCGACGTAAGGGTCGAGTTCGTGGGTTATGATTAAAAGCCTAGACTTTTCCATGTATTACGTACATTGAATTTGAAAAAAAGAAAAGAAAGGTACGATTTTTATATGGTAAAGTCAATAAATACAAGGGATTATCATGATTGGCGACTGCAATTTACTTCAGAAAATTCGTCCATAGGATTTGTTCCTACAATGGGTGCTTTACATCAAGGGCATCTTTATCTAGTGCAACAAGCTAAACGCCAATGCAGTCAAGTGGTCGTGAGCATTTTTGTCAATCCAAGACAATTCAATGACGCAAACGACCTTGAAAGCTATCCGGTTCAACTCGAAGAAGATCTTGCCTTGTTGTCCAATGAAGGCATCGATATCGTTCTCGTGCCGTCAATACATGAGATATATCCGGTAGATGACACCTCTTCCCTTGACATGTCTTCCTATGCTCATATTGCGCAAGGCTTAGAGGGCGATCATAGGCCAGGGCATTTCCAAGGAGTAGTGGATGTGGTAAGCCGCTTACTTACCATCGTTAAGCCTCAAAAACTGTACTTAGGAAAAAAGGACTACCAGCAGTTAAAAGTTTTAGAAGCTATGGTGAGAAAGGAAAAGTTTGCTTTAGATGTTATTGGTGTGCCAACAGAGAGGGCCTATTCAGGGCTAGCACTGAGTTCTCGAAATGCTTTGCTCAGTGAGGATGGTAGAGCTAGAGCCTCTCGGATTTATGAAGCCCTTCAATGCGCAAAGGCCGTTGCATTGCATGGTGATAGCGCGGAAATTGCGTGTGCTAAAGGAAAGGCTGTTTTGCAATCTGCTGAGGGGGTGAAGGAGGAATACTTCCTAATTGCAAATCGACACACAATGAGTGTAAATGAAGTTGGTAGTCCTAAAGAATGGGTTGTCTTTTGTGCTGCACATGTTGAAGGAGTGCGCTTAATCGACAATGTAGAGGTATTTGACTAAGCGTTTTCTACCTTTGTACCATCATGATGTTACAGGTTTTTAAATCAAAGATTCACCGAGCTACAGTTACTCAAGCTGAATTGCACTATGAGGGAAGCGTAACCATTGATAAAGCCCTTATCAAAGCGGCGAATATGGTAGTTGGTGAGCGCGTACAAATTGTCAATGTAAATAATGGTGAGCGCCTAGAGACTTACATCATTGAAGGGGAGGAAAATTCTGGTGTAATTTGTTTGAATGGACCAGCCGCTCGCCGAGTTTCAGTTGGTGACACAATTATTATTATATCCTATGCTTGGATTAGTCAGGAGGATGCCGCGACATGGAAGACGACAACCGTCTATCCAAAAGCTCCTTCAAATATCTTGATTTGAGTAAGCTAAAAAAGGCTTTACAGATTTTGGCCTCCTTGGCCTTAGGAATCGGTATTTTATATTGGCTTTTTGCCAAAGAAAATCTTGATTGGGCGGATTTTCAAACGGAGTTGACTACCATCAATTGGTTCTGGATTATTCTTGGCATTATTAACCTTCAGTTGAGTTGGTTGTATCGCGCTATTCGTTGGCAAATGCAAATCGAAGCCATTGATAGGCGCTATGCTCTACGTGATTTATGGGCTGCCTCGGTTGCAGGGGTGGCTATCAACTATCTTATCCCTCGCTCAGGAGAATTGTTAAAGTGCGCTTGGGTTGGAAAGAAGACAGGCAGCTCTACGCCGCGATTGATTGGCACTGTCGTAACAGAACGAGCCATTGATGTGCTTTGTCTTTTACTAATTGTTTGCCTCGGTTTTTTTTTAGAGTATGATGTTTTAATTTCTTTTTTGCTTGAAGAAGCTAAGGTTCCCTTTTGGTTATTTTATTTAGGGTTGTTTGGTGGTGTTCTTAGTCTTGCTTTTTTGTTTGTGACCCAAAGGCTCGCAAAGCGTAAAGGAGGCGTTTTTGCTAAGGTATGGGATCTTATAATAGCTCTTTGGG
>DLYY01000065.1 GCA_003447535.1 Bacteroidota bacterium | reverse complement strand
CTATGATGGGCTATGCCGCAATTGAATTATTGGTCGCACAGCATCGATATAGCGAAGCAATAACCTCCCTTAACACTTGGGAACAAGTCTATGACGAGCATATGCTGATGGATAATGTATTAGTAATGCGGGCAGAAATTTATGAGAAGCAGCGTAATCCAGAAGCCGCGATTCGCACCTACAGTCGGGTTTTAGAGCGCTTTGAGTCAAGTATTTTGTGTGATAATGTCCATTGGGCACTTGCTGAATTGTATCAAAAACAAGAAGAGCATGAACTTGTCAAAGAACACTGTCTTGCCATCCTTACGGACTTTCCAGACAGTCGACTCGTCAATGGTGCCCGAGAACTTTATCGAAGCTATCCCTAAACAAAGACTATGGGTTATATCTATGCCGTAACAGTACAAATTCAGCTTAGCCACCATGACGAGTGGTTGGCTTATATGAAGGGTGGACACATTCAAGATGTATTAGACACCGGATGTTTTTCAAAAGCCTCTATGACCAAAGTGCTCAAGGAGGATGAACGCGAAGGGTTTACCTATACCATTCACTACCATTTCGACGAGTTTTCTTCCTTTACAACCTATGAAGAAATTCACGCTCCCCAATTGCAAGAGGACCATCAAAAGCTATTTGATGGGAAATTTTTGGCCTTTCGTTCAATTCACCGAGTAATCACCTTATAACCTGTTCTAGAGCGTGAGAAGTTTTTTTCGAAACAAACGGCCAAATACCTTTGATTACCAGCCCAGGTATCCTTCTTCTAGGAACAAAAAGACCGAAGAACGCGGGCTTGAAGAAGGTTTTCTGAGATCACACAGGGCGTCAAGTCCAATAAGCAACAGTCGATACCGATCTAACCAGGATTCTTCAAAAAGAAAGGGCTACCGCAGACTCGTTACCGGTGCCGTTGTGATCGGTTTGATTGTTGTATATTTTACTCAAGGCGCTTGGATTCAAGCCCAATGGGGACACAATGGTCAATTCATGGTTCTTGGGCTGATATTTATTGCCGCCATAAGATTTCTTCGTAAATCAAATGCCTAATGACAACGTCTCAAATTAAACCCTTACCAGAAAATCTTGTCAATCAAATTGCAGCAGGCGAAGTCGTTCAACGTCCTGCCTCAGTATTGAAGGAATTGGTGGAAAATGCAATCGATGCTGGTGCGACTGAAATAAAAATTTTTATTGAGGGTGCCGGTAGCCAGAGCATTGAGGTAAGAGATAATGGGAGGGGTATGTCGGCAGAGGATTTAACCATGTGCTTTGTGCGACATGCCACCTCAAAGCTTCACAAGGCAGGTGACTTATTTGCTATAGACACCATGGGATTTCGAGGAGAAGCCTTAGCATCCATAGCCTCCGTCGCCCATGTAACGGTGGAAAGTCGACAGCAAGGAAAAGCCACTGGTAGCCGGTTACAGATTGTGGGTGGATCTATTTCAACCCAAGAAGAATGCGCTTGTGCCGAAGGAAGTGCCTTTACAGTCAGTGATTTATTTTCCAATATTCCAGCTCGAAGAAACTTTCTAAAGAGTCATGGAGTGGAAATGAAACACCTTAATACTGCCTTCCTTCGAATGGCGCTCATTCATCACGATATATCCTTTGACTATGTTGTGGATGGAAGGCCATTATATGTTGTCAAACCTTCTTCGCTACGCAAAAGAATCTGTGATCTTTTTGGAGAGCGCATTAATGAGGGACTTATTCCTGTGAAAGAGAGCACTGAAGTCGTTGCTATTCAAGGTTTTATTGGCAAACCTTCCTTAGCTAAAAAAACCAATCAGGAACAGTTTCTCTTTGTCAATGGTCGAGCCATTCGATCACCTTATCTTCAACATGCTGTAAAAAAAGCTTTTAAAGGTTTAATTGCCCCTGAGCGAAAAGCCAGTTATTTTATCGCACTCAAGGTAGACTCTAAAAAACTCGATATCAATGTGCACCCCGCCAAAGAAGAGGTGAAATTCGAAGAAGAAAAAATCATCTACTCTATCTTATTGGCCGCACTAAAGCATAGCCTATCCAAATTTCAAGTGCAGCCCGCTATGGATTTTGACCAAGAGCAAGGATTAAATACCTATGGTGCATTTGGTGGGGATAAAGAAGATTTCGGTCATGACAAAGCCCGCGCCTTTACATCGCACTTCCCATTTAGCGGAGGAATTGCAAGGCACGGAGAAGGAAGGTTACCCAAAGGGGCGTCAGAGTGGACCAATGCCTTTTCTAATCCAGGAGGCATTGAGCAAAATATTCACCAACAAAAAAACCTTAATCTCGACGCGGAAGAGACCATTAATCAACATAGCCCACAAAAAATAGAGCTCTTTGCGAAGAAATACTACGCGAAAAGCATGCGCAATGGGCTCATGGTACTTGATGTGCATGGCGCGCTCACAAAAATTCGTTTCGAACAGCTCGAAGCCATTACCCAAAATGGACAAGCACCTGCTGCACAAGGACTATTGTTTTCTCTGCCTGTAGATCTCCCCACAACGCTCGTAGCCCTTATGCGGTCCCAACAAGAACTTTGGAAAGACATGGGCTGGGGGATTCAATTTGTACATGAGACCCAAATTGCACTCACTGCTATTCCAAAAGAACTTCACCAAGATGATCTTCGAACCTATTTTGATGAAGTGAGCACTTGTTTGGCTGAACACGAAACACTGCATTCTGATAAGAAACCCCTCCACTTCATGGCAACAGCCCAAGCTACGGTGCAGCTCAAACGCGGGATTTTTACAGAAGAAATGAACGAAATCATTGATACATTGTTTGCCCTTAAGTATCCGGAACGTGGAATTCGAGGACAATTGATACTCCGATTTCTTCAAGAACCCGATATCCAACAAATGTTGCTTAACTCAAATCTAATACCCCCTCCAGATGCAGCGCGATAATCAGATTGTAAGCCATATCATCGGAATCAACGCCTTGGTTTGGATTTTCACCTTGGTTATGGAGAGTCAAGGCATACCCCTCAATCTTTATGGTGGAATGTTTTACGCCATCTCGCCTTTGTTTCAACCTTGGCAACCACTAACCCATATGTTTATGCACGGAGGTTTTATGCATATTGCATTTAACATGTATGCACTCTACCTCTTTGGCAGCATTTTAGAGCGCGTTTGGGGTTGGCGTCGTTTTCTCTTTTTTTATATGTCCGCGGGACTCGGTGCAGCATTGATTCATCAGATTGCAACAGGAGTCGAAGCGTACATGCTCTTTGATAGCGTTTACCCGGCCGAAGGTTGGCGCGAAATTTACATCCCGGTAGTCGGAGCCTCCGGGGCCGTTATGGGTGTAGTCGTGGCCTTTGGCTTACTTTTTCCCAATACCCGCCTGCAGTTGTTGTTTCCCCCTATTCCAATTGCCGCAAAATACCTTGTCCTCATTGTTATTGCCTTTGACGCGTTCTTTGTAATTCGGGGCATTGACGATGGAATTGCCCATTGGGCGCACTTAGGGGGTGCTGCCACAGGCTTTTTAATGGTGAAAATGTGGAGTTTAAACCGTGATGCCTTTTACTAATCGCTATGGCTTTATACGGACGATCAATATGGAATGATTTTACCATAACCCTGAGACAGGGCAACGTGGTATTATGGCTGATTGCAATCAATCTCGGAATTTTTATTCTTCAGGCGTTTATCGGAATGATCGGGTTTCTATTTATGGCGGATAATACCGTCTTCTCAACCTTTTATCAGAATTACTTTTATGCACCCTCCAGCTTGAGCAACCTTCTCTACCGTCCTTGGACAGTACTAACGTATGCTTTTTTTCATGCAGACTTTTGGCATATTCTATTTAACCTCCTTTATCTCTATTGGTTTGGCCGAATTTTCCAAGTATATCATAGTGAAAAGAGGCTACTCAACTTATACCTTCTTGGAGCTCTTGTTGGAAGCGCCTTCTATATATTGTCTTACAATACTTTTCCCGTATTTGAACAAGCGAAGCATCAAGCCTATCTCCTTGGCGCATCAGGGGCTGTGTGGTCCATTATAGCTGCCGCAATGGCAACAAACCCAGCTTATCGCATTCGGCTTTTTATTATTGGCTCCGTACCCTTATGGGGCATTGTGCTCTTTATGTTTGGTCGAGATTTGTTGTCCTTTCAAAGTAACCCCGGAGGAATTCTTGCTCACTTCGGAGGGATGATTACAGGCTTTAGTTTTGTCGGGCTATATCGAAGAGGGCACAATATCTTAGGATGGATGTCTTGGCCTAGAGAGCTCATCAATTCTTGGCGGCTCAGCCGACAGGGCCGGCGCCAATACAGTGCTCGAGTCCAACGACAGGCAAACTTTCAAAGCAAGGGGAAAAATAGAAGTTCTTCCACTCGGTCTAGCCAACAAAGTGAGCAAGAACAGCTTGATACGATTTTAGATAAAATATCAGCCAAAGGGTATGACACCCTTTCCAAAGAAGAAAAAATATTTCTGTTTAAACAAAGCAATAAAAAGTAATATCATTTAATGACTTCTTTATCCGAAAACGTAAAGCTTTCTGTAAACCCCACAGTACAAGAATGGCAACAGGCTGTAGATGGCTGGATAAAAACAGTCGGCGTAAGGTACTTTGACCCCCTGACCAACACCGCCGTTCTTATGGAAGAGGTTGGAGAGTTTGCACGGATTATGGCGCGTGTTCATGGCGAGCAAAGTTTCAAAAACCCCGAAGAAAAGCAACAGTGGAAGGTCAAAATGGCCGATGAATTAGCCGATGTATTGTTTGTGCTTACCTGCCTAGCCAACCAACACAATATTGATTTAGCCGAAGCCTTACAAAAAAACCTCCAAAAAAAGACAGAGCGTGACGCCACCCGGCATAAAAACAACAATAAACTATAGGTTGCTAAACAAAAAAGCCCTTCTGGCGAAGAAAGGCACGTAGTTTTCCTTTTAACGTATACTCATCATATGATTTATAGGCCCAAGCCTTGGTCATGCGCCCGATCCAATAGGCTTCCAATTCCGGCCATTGGGCATTAAACTGCACCAATTCTCTCTGAATTAGTGCAGAATCTACCTTTTTTGCCATCAAGGCCATTTCTATTTTACGTGGGCCCCATTTGTTGTTATTGATCTTCCCTCGCACAAATACCTCAGCATAACGAGCTTCTTTTAGAAAATCTTCTACCGATAAATAGCGGATATATGCCGTAATCTTGTTTGGGGGACAACCAAGCACAAGCAGCTTATGTTCAACTTCATAAGTACAACGTTCTTGATACGCACAATAACGCATTATCTTGCGTTGAATTATTGGATCAAGTTTCGCCATCTACTCTCGAAACTACGCAATAAGGGTCGACACAAATGAAAAATAAACCAGCAATCCTTTATGTTTTCTTAGCCAATGCCATATCGGGTATTAGTCAAGGAATGATGATGATTGCCATTACCTGGTATATTAATAATACGATTGACCAACCCGAGCTTTACAATACCCTTTTTTTGGGGTCGAGCATACTGTCTATTGTTTGGGGGCCTTATGCAGGTAGCTTAATCGACCGATATGATCGGCGTAAAGTCATGATTACCATCAATGTGCTCGGAGGCATCTATATGATGTTATGCGCTGGAACCGCCTTAGTGTTTGATGGTGTTCCTGTCTTTTTGGTCTGTGGGATCTTTATTATGACCATTGTCTTTTATAATGTTCACTTTCCCAACTTGTATGCCTTTCTTCAGGAAATTGTTCCCCCAAATAGTTACGGAAAAATTACAAGCGCCGTTGAAATTCAAAATCAGTTAGCCTTTGTGCTAAGTGGTGGACTGGCGGCCGTGCTCTTAGAGGGTATTCCAATACATGTACTAGAAACTATTGGCTTGCAACAATATGCACACATCCTAGCCCAACCTATAGCATTAGAAAAACTGATCTTTATCGATGGGTGTACATATCTCGTGGGTGTATTACTCCTATGGAAAATGCGTTATGTGAGCCTTACTGAACGAGACAAACGCCCGATTCCGGTGGTAAAAAGACTTCAAGACGGATTAACCTTTCTTAAGGAACGACCGCTAATCTTCGTTTTTGGATATTTCTCTCACATTCTTTTTGCGAGCATCATGGTATGTTCCTTTCTCATTCTTCCCTCTTACGTTCTACACATCGTACACGGCGATGCCGCCATCTTTGGATTGAGTGAAGGCCTTTTTGCCCTTGGGGCCATATTTGCAGGGGTCTTGGTAGACCGTGTTTTTCGCAAAAACCGTCTCCTTGGTATTATCCTATTCCTATTGCTCGGCGCAACGATCTATGCCGTATTGTTTTTCTCCCAAAGCGCCATTTTTCTTTTAGTGATGTATCTCTTTTTAGGGATGATGAATGCCAGCACACGGATCCTGCGGACAACTACACTTTTTCAGCTTGTGCCCAATAAAATTATTGGCCGTATTAATAGCTTTTTTGGTGTGCTTAATACCGCAACCCGCGTACTCTTTATCGTTATTATTAGTCAAATCACCTTTTTCTCGGATAACCCTGACCGTTCCATGGGCTTTCTTATGTTGATGTTGCTTATCGCAGCAACTGTTCTTGGATTGAACTACAAAAAAATCCAAAATTTCAAAAAGAAAACGACCTTTGACTAAAGTCTAACTCCCTTTACCATGTCCTCTAATACCTGGGCTATTATCATAAATCCACAAAGCGGTGCCGGAAAAACCAAAAAAAAGTGGCAGCAAATCAATGCCGAGCTACAGGCCATAGAAGTTGACTATACCCTTCATTGGACAGAATCAACAGAGCACGCCATCGAGATTGCGCGACAATGCAGCGCACAAGGATACACCAAGTTTTTTGCCGTAGGTGGGGATGGTACGATTCAAGAAGTGGTCAATGGGGCATTAGCTCAAGGATATTCCGATGAATTCATCTTTGGAGCATTACCTATGGGCACCGGCAATGACTGGATGCGACAATATGTCAGCAAAGCATCCATTGCAGACTACCTATCGGCGTTGAAGGGAAAAAACCTTTTCGAACAAGATTTAGGCCTGGTCCACAGCGAAGGGGGTAAAAGCCGATACTTTATCAATTTTTTCGGTGCAGGATTTGATGGTCAAGTGATTCTAGAATCTGTCAAATACAAAAAGTGGGGTGCCGTTGCGTATGAAATGGGCCTTCTTTCCGCTCTATGGAATTACAAAAGTCCGATGGCAAAAATTTCAAACAACGATCAAATTCTATATCAAGGAAGGTTGTATATGATGATTGCTTCCATTGGGCGCTATGCCGGAGGGGGTATGCAACTATGCCCAGCTGCTGTAAACAACGATGGCCTTTTAGACCTAACCCACATAGAACATCTTGGAAAGTTGAATGTGATTGCCAATACCCGTCGCCTCAAGACAGGCAGCATTATTCATCACTCCAAAGTGCATACGCACAAGGGTAAGTCGTTTATCATTGAAAACAAAAGCACCTTGGAGCAGACCGCTTTGCGGGGTGAAATTGATGGTGAATATTTTGGAGATGGGCCGTTTACCGTAACCCTTGCTCCCTTTCCGCTTCGATTAAGCCTGCCTGTTAGCGGGTCTTAAATGATAGGACGACGCCTAAGTCCGCACCCTTCAGCTGATCGTTTAGTGTCATTGATCCTGAAGAATTCCAGGTAAACCCTGAATACATACCAATGCCTACAAAAGGAATTGGATAATAGATCGCTTCAACCTTGGGATAGAGATAAAAAGCGTTTTGCCGCTCCTTTAACGAAGAAGCGTTTCGATAGGAAGAAAGTATGCAGCCAAGCATGACGGTTGGCGTCACCTTAAGGGACTTAAGATTGAGAACATTTACCCCAGTCTCAAGGCCCACAGCATGATTCGTCCACTCGCTAACGGGGACTGGATTCCCTTGAATAACCAAAGAGGGCCTAAGCGCCATCATAGAATACGTCGGACCAAATCGAAACCATTTTTTACCTAATCCGAGATGTATTTGATAATTGGATAATCGCTCTTGCTGACCAAAAATTACGGCGCCACGCGCTTGAAAAGTAAGGGTGGTTTGCGGACTTATGAGTCTTGCCGCCTGACCGGCTTGACCAAAAGCGCTCAGGGTACAAACCAACATGACAATGAGGATAAGATTACGTTTCATAGTACGAAGAAACATAATCAACCTGTAACTTCATAACGTGTTTGCGATAGTTGATTTAGAATCCACAGGAGGAAAACCCGCCGACGATAGAATCATGGAAATCGCGATTGTCCTTCATGATGGTCAAAAAATCGTAGACGAATATGAAAGCCTCATAAATCCTGAGCGCAATATTCAAGAATTCGTACAACGGCTAACTGGAATAAAAGGATCGATGGTAAAAGTTGCGCCCAAGTTTTCCTCCCTTGCCCAAGAAATTGACACCCTCACCAATGACTGCATTTTCGTGGCACACAACATTAGCTTTGACTATCGCATGGTACAATCGGCGTTTAAGCGCCATAAAATGTCCTATAAGAGGCCTACTTTGTGTACTATAAAGCTTGCGCAAGCACTCATACCATCATCAGAGAAATACAACCTGGGTCATCTTTGCAAATCACTAAACATTGATAATACCTCCCGCCACCGGGCAATGGGAGACTGTCGGGCGACGGCAGAACTACTGCACCTCCTTATTGAATCACACGGAATCGATGCTGTAATGGATCACGTCGAAGGAAGTGTGCGTGCCTAATACGCTTCGCCCTCAATCCTGCGGCCAGTCGCCGAAAACACCCTGTTGAAAGTCAGTTATCGCTTGGCGTATTTCCTCTTCTGTGTTCATTACAAAGGGACCATAGGAAACTATAGGCTCCTCTAGCGGTTCGCCCGCCAAAAGCAAAATCTTAGTTTCTCCCTCAAGGGCTCTAAGTTCAAATGATGATGCGTTATGCGCCATTACGGCAAAGTGGTTCTTTACTACCTCATGATTGCCATTGACCATTAAAGCACCCTCAAGCACCAAAATCCCTACATTCCAATTGCTTGGAAAGCTAAACGGCACAACATCCTCTCCAGATAGCTGAACATTGCTTATATGTAACGGACTAAAGGTTTCCGCAGGGCCACGGACATCGGCATAACTTCCTGCGACAAGCTCCACCGAACTATTGCTCCCAACGGAAACGTTAACTAGAGAATCTTTCAATATCGGTTGGTACTTAGGTTGGGACATTTTATACTTCGCAGGCAGATTTACCCAAAGTTGTACCATCTGAAAAATACCGCCCTCCTTGGAATAGCTTTCGCTGTGAAACTCTTCATGGAGCACACCAGAAGCTGCTGTCATCCATTGAACATCACCTGGGCCAATGATTCCACCCCCGCCCTTATTATCTCGATGTGTAATCTCTCCTTGGTAGGCAATTGTTACCGTTTCAAAACCCCTATGTGGATGAATATCCACTCCACGAGGCTTCGTGGACGGAGAAAAAAAATGAGGAGCATTGTAATCGAGCATGATAAATGGATTCATGCGCATTGAACGAATGGGCCCTCTAGGAGTGATTAATGAATGAACCCGAAATCCATCGCCTACAAAGTGAACAGGGGGTGGGCTGTAGATTGAATCGATTGTGCGTACCTCTTTCATAGCGTCTTTACTGTTAGACTGGTTAGTTAAAAGATTAACACTCTTTGATTGAATTGGTTTGAAAAAGCAGGCAACAAGGATGAATCCAGCTGCAAGAATACTCTGTTGTTTGTAGTTGGTCATTTTTATCATTGCATAGCTTCAAAATAACCTGTCGATCGATTTTTTTTGACCGTACCCGCCTTATAATACTTGCCGTTCATGGCGACGTAAACCCCTGGAATTAGCACCTGAGCAAAGGCCAGGGCACTTCCCAAGTTAAATAGGGCGTCACTTGCTCCAAAAGAATAGGGTATCATGGCCCCAGTGAGTACAATGGTTTTTCCAAGATCATAGGATTCCAAGAATGCGGCAGTCTCTGCAATAGAATCTGTTCCGTGAGTAATCACCACACGATCATGATCCGTAGTCTTCAGGGCCCTGGCAATAGATTCTAAGTCCTGATCAACAATAGCTAAGCTATCTTTTAAAAAGACTGTATGTGTTTCGATATCTAGCGTTGAGCGCCCCAGAGTTAAAATATTTGGGACAAAGGATTCTTGAAATTGTAAGTGGCCCGTGAGCAGGTCATATGTTTTATCAAAAGTACCTCCTGTACTGAGCACTAGTATCTGTTCCATATTCGTTATTAAGCCGTCTTGTAATATTAAACAAAACCCTTAGTTTTAGTACATGGTAAATAAAGTTGTCTTAGTTGGTCGATTGGGCAAAGATCCCGAGGTGCGACACCTCTCAGATACAAGCTCTGTTTGTAATTTCACCCTTGCTACAAACGAATCCTATAAAGATCGTCAAGGAAATCGTGTTGATCAAACCGAATGGCACAACATTACCATTTGGCGCCCTGGCCTTGTTGGCGTTGCCGAGAAATATCTACAAAAGGGGAAACTCGTTTACCTTGAAGGAAAACTCAAAACAAGAGCCTGGGATGATAAAGAGGGCAACAAGCGCTATACCACAGAAGTTCATGTTGACCAATTACAAATGCTTGAGCGTTCACAAGATGCTGCCTCCTCTACAACGCCACAAAGTAACGCGGGCATGTCAGGCAATTCCTCTCAAGAAAGTCCATCAGCGACAGACCACACCGTATCAAATACACCAAAGGTTGATGACGATCTACCCTTTTGATACTTTTTTTAACTAAATGCTAACCTTTGGATTCAGACCCAGAATTATCCCCTTCTTTCTTTGCTGGTGATATAATACTTAACCTTTTAGCCTCTGCACCTTACGATTATTATGGTATTTTCCCCATTGTAGTCTGTTGTGTATTGTTATTTATATCCGCCCTGGTATCCGGATCAGAGGTGGCACTGTTTTCTATCAAGCCCACCGACCTCGATGCGCTAAATGAAAGTAGTCACAAAACGGACCGCCTTATTGCGACGCTTCTCAAAAAACCACGGGAGCTTTTATCCACTATTCTTATATCCAATTCATTAATCAATGTGTTGCTAGTAATTCTTGCTAGCCGCTTGATCCAATCACAAATCCAGCAAATGCCTATCTCTGGGGAATCATGGGGAATTCCAAATCATGATTTAATAGAGTTTGCCCTAATCACATTAGGCGTCACCAGTTTGCTTGTGCTCCTTGGAGAGGTAACGCCAAAAAGCCTGGCACACCAAAGGAATCTAGCCTTTGCAAGAGCATCTTGCCGATTTCTTGCCGCAGCTCGCGTGTTGTTTTGGCCCCTAGTCGTCGTACTCTCAAAAAGTGGTATCTGGTTAGAGAAGCGCATGGTGTCGGACAGCGCATCGATAAACCTAGACGAGATCGAACGCGCTATTGAGCTATCAAAAGATTCAATTGGTGAACACCAGTCTGATGTATCTATGCTCAAAGGAATTGTCAATCTCGGAGCCCTATCGGTAAAAAACACCATGACGCCAAGACTGGACGTGGTGGGTTTAGATTGGACGCTAACGAGCCAAGAAGTGCTCGACACGCTCCTCAAGCATAAATATTCTAGGCTCCCTGTTTATGAAGGCTCCCCTGACCAAATCAAGGGTATACTGTATGCCAAAGATTTTTTCGCCAAAATGAAGGACCAAAAACCTCCCGCAGAATGGCAAAGTCTCCTGCAGAGGGCCTTATTTCTTCCAGAGAATCAGCGAATTGACGATGCCCTTAGAAGTATGCAACGTGAGCGCAAGCACATGGTTATTGTCATTGATGAGTATGGGGGAACAGAAGGCTTAGTTACTCTCCAAGATATCCTGGAGGAAGTTTTTGGTGAATTCAGAGATGATGTAGAAAATAGCAGTATTGCCTTTCAGCGGATTGATGAAAAAAATTATGTTTTCGAGGCCAAAACCACCCTTAGTGATGTTGCGAAAATTGTGCCGTTAGAAGAATCCTATCTTTTGGAGATAGGTGGGGGAGCAGACACCCTGGGGGGGCTGGTCTTAGAAGATTTAGGTGAAATACCCCAGCGCGGAGATGAGGTCATTAAGGAGGCATTTAAATTGCGTATTTTATCTCTTGATCGTTATCGCATTAAACGTGTTCATTTGACTCTTTTTGATTGATTGTTTATGGCGCATAAAAAAATACTTTTTATCTCCTTTCTATCGTTGGCTTGCCTTGGATGTTTTCATACCGAGCCGCCTGTTCGCATTAAACGTTTGCCCAAACTTTTTACTCGGGTTGACTTACCAGTGGCTACCTACACGCGCACCAACGAAAAGGGCGCACCCATTACCTACGAGGCAAGTGAATATGCAAAGCTCACCTCTAAAACCCATCCTGCGTTAGACTCTTGTTGTGATTCAACAAACCTCCTTCCCTGTTGCACGGATTATTGGTTTGATTTGTACTATTCATCGTTCGATGCAACCCTTAATTTTACCTATAAGAGTTTAAATTTTGATGGCGTGTCTGATCACATCAAAAGCGATTTCATCATGAGCAGTTTTGTAAACACGAATAACCGCAGCGCTCAAGTGGAACAACAACAACAGGGAAGCACGCCTCAAGGATATTATTATGAGCACTACAGCTATGCTGAGGCCGGTGAGCCCGAGATTTTTTTCATTGCTGACACTCTTGGACAACACTGTGTATTGGGTTCATTAATCTTTAACTCGGCGGGGCAAAGCTCTGATTCCTTGTCCCCTTTCATTTCTTTTATTCAAAAGGATATAGAACATTTCATTTCCTCTGTGACCTTTAACTAAGCGCTTAAATCAATGTCTCTTTCGCGTTTTTGTAAAAAACCAGCCCTTTCTGCTCTGGAAAACGATTTTAACATTCGGTCCATTCATGACCTCGTCTACTGTTTTCCTTTTCGCTATGAAAAGCGGGAAAGTCTAGAAGACTGGAAAACCTTAAATCAATACATCGGCCAGACCATTGGAGTTTCAGGGAAGGTCTTAGATGCCAAGCTTGAAGGGCATCCCCGAAGACAACGACTTCATGTTCGCCTTAGCCAGTCTGGTGTGTTTCTAGACCTGGTATATTTTAAACACGCTCAGTGGATGATCAAGAAGTTTGCCCTTGGCCAATCGATTGCCATTATGGGAAAACTACAAGCGCACAAAGGAAAACTCACAATGGCTCATCCAGAGCTTGTTCCAAATGCCGCGCTTAAAAAAGACACAGGTCTCATTGCCGTATACCCTAGCAGCGAAAGGCTAAAGAAGGCAGGGCTAGATAGCAATGGAATAGGAAAACTTATTCGACAGGTACTTAAAGAAACCAATGCCCAAGAATTCCAAGAGCACTTACCTGATTATCTAATGCAACATTTTGGCCCCAAAAGCAGGCTTGAAGCATTGCAAAGCATTCATAAACCAGCAAGCTTTGAAGAGGCCCATTTAGCCTTGCAATATTTCAAGTTTGAAGAAATCTTTTGGTTTAAGCTTCAGCAGGAAATTGCAAAAAGACAAGTAGGTAAAAAGTCTTCTGACGTGGTATTTTCCTCTATAGGTGAGAACATCAATACCTTCTATCAAAAGATTCTTCCCTTTTCACTAACCGAAGCACAAAAACGAGTGATTAAAACCATTCGCGAGGACGTGGCTTCCGGGCGTCAAATGAATCGATTGCTCCAAGGAGATGTGGGAAGTGGCAAAACCATTGTAGCTTTTTTTACGGCCCTTCTTGCCATTGATAATGGTTACCAAGTGTGCTTAATGGCACCAACCGAAATTTTGAGTCAACAGCATTTCGAAGGCTTACAACCCTTTTGCCGAAAACTTGGGCTCCGTTGTGCCCTACTCACTGGGTCCACTCCTGCAGCAGAGCGCAAAACCCTTTTACTGGGCACAAGGTCCGGACAGATTGATCTCTTGATAGGAACCCACGCATTATTGGAAGACCGTGTTCAATTTGAATCCCTTGGCTTGGCCATCATCGATGAGCAGCACAGATTCGGAGTCGCTCAGCGTGCAAAACTTTGGGCTAAGAATACACAGCCGCCCCATATCCTTGTTATGACCGCCACCCCTATTCCGCGGACTCTTGCCATGACCCTATATGGAGATCTAGACGTTTCTGTTATTGATGAATTGCCACCAGGGCGCCAACCCATAAATACCACCTGGGAAAAGGACAGCTCGCGATTAAAAGTTTTTGGCTTTATAAAAGACCAGGTTGATCAAGGGCACCAGGTATATGTCGTATACCCACTTATCGAAGAGTCTCAGAAACTTGACCTCAAAGATTTACAGGATGGTTACGAGAGCTTAGAGCGCTACTTTCCAAAGCCACAGTATCAACTTGGTGTTGTGCATGGGCGCATGCCATCCAAGGATAAAGATTTTGAGATGAAGCGATTCGCCTCGAACGAAAGCCAAATTCTTGTGGCCACCACGGTTATCGAAGTCGGCGTTAATGTTCCCAATGCTACGGTTATGGTTATTGAAAATGCTGAGCGTTTTGGTCTTTCCCAATTGCATCAATTGCGCGGAAGAATTGGACGTGGCAGTGCAAAGTCCTACTGTATTTTGTTAACCTCTAATGACATTTCCGAAGTGGCTCAGCGCAGAATGCAAATTATGACCGCAAGTCAAGATGGCTTCCGCATTGCTCAAGAAGATCTTCAAATCCGAGGGCCTGGAGATATTGCTGGAACAAAACAAAGTGGCCTACTAGATTTTAAAGCCATTGACCTGGCTAACGATACGAACATTGTGCACTCCGCCGCAGAATGGGTGAAGGCTATACTCGATAAAGACAGTATGCTTGAGAAAAAGGAAAACTTTGTGCTTCGAAACCGTTTGTATAAGCTTAAACCGAAATGGTCCTGGTCTGAAATTAGCTGATCATCACCGGCATAACCAACATTGTGATTTCCTCACCTGATTCTTGGTTTTTTGGCAATAGAAGACCTGCACTACTCGGTGAAGAAAGCTTTAGCTCTACTTCCTTTCCTTCAAGCACACCCAACATTTCGATCAAGAATCGAGCATTGAAGCCCATTTCCAAATCGCTTCCCTCAAATTCTGCTGGAACGCTTTCGTAGGCCTCATTAGCAAAGTCCAAATCCTGCGTACTTACCTTAAGTTGCCCGGCCTGAACGTTTAACACTACCTGAAAGGTCGTGCGATTTGAGAAAAGAGCTACACGCTTTAATATATTCTGAAAGGTTATGCGATCAAGGCTCAATAGATTATCATTTT
>DLYY01000115.1:13514-13719 GCA_003447535.1 Bacteroidota bacterium | reverse complement strand
ATGATTGATATCTGTGACTTTGCCGTAGGATTATCCCGTCAATTGTACGGATTAACTATGGTATCCGAGCGCCCGAACCACAAACTTTCAGAAAAGTGGCATCCTCTGGGTGTCGTGGGTATTATCTCAGCATTTAATTTTCCGGTTGCCGTGTGGAGCTGGAATTCAATGCTTGCATGGGTATGTGGTGATGTTTGTATTTGGA
>DLYY01000115.1:0-13207 GCA_003447535.1 Bacteroidota bacterium | reverse complement strand
GGTGATGTTTGTATTTGGAAGCCATCAGAAAAAGCACCTATTTGTGGTGTAGCGTGCCAAAAGATTGTTCAAGAAGTCTTTGCCGCAAACGATGTACCTGAGGGTGTATCATGTCTTGTCAACGGAGACGCTTCCGTAGGTCAATGGATGACCGAGGATCATCGAATGCCATTGATCTCTGCTACGGGCTCTACTCGAATGGGTAAGGCTGTCGCAGCAACTGTCGGAGCACGACTTGGAAAAACTATCTTAGAACTCGGTGGTAACAATGCAATTATTGTATCTGAACATGCCGATATCAAAATGACCACGATTGGAGCAGTATTTGGAGCGGTTGGAACATGTGGACAGCGTTGTACCTCAACGAGACGCTTAATCATCCATAGCTCAAAATATGATCAAGTCAAAGACGCATTGGTTCAAGCCTACGCTCAGCTTAAAATTGGAAATCCCCTCGATGCTTCAAAACACATTGGGCCGCTCATAGACACCGATGCTGTCAAAATGTATTCTGACGCATTAGAAAACATCACTAGGCATGGCGGACAGTTTGTTGTCGAAGGTGGCGTACTCGAAGGCGCGGGATATGAGTCAGGATGTTACGTGAAACCCGCTATAGCCGAAGTAGAACCCAATAACCCTATGGCTGAAGTAGAAACTTTTGCCCCCATCCTTTACCTTATGAAGTACGATAAGTTAGAGGATGCTATTGACATTCAAAACAGCGTACCTCAAGGCTTATCCTCAGCGATTATGACTCAAAATGTACGTGAGATGGAGCTTTTCCTCAGCGAGGGGGGATCGGATTGTGGTATAGCTAATGTAAACATTGGTACGTCAGGAGCTGAAATTGGTGGTGCCTTCGGTGGTGAAAAAGAAACGGGTGGCGGTCGTGAATCAGGTTCTGATTCTTGGAAAGCATACATGCGCCGTCAAACGAACACCGTAAACTACGGAACAGATCTTCCTTTAGCTCAAGGTATTGAGTTTAACCTGTAGATATCAGCAATCTTATTCTTGGGGTGTTTCGGCCCCCTCTGCGTCCTCCTCTTCTTGAGTATCGGGACTTGTATTGGCTACCAACAGCGCATCTTCAAGCTCTAACTTAGGTAGTTTATCCAACGACTCAATGCCGAATTGATCGAGAAAGCGTTGCGTCACCGCATAGAGGTTGGGACGCCCTAGTTCTTCAGCCTGACCAATAACTTTGAGTAATTCCAATTCCAGAAGCTTATGCACGGCGTAATCACTTTGTACACCCCGTATCGATTCAATAGTACGCTTTGTAGCCGGTTCATTATAGGCCACAATAGCAAGAGTCTCCAATGCACTTCGGCTTAACTTCTTTTGAGCAAGCTGCTTTAAGCCATGAAGTAAAATCGGGTGAAAAGCCTTCTTGGTCAATAACTGATATCGACTGCCATAACAATGGATTTCTATGGCCGCCCTTCTTTCTTGAAGGTGCAGGCTTAGCTCATCCAGGACCTGCTTCATCTCCTCATGAGTAACCTCCTTAAGATGTAAGTGGTTTTCAGTATTTATATTCTTTACAGTGACTTCTGCATAACTGTTGACCATATCAACTAACTCTTCAAGAGTATGCCCTGTATCCGAGGCAAACAGCAAGGCTTCTACAGCCGACAATAACGAGTGATCCTGTTTGTGTGGATGCTCCATAGTGGGAAAATACGAATAGCCTAGCGTACTTAGAGAATCTAAGCTTATCCTTCCTCAAGCGCTGCAGCACCTCCAACGATCTCAAGGATTTCATTGGTAATAGCCGCTTGACGCTCTCTGTTGTATTGAAGTTTCAGATCACGCAACAGTTCATTCGCATTTTCTGTGGCCTGTTCCATCGCAACCATTCGAGCACCGTGCTCCGAAGCATTGGTATCCAACATAAAGCGGAACATGGTAGTGCGAAGAATCTTAGGGATTAAAATGTCTAGCAACTCGGCTTGATTCGGCTCGAAGATATAATCTCCTGAAGTGGATGATGCATCATCACTTTCCTCACCATCCATAGATACAGGTAGGTATTGAACAGCCTCTATTTTTTGAGTGGCCGCGTTTACAAACTCTGAGAATACAACTTTGACCTCATCATAAGTTTCTTCAGAAAAACCGTTTATCGCAAATTCCGCAATAGCCGATGCCCCTTCAAACTCAATATTATTAAAACTGGTCCAAAAGGAATCCACCACATCAATCTCTTCTCTTTGAGCGAATTCAAAGGCTTTTTTACCCACTGGAAGAATATCGTAGCGAATTGCACTATTACTCGCCATCACCTCCTTAGCTTTCTTCGTCAAGTTCGCATTAAAAGCGCCACACAGGCCTCGATCAGAAGTCATAACAATCAATAAGCCGCGCTTGGGATTGTCCACGGAACGATTCAAGCCTAGATCTAGCTCCACTCCATCGAGATTAGCCATCACGTTCTCCAACATATTCGACAGAACTTGACTGTAGGGACGCATTTGGGTAATGCTGTCTTGAGCACGCTTTAGTTTGCTAGCGGCTACAAGCTTCATAGCTTTTGTTATCTGTTGTGTAGTAACAACCGATGATATGCGCTCTCTAACTTCTTTCAGGTTCGCCATAGGACTTTTTAGTTATAGCTAGGAATGATGTCTTTCGCTAGTTGTTCAAGAACATCAGTGATTTCAGGAACCATTTTCGAACTCGTGCGAATCAATTCCAAGGTCTCAGGATATCTTGCTTTCAGCTGATCGAGGTAATCTTTTTCAAAGGCCTTTATCTTGTTAACAGGAACTTCTCTCAATAGATTTTTTGTACCGAGATAAATAATCGCAACCTGAAACTCCACAGAGAATGGATCAAACTGAGCCTGCTTAAGAATTTCAACGTTTCGAGCTCCTTTATCGAGTACTGCTTTAGTTGAAGCATCAAGATCAGAACCAAACTTAGAGAAAGCCTCTAACTCTCGATACTGGGCAAGGTCTAACTTGAGTGTACCCGCAACTTTTTTCATGGTTTTGATTTGCGCATTACCACCTACACGAGACACTGATATACCCACGTTAATCGCGGGCCGCACACCAGCATTAAACAAGTTTGACTCAAGGAAAATCTGACCATCAGTAATCGAGATTACATTTGTAGGGATATAGGCAGAAACGTCTCCAGCCTGTGTCTCAATGATAGGAAGTGCTGTGAGCGATCCTCCTCCTTTGACTTTCCCTTGTAACGAATCAGGAATGTCATTCATGGCTTGAGCAATGTTATCATTGCTATTCACCTTAGAGGCTCGCTCTAATAAGCGGCTATGTAGATAGAATACATCCCCAGGGTAGGCTTCACGTCCTGGAGGACGACGAAGTAGAAGAGAAACTTCTCTGTAGGCCACAGCCTGCTTTGATAAATCATCATAGACGATAAGCGCTGGGCGACCTGTATCTCGGAAATACTCTCCAATCGCAGCTCCCGCAAACGGAGCGTAAAACACCAACGGAGCGGGATCCGAAGCCGTTGCGGCTACAATGACCGTGTAATCCATAGCACCATTCTCTTGCAAAGTACGAGCGACTTGGGCTACGGTAGAACCTTTTTGACCACATGCTACATAAACGCAGAACACAGGCTCTCCACGGTCATAAAACTCTTTTTGATTAATGATGGTATCAATGGCTACAGCAGTTTTACCAGTTTGGCGGTCACCAATGATAAGCTCCCTTTGACCACGACCAATGGGAATCATTGCATCGATCGCCTTAATCCCTGTTTGCATAGGCTCGTCAACCGGTTGACGATAGATAACCCCAGGAGCCTTTCGCTCAATAGGCATTTCATACAATTCTCCCTGAATTGGACCATCGCCATCTATAGGCTCACCTAACGTATTCACAACACGCCCTAGCATGCCATCTCCAACTTTTATCGAAGCAATTCGCTTCGTGCGACGCACAGCATCACCCTCTTTGATACCCTCGGCTGGACCCATCAATACAACCCCTACGTTATCTTCTTCAAGGTTTAGAGCGATTGCCTGAACACCATTTTCGAACTCGACGAGCTCACCGGCTTGGATTTCAGTTAATCCATAAACTCGAGCAATACCATCTCCTACTTGCAGAACGCTACCAACTTCTTCAAGTTCTTGGGCTGTGTTTGTTCCGGCAAGTTGTTCGCGGAGAATAGAGGAAATTTCTTCTGGTCTTACACTAGACATAATTCAGATTTTAAGCATCAATAATTTCGACGTAATCGTCGGTTAAAAATTCATTTTTTAGCAAGGAAAGCTTGCGTTTGACAGTGTTGTCAAGGAGTTTGTCATCAATACGAACGGTAAATCCTCCCAAAAGACTCTTATCAACTTCATGAGTAGTTATAACTTCAGCACCACCCATCGCTTTAATTTTTTCTTCAAGAGTTTTAATGGTCGACTCATTAAGGGGAGCTGCAGAGGTAATGTGCGCTTTTACAATACCCTTTAATTTCAAAACCTGCTGCTCAAATTCGAGTAAAATCTCATAAACAAAAGACTCTCGTCCACGAGAAATTAGCAGATGAATAAAGCCAGATAATATTTTATGGAAACGTCGGTTATCTATAGCATCGAAAACAGCAACCTTTTTTGATTTGTCGATTACTGGATTCCGAAAGAAGGCTTTAAAATCGTTGGATGACCTGAGGTTCTCCTCAAGCTCTTTTACTGAAGCATATACTGCATCAACCACATCTTGCTCTGTGGCTAATCCAAGCATTGCTTTGGCATAACGACTTGCTAAACGTTGATTAGCCATTTAGTTTAGTTTTGCATTGCTTGCAAGATCCTCAGCATATTTTTGCTGATTAGCTTCTCCATCTAATTCGCGTTCCAATACACGCTTAGCTATATCCAAAGCTAATTGCGCAGATGTATTTCTTAATTCAGCCATCATCGCCTCTCGCTTAATCGTAAGCTCTTCTTCAGCGCGCTGCATGATTTTGACAGCCTCCTCTTGAGCGGCATCTTTAGCTTCATCAATTATACCCTTCTTTACTTTTTGGGCTTCCCGAATAATTGCCGCGCGTTCTTCTTTAGCTTCCTTTAGAATCGCATCGTTTTCCGATTTTAAAGACGCCATTTCTTCTCGCGCTTGCTCCGCTGATTTCAGGGCTTTTTCTATTCCCTCTTCGCGGCTTTTTAAAGCCTTTCCAATGGGTTTGAAGGCCACCTTACCCAGAATTATCCAAGTAACAAGGAAAATAAAGAGCGTCCAAAACAGAAGTCCTAGCTGATTAGGATCCATAATTGGAAGTGAACCGCCTCCCTCTGAAAGTATTATGAGATGATTGAACATAGGATTATTATTTAAAGGGGGGAGTAACTTAGGCTATCCCAAAGCCTCCCCCCATTTTTCACTTAGGATACAACTTCTAGAAGCGCTACAATTACTGCGAAAAGGGCAACACCCTCAATAAACGCGGCAAAAATAATCGCTAGTCCACGGATATCCCCCGTAGCCTCAGGCTGACGAGCAATACTTTCCATGGCACGACCAGCAAGGTTTCCAATACCGATACCAGCTCCAATAGCAGCTAGTCCGGCTCCAACAGCAGCCATTAACATAGTGTACATGATTTATGGATAGCACAACATGCTATCCTGGTGAAAAAATAAAAATTAGTGATGTTCTGCATGTTCATGGTGATCTTCAATAGCCAAACCGATAAACACGGCAGATAAATTCGTAAATATGAATGCCTGAATGGCTGCAACGAGCAATTCCATTACATTCATAAAAAGTCCGAAGGCCGTGGTAACTATTCCTCCAGTAATTCCTCCAGAAAGGCTTTCGCCTGAATTCCCGAAAATAAACACGAGACTTACAAGACTTAAAATAATAATATGGCCCGCTGCGATATTGGCAAAAAGACGAACCATAAGAGCAAATGGTTTGGTGAAGATGCCTATCACCTCAATGGGCACTACAATTGGGTAGAGCAATAAAGGCACGTCGGGCATTAGAATGTGTTTCCAATACGCCTTATTAGCACGTAAAAGAATAACTACTAATATTATTAAAGCTAAAGCTGCCGTAACCATAATATTCCCGGTAACATTAGCACTACCCGGAAAAATTGGAATGAGACCTAAGAGATTAAGACTCCAAATAAAGAAAAACAAAGTGAGTAAGAAAGGCATGTAGGCATCCGTTTTATTACCTAGATATGGCTTTGCAACTTGCTCCCGAATAAAAAGAATAATAGGTTCAAAAAAACCTTGAATACCCTTTGGGGCTTGCCCTTCGCGGCGGCGATATCCTTTGGCAACCGTCGTAAAAATGACGATAAGTAGTAGACTCGCCAGCAACATCGTGAAGACATTCTTCGTGATGCTAAAATCAACAATTGTAGTCTCCTCATCAATAGGTAGAACGCGACCGTGATACATGTGAAATCCCTCGACTTCTTTCGTGGAGTTACCATGATGATCTATGTTAAATTCTGTAGAAAGACCAGTAAACCATGTTCCTTCAGTTTTATTGTATATAATTACGGGAAGAGGAATATAGATATCTCCTACAATGTGAAAGGCGTTAGCATCCCCGATATGGTGCATAATCATCTCGCCAGCATTAAACCCTTCTTCATGCGCTACATGCTCATCTGATGAGTGGTCTTTATGGGTACTGCTTTCGTGCGATTCTTGTGAAGCTGTTTCCACGTTAGCATCGTGGTGGTGGTTCTCGTGATGAGCATTCTTTTCGGCTTGCGCTCCGTTAGGCACAAGGAAGAGAACCAAAGAGAACATAGACATTAACATGATGGCCAAGGACCATCGCATGGTAGTGTTTCTTTTTTTTGCCATAAGACCCATTAACTACGTCTTCTTTAAATGTGCCCCAAAGGTATACAGCTTTTTACTTTTTTCGAGTGTATTATCAAAGTTTTAGCATGACTTATCAACATGATTCTTTTTATCCTGTTAAAGGCCATTTAAGACCAGGTATATTCTTGAGATTCTCTGAAGATATTTCTACCTTGTAAGCCTTAAAAATTACTTTACATGAGGTTTAGGACTTCCGCTTTTTTCAAGAAAATCATAATTGCAATATTTATCCTTGCAGCCTGTTTGAGCAATCGACAAGGTGCTTTGATGGCGCAGGGTTTTATGGGCTTTCATTCCGATAACTACAGCGGTGTTCATTCACTCCAATGGAATCCAGCCTTGCTTGTGGATAATCGCCTCGCCTTCCAAATGAATTTGAGTTCGAGTCATTTCACAGTCACAAACAACTACATCGGCATTAATACCTCTTCTTTTCTAAGTGATATAGAGAGAGCCGTAAACAACCCAAATTTTGTTGACGACCTTCTTGTCGAGCGCCTTAACGGCAAGGAGAAAAGTGGTTTGGTGCGCGCTAACTATACCTTGCCACTGAGTTTTATGGTTTCTTTCGGAAAAGAGAAGAAACAATCCTTAGGATTTTATACGGCTATCAGGAGTCATGCGAGCATCGATGGATTCGATGAGGATTTAGCAAGAATGGTCTACAATGAGCTATCCATCGATGAATTGCTCAATCAAAGCATCGTCAGCCAAAATATATCCATCGACGCAGGGGCTTGGGAGGAACATGGTCTGAGCTATGGACGACAAGTATTCGACAATGGAAAGCACTTCGTAAGCAGTGCAGCGACCTTAAAGATCACTCGTGGACGAACTGCGGCTTATCTATACAGTGACAACCTCGATGTTACGTTCCCTTCCGACAGCATGATATCGATTTCAAACAGTGACCTCCGTTTTGGTTATGCAGACCTATTCTCCAATATCGATGCCTTGGAGCCAGGAACTGGATTTCAAAATGTATCCTCCTTTTTCAAAAATGGTGTGAGCGTGGGAATGGATTTGGGATTTGTTTATGAATGGCGTCCTAATATTGAAGAATACCGTTACACATTAGATGGAGACACCAATTATTTCCGACCCGACCGAAACAAATACAAGTTACGCCTTGGCTTAAGCATTATGGATATCGGAAATACACGATATTCAAGAAGTAATTATCTACAGGGTAATGGAGGTCTGGAATCCATTTATGCTGATGCACCAAACGTTTTGATTGACGACTTTGCTGTGGCAATTAATCGCTTTCAAAATGATGGACTTGACGGGTTATCAGATAGTCTAAGCTCCATCTATGTCGTTACTGATGAAGGCAGCGAGAAATTCACCATGACCCTACCCTTCCGAATCAATGCTTTTGCCGATTACGCTTTAGGTAAAAACTTCTACACGAACTTCAGTATGTCCATTGCGCCAGCCTTTCGAAAAAATCCAGAAAAGAGCCGAGACATCAGCGAGTTTTCTCTAACCCCGCGATACGAGAACCATTGGTTTGGCTTTTATCTTCCTGTATCTGTTAATACCAATGGTAATGCTCACCTTGGTGCAGGCATGCGAATTGGGCCATTAGTAGTTGGGACCAATGATTTCACACCGCTCTTTAGAAAGACCACCTACGATGCTAATTTTTATGCAGCGCTGAACATTCCTATTCGTAAACGCTTGCGGGACAAAGACCGTGATCATGTCTCCAATTCAGTCGATGAGTGCAGAAGAGTACCGGGATCTTGGGAAGGCTTAGGGTGCCCAGATTTAGATAAAGACGGACTCAACGACGATGTGGATGAGTGCCCAAGGGATTCAGGGATTTTAGCGTTAAATGGATGTCCAGATTCTGACGGTGATGGCATAGCAAATCATTTGGATTCTTGTATTGACGTTTACGGATTAATTGAACTCAATGGTTGCCCTGACACCGATCTCGATGGGATTACCGATGCAGAAGACAAATGCCCTGAAGTAGCTGGATCTCAAGAGATGAATGGATGTCCCGACCAAGATTTTGACGGAATCACCGATGCAGAAGACGAGTGTCCTACACGATTTGGAATGCTCATCTATAATGGGTGTCCAGACTCTGATAATGATAGTATTCCTGATCCACAAGACTCCTGTGCCTTTGCTGCAGGTCCTCTCGAAAACAATGGTTGCCCTTACGGAGATGCCGACGGTGACGGACTAAACGATGGTGAAGATGGATGCCCTGAGACCTTTGGGCCTATGGAAAATAATGGATGTCCTTATCCAGATTCTGACGGTGACGGACTCAATGACCCCTCTGATGACTGTCCTGAAATTTTTGGCCCAATAGATAATAAAGGATGTCCTTATCCAGATTCTGATGGTGACGGACTCAACGACAAGGAAGATGAGTGCCCGAAAACGTTTGGGCTTATTGAACTTCAAGGATGTCCTGAAGTTGATGAAGAAGTTAAAGAAGTACTCGATACAGCATTTAACAATCTTGGCTTTAACACAGGCAACGCAATTATCTTAGAAGAGTCCTTTACTAGCCTTGAAAAACTAGTAGCGGTTCTGAGTGCCGATTCAACCTTTAAGCTTAGAATTGAGGGTCACACAGATGATGTAGGCAGTGAGAGTATGAATACCATTCTCTCGCAAAATAGAGCTCAAGCTGTTGCCAATTACCTCATTGAAAAGGGAATCAAAGAAATGCGTTTACAAGTTGAAGGTTATGGCGAGACAAAACCGATTGTACCCAACGAAAGTCCGGAAAATCGGGCTATAAACAGAAGAGTTGAGCTATCCATATTTTTTGAGTAAAGGATAACATAAACAGTTTAGATTAACATAATCTCTTGATAAAGTTCAAAGAATATACCCTAGATAATGGACTTCACGTTGTACTCCACAAAGATGAAAACTCCTCCATTGCTGTAACCAACTTACTCTATGATGTAGGTTCACGAGACGAAGATGAAAATCAAACAGGATTTGCCCATCTTTTTGAGCACTTTATGTTCGAAGGATCACAGCACATTCCAAACTATGATAATCCGTTGCAAGAGGCAGGAGGAGATAGCAATGCATTTACCAATCCAGACTGCACAAACTATTATAACATTTTACCCGCGGTCAACTTAGAAACAGCGCTTTGGTTGGAATCAGATCGCATGCTCGGATTGGCCTTTGAGGAGGAGAGCTTGGCTACCCAAAAATCGGTAGTCATCGAAGAGTTTAAAGAGCACTACCTAAATAAGCCTTATGGTGACCAGTGGCATTTAATGCTAGATTTAGCCTACACTCACCATCCCTACCGATGGCCTACCATTGGTAAAAACTTATCCCATATCGAGGGGATGGATATGAAAGCTATCAAAGCCTTTTTCAAAAAGTACTATGCACCCAATAATGCGTATCTATCCATCGCAGGAAACTTCGACGAGGAGCAGGTGCGCCACTGGATAGAAACCTACTTTGGAAGTATTCCTTCTAAGAATATTCCAGACCGGGAATTACCTAAAGAGCCAGCACAGCTAGAACCTCGACGTGTAAAACATCATTCCTCTGTGGAGAGTAATGCCTTAATTATGATGTGGCATTGTTCAGAACGCATGGCCAAAACCTATCCATCTGAAGATATTCTCAGCGATGTTTTAGGAACCGGAAGAAGCTCTCGATGCCAAAAAGAACTGGTTGATGAACAACAACTTTTTGCCGATCTCAATGTATATGTATTAGGAAGTTTAGATCCAGGACTGTTGGTTTTTGAAGGGAGATTACATGATGGTGTTTCGCATCAAGAGGCAGAAGACGCCCTATGGAAAACACTGGAAAATCTGCAAGAAGAGGGCTTAACCGACCAAGAGTTTAAAAAGGTGATTAATAAGACGCTCACCGACCAAGCAATGGACGACCTTCAACTGCAAAATATCGCCTATAACTTAGGTTTCTTCGCATCCCAAGGTGACACGAATGGTATTAATACCGAAAGCGCTTTGTACAACAAGCTCAATGCTTCGGATATTCAAGAAGCAGCTCGTAGAGTCCTTTCCAAATCCAATGCCTCTATAATTCATTATTGTAAAACCGGAGCTAGCTCAATATCATAAACGCCATGACCAATTCTCCAACTTCTTGGCGTATCAAGCCGCCCGAGATTGCACTAACTGAGCAACTGTCCTTTCACCAAGGGGAAACGATTCCTTTTGATGTAGGAAGAATACAAGGTTTTTATGATGACCGACAACCTTTTATTCAAATCGATCTTTTGATTCCAGCGGGAACATGGTTTGAATCTCAATATGGTGCGGCGCAAATGATGACTTCCTTACTCAAAAGTGGGACAAGGAATCTCTCTAGTGAAGCATTAAATGCTCTGATTGAAGAAACTGGTGGAAATATCTCAATTCAAAGGGGCACATACTACATTCACATCATTATACAAGGTCTAAACCACAGTATTGAGATACTCTTAGACTTACTCTTCGATATGCTGAGTGAATCTGTTTTCGACGAATCAGAACTCTCTAAAAGAGTTACTATTCTATCCAATAAACTGCGACGCCTTCATCAACAACCAGAATACCGAGCCTCCAAAGAAATCTCAAAATTACTCTACGGAGAAAATCACCCTTATGGCCGAAGCCTTGATATTCAACATTTAGAGGAAATCAAGATACAGGATGTTCGAGACCATGCAAAACAATGGTTATCCTGGAATACTGATTGCATTGGGACTATTGCTGGATGCTATAATCACAGGCTGATTAATCATCTTTCTAACGGATTGTCTACACTAACGAAGGATCGTTCGTCAAGTATCCCTGAGCATGAAGCAATAGCATATCACGCAAAAAAAATAGTTACTCAACGACAGGATAGTACTCAGCATGCTATCCGTCTTGCGCATCCGACCATTTCCGCCCATCATGAAGATGCCTATGGCTTGCGCTTTTTAAACAACGTCCTGGGTGGGTTTTTCGGTTCTAGACTTATGTCGAACATCCGGGAGGACAAAGGCTATACCTATGGCATTCAGTCCAGTCTTCATCAACTAAAATTTAGCAATAGCTTCATTATTGGAACAGAGGTTGCTCATCAATATACAGAGGCGACATTACACGAAATATTCCATGAGATTCAACGTTTACAAAATGAGTTGATTGAAGGAAGAGAGTGGCGTATGATGCAGAACTACTACAATGGATTAATTCTTCGTACAGTAAATAGTGCATTTTCCGTAGCCAAGACCTATCGAAGATTAACTTCACTAGGAATTCCATTAGATTCAATTCACAAGGATTTAGAGGTTAGTTTAGCGCTAAACCCAACTAAAGTAAGAGAGCTTGCAAGAAAACATATAGACATTGATCAACTCTCACAGGTAATCATCGCCTAAGGTTAAAACAAAAGAGAAACTATGGTACAGCGTTTACTTTCCTTCCTTTCTTGCGTCCGAGTAACTAAGATTTTAACGTTATGCCTAGTTATGTTATCTATGGTTGTCAAAGGCCAGGTTAATCCCCCATTAATCCAATGCGTAGACAATCCTTCGGGAACCAGTGATCTTGTTATATCATGGACGACACCAGTTAATAGCTGTGGTCCTTTTTTAAGTTGGGATATTTATGCATCCACTTCCGAAACAGGACCTTTTAACCTACTTACAAGTATAAATAATACGGCCACCCTCTCTTTTACTCATAATAACGCCTTAGTCAGTGGAGCCTCATGGTATTACTATATGCAACCTGTATATAACTGCCCTGGAGAAGCAGTAAACTTATCTCCTATTGCCAGCAACAATATTCCGACTACATTTATCGATGGTATACAAGTCAATGGTGGTGGAGTGGAAATCAACTGGACTGCGAACAGCAATGGTGCGGTACAAGGTTATTTTTTAACCTATGCAGATCCAAGTTCAGGGGCACCTGTAAGCCCCTATTTAGTGGATGTTCCAGGTCTAAATACGACATCCTTTTTTGATGCAGTGAGTAATGTAAACGACCCAAATCTGAGCTATATGCTTATTGCCTATGATGGCTGCCCTACTCCGAACTTAAGTAATGCTTCAGAACCTGGATTTCCTTTAATGCAGTGGGTTTCTGACCCCGCCAACATGGTGGACCGATGTGACCAAATTATCACTCCTGAATGGGTCCCTTTTGTATATCCCTACGCCTCAGATTATGGCTTTTATCAAGTGGTTGAAGCCGTCGTCAATGGCACAGACACAATACGAGATACGATTTTCAACCCCTTTACGCCAAGTACTAATCTTTTTGGTTTTGAGGATGGGGATCTTTATGAGATTCGTGTACTAGCCATCGATTCCAGTGGAAATATCTTATCCTCCACTCCACCCCTTAATCTTGTGACCGA
>DLYY01000222.1 GCA_003447535.1 Bacteroidota bacterium | reverse complement strand
GAAATGCGCATCAATCCGAATTGGAATGGCCTAGGAGGGCTACAGGCTGTTGTCGCTGCCTATGCTACAGACGGATATTATGGCCTTTACCCGCATTACATTGGGTTGGGCAAGGGGGAACGGCGGCACGTGTACCAACATACAGAATCAGAGGCCCAAGCTTCAATTGATATGGTGCGGGCTTTGCGAGAGTTTGCTGAGATTATGGAGACTCCGTTTAATGAGGATCTATACATTTCAGGATATTCCCAAGGAGGTCACGCGGCTATGGCTAGTCACAAGATTATGGAGGAACAGTATCCCGATGAGTTTACTGTTCGTGCTAGTGCACCAGCTTCCGGAGCATATCACATGACAGGAAAGGACCAACAACGACGAATGTTTGAACCCTATGGCCATCAAGCATACCTACCCTATTTGATTACTTCAATGGACCGAGCCTATCCAGAGATGTGGGACGGGGACATCTATGAAGTATTTGTCCCGCCATATGATAGCCTCTTGCGTGCAACGATGACCGGAGAGTATAGCATAGGATATGTGTCTAAGCGACTACCCGAAGTCCCTGCCGATATGCTTGACCCATCGCTAATCAAACAATATTTGCAAGATACTGCCTTCCCATTACGAGTTGCCTTAGCCGATAATGATCTCTATGATTGGGCTCCAGAAAGCCCTATGCTATTATGCTATTGTAATAGCGATGAACAAGTGGATTACCGAAATACGCTCTTCACCTATGACTACATGAAAAACCTTGGAGCAAGTCATGTACGTTTATCCAATGGTGGCAAAAAATACGATCACAATACCTGTGCTCTATTTACAAGCATTCAAACCAAACTCTTCTTTGACAGCATCAGAAAAGGAAAGAAGAGAGGACGCCGAGGCCCTATATTCAAACGATTCTTAATCAGCTTAGCCAAGCTCGCGGTTAAGCCAAGTGATGTGGCGGTTAATCGCAAAAAGCTCAAGGATTAATTAGTTTTAATAAAACTTCCCAGCGAGATATTTTCTTGAAAAGCATCCGTGATGAATAGATAGTAAAATCCGGGAGGTAAGTCTTCTGTAGCAATACTGAACTCCCCTTGACCTGTTTTTGCTAAGGCACCCTCTTTAACGATTTGACCAAGCTGATTGACCATGTTATAGTTATAGACTTTTCGCTGTAAAGCGTTTATTCTTAACGCGAACCTAATGTGGGTGTTTGCAGGATTAGGGTATATAGATAGTTGTTCTAATCTGTTACGTTCAATCGCGGTAACATCGTTCGAATCGACAGGATTCACATCCGTTGTATCATTAAGACTTTGCCATTGAATCGCGTATCCACCACCTTTCGTAGCGCAATCCGACCGAAATTCAATCATCAATGTATCGACATCCATGACCAATGTATTTGGGATTATGTTTCCTGAATACTGTCCAATCAACGGGCTAAACTCGTCGGGGCCTTCGTAAAGAAAAAGATAATCCCAATCCTCTTCAAGATCAAATTCCTCAAATGATAATTGAAAGGGACCATTACCTTGTATCTGATAGAGCAGACGCTCATCATCATCGTAATCTCCGAAGGGTCCCCCACTGTCATAGAACACTCCACTATCCTGAGTATAAACTTGGGGCAAAGTGCCTTCATTGATCAACTTGTAGTAAAAATCCCAATCCCAGAACTCGCCTGGATCAGTATGCGTTTGATTAGGAAAATGTTGATGCCCTTTAATTCGATTACAAGAACCCGGCACTCCTGCTTCATTATAATTGGTTGCAGCTGTCCATGGATAATAGGCTGTTCTGTGCCCATTTATGTCATAGCCTGAGGCCAAAATATCGCGAGTCAGATTTGCAGAGGATCTATACATCGTTTCGGTATACCATGCAGGATTGGAAACATATCCTTCGTGTTCATAGCCAATCGTGTAAGGATTTTCGCTACCTACATGCCAAGCCTTATCGGATTCACGTACCATTTGGGTAACCTGACCGTCGCTCGAGCGAATCACGTAATGAGCTGAAACATTTGAATTACAATTTTGAAACCACGCAATACACCCTGAATAACTGCCCTGGACTGTATGTATTGTTATCGCAGAAACATCGGTTCCACTTCGACTGCTGTAATTACAAGAAGTTGGATTCCACAACGCTTGACTATAATCAGATGATCGAAGACTGCTTGCTATCGGATCATGTAAGTCCATATTGTAAATACCCGTTTCTGATAGCATAATCCTAGGCATAGAATGGATGGTTATCCATTCCTCAGTAAACACATCATGTGCAAAATTTAGCAAAGGGTCAAAGCCCAATTGAACTGTCCATGCAGCATCACTTGCTTTTCGAGCAACTTCAGATAAAAAGCTAACTACAGGAAGGTATAGGACGTTGTTTTCGACCGAATCAGTTAGCCTAACGGGAAACTCACTCAACGCCGACAAAGCAAAGGCAATGTCGGTGCTGGACGGTGCAGAAGGTAACAAGCTATCTATGGCAAAAGCATAAGCATTCAAGGCAATCCGTTCATCGCTTAATATATCCGAGGCAGTGATTCCTGATAAATCAGATACCAATTGAAGATTTTCTCGAAAGACCCCGTGACCATGGTCATAGAGGCCCATCACCGTTTTTGCTTGAGGCATCCCCGTGCAACTCGAAGTAGTGGAGGAAGATAAGTGCTCGAATCGCGTATTGTGCCAAGCCACAGCATGACTTAAAACAATTGAAGTGGATCGCTGACCAATCACGACGATGGGAAACAAAATAATCCAAAAAAAGAGTGTGAGAATATTGATATTCATTGACTACGCTAAGTAAAGACAACCCATCAATGATTGGGCCACCAATTACTAACGCAAAACTGAGTATAACTAATTGCCTTAGTAGTAATAGAGGTCGTCCTCGGTTGAGGCACCCGTCCATACCGGAATAATCCACCCGAATTTCAAGCCAATTCTTACATCAAATCGCGAAGCATTGAGCGAAGTGTTTGTGGCAAGATCCCAAGGGCGAAGATTGGACGTGAGACCTTCTTGAAACTCAATACCGAGATAAAGATTCGCAAAGCGTTGTTGTTCGCACTTCATCAATCCTATAAATTGAGAAAAAACAATACCTCCGCTCAAACGATCATAACCTGTGCGGTACTGTGGACTAAATTGAGGCACTGCGTTGCGATCAACGTTGTAGCTGATTTTATGCAATGTGTAGCCCACACCCACTTTAATCAAAAGGCCACTATTTGGTGACTTTGGCGAAAATGGGAAATTTTTACTGAGCCATGTCATAAGACTCATTCCGCGCTGTTCAAAACCCACAGGAACTAAATCACCATCATCGCCCACCATAAAGCCAGAAGAAAGCAAGGAGTTTAGAAGGTCATTTTCTTTAACCTTGTTTCCAAAGTGATATTGGCCTTCTAAACCTAATCCCAATTTCCCTCCCCACACATAGTCACCAGAAAAACCAAAAGACTGAGAGAATCCAAATCGCTCATTCAAGTTTCCAAAAGGCATGTAAACCCCATATTGTGGAGTAAGATGCAAAACATTAGACGCCTTCTGTGCTGCAATAGACTTAACAGAAACACATAGCACGCTGAGAAAAATGAAGATTGTCAAAAGAAGCCGTTCCATGCCCCAAAGTTACAAGGATTAAACCATTGATTGTTCTTTGCAATATATAGATTAACGTACCTTTAACATTGACACATTTTCTAAATGAAAGCTACATCCTCCATAGCCATGGTTGATTTACAAAATCAAACAAAAAAAATCCGAGAGGAGATTAATGCGGCTATTCATGAGGTGATTGACTCGACCCAATTTATAGGCGGGAAGAAAGTCAACCAATTTTGTGAAACATTGGGGGACTACATAGGAGTAAATCATGTTATTCCTTGTAATAGTGGGACAGATGCTCTACAAATATCGATGATGGCCTTGGGAATAGGTCCAGGGGATGAAGTAATAACCCCAGATTTTACCTATTTCGCGACGGCAGAAGTTGTCGGACTACTAGGAGCTACACCTGTGTTTGTTGATGTGGACAGAGACCACTTTACGATACTTCCAGAAGATGTTGAGCGGGCCATAACGCCAAACACCAAGGCGATAGTCCCGGTTCATCTGTTTGGCCAGGCAGCTAATATGGAGGCGATAAAGAAGATTGCCGACGCCCATAGCATTTACATCATAGAAGATTGTGCTCAATCAATGGGTTGTGCAATCACAGAAGGTGAATTTATTGGCAAGTCGACAGGAAATCTTGGAGATATTGGTTGCTTTTCCTTTTTTCCGTCAAAAAATTTGGGAGCATTTGGGGATGGTGGAGCGATTACTACGAACAATTCGGAATTAGCCCAATCATGTCGCCAAATCGCCAATCACGGACAAGGTAAACGCTATTATCATGATCGATTAGGCGTTAACTCTAGACTTGACGCGATTCAAGCAGCAATACTACAGGTAAAACTCAATTACTTAGACAGCTACATTGCTCAACGCCAGCGGGCCGCATCTAAGTACGATGAAGTACTTGCTCCTTTTGAGTGGATAACGACACCCAAACGAC
>DLYY01000062.1 GCA_003447535.1 Bacteroidota bacterium | reverse complement strand
TGGAACAGGAAAGGAATTAGTTGCTCGTTGGGTTCATGAACAAAGTCCGCGTTCAAAAGGTCAGCTAGTAGAAGTGAATTGTGCTGCCATACCTGCAGAACTTATTGAAAGCGAATTATTTGGTCACGAAAAGGGGGCATTTACTTCAGCCATCAAACAACGCATAGGAAAGTTCGAGCAAGCCAATGGAGGTACGCTATTTCTTGATGAGATTGGTGACATGTCGATGTCTGCCCAAGCCAAAGTGCTTCGAGCATTGCAGGAAAGTAAAATCACACGTGTTGGCGGAGATAAAGAGATCAAAGTTGATGTACGCATCGTTGCGGCTACCAATAAAGATCTTGCTAAAGAAATTGATTTGGGTAATTTTCGAATGGATCTTTATCATCGTTTATCGGTCATTCTTATTCATGTCCCTTCATTAAATGATAGGGTAGAGGATATACCACTGATAACAGAGCGATTCCTCAAGGAGATTTGTCAAGATTATGGCATCCCGCTCAAAAAAATTACCCCGTCGGCCGTCGCTGAGTTGCAGGAGGTGGAGTGGACTGGAAATATCCGTGAGCTTCGTAATGTAGTGGAGCGCCTTGTGATTCTTTCCAAAGGCAGCAAAATTGAAACAGAAGACGTCCAATCCAACGTTTCCAATGTGATGGCTAAAAGTCCACCTTTGCAATTGTTTGAATCCTTTGAGAAGTTCCAGGACTTTAAAGAGCATATCGAAAAACTATTTATTGAGGATAAGCTTCGAAAGAATGGTTGGAATGTTTCAAAGACCGCTGATGTCTTAGATATCCAGCGAAGCCATCTTTACAACAAGATTGAGAAGTATAATTTGAAGCGGTCCTAGTTGGCTAAGCTAGCTTTAACCCTTCGGTAGAGAGTTTAAATGAGTGACCTTCGAGGGCAAGGTGACTTTGCGCAAAGGATGCTTGACATTCTTTTAACAGAGGCTCGAGATTTTCATATCGAGCAGAAAAATGTCCAATCAAAAGATCTTTTACCCCGGATTCCTTTGCCATCCATGCGGCATCTTTGGCCGTACTGTGCCCGGTAGCCTTAGCGCGATCTTGACGGCTGTTTAGAAAGGTAGATTCATGATACAGTACATCGGTATCTTTTAAAAGTTGGATGTTTTCGGGTTTTCGAGCGGTATCTGAGCAATAGGTATAAATGCATCCGCGACTACTCGGCAAGGTGACGTCTTCTAAATGAACAGGAATGCCTTGTAGGTCCTTGACTTCCTCACCAGCAAGGAGTTGTCCTATAGCCTTTCCCTCAATTCCTAAAGTCTGGAGTGTCTCGGCGGACACATTGGGCTTTGACTTGATTTGCTCAAACTGGAATCCAAGGCATTCGATACTGTGATTCATCACTAAGGTGCTGACTCGACAGTCTTTCGTCTCAAGAATGGTTTCTGCGCGATTCATAGTCAAACCGTGAAAGGCTAGTTCGTATTGAAGGCGGTGGCTGTAATTCCCCAGTACACTTTGAAGTATTCCTTCAAGGGCAGGGGGGGCGTAAATGTTCAGGGTAGCTTGTCGACCATTTAGATTTAATGTATTAACCAACCCAAAAAGTCCGAAGTAATGGTCTCCATGGAGGTGTGATATGAAAACATGGTCAAGCTTGCCTCGTTTGATATTGTATTTACTCATTTGCAACTGACATCCCTCACCGCAATCGATGAGAAATTTGTTGCCTTCAAGCGAGAGGACTTGACTTGATGGGTGCCTTCCAAATGCAGGCACGGCTGAGTTAGAGCCTAGGATGGTGAGTTCAAAACTCATTAAGCATCAAGATCCCCTTCTAGGTTGTCAAGTTTAACAAAGTCAATAGCTTCTGCGTTGGTAGGTATTAAGGTCAACACATCATCTAATCTTGAGAGTGTAATAAGGCTTTTAACGCTAGGGGCTATATTGGTAAGAATAAAAGAACCTTCGCTTTCTTCACGACAAAGACGATGCCCAATTAGCAGCGCACTTAATCCACTGGAGTCGATGTATTTCACGTCACTTAAATCACAGATTATACGCGTATGTTCTTCTTGAAAGAGCAACATAAACTCAGACTTGAGTTTGGGAGAAATCATGCTTGTCAGCTTCTCTTCTTGAGGCTGAATCAGCGCGTAATGTTCATTTTTTTCGATACTGAATTTCATATTCTTGAACTTTTTCTTTTAGACCTTGAAACCAACAAGTGGAAATTTACGCATATTACTTAAAAACTAAGGCATGAGTCTTAGGTATATTATTACTTTTATCTCAGTAAGAAACTTAGGATACGATGGCGGAAAAATTCTCACCTCAAGTGCGCAATGTGATCTCATACTCGCGAGAAGAGGCTCTACGATTAAATCATAACTATATTGGAATCGAACATCTTTTATTGGGTTTGATAAGGGAAGGCGAGGGCTTGGCAATAAAAGTGCTTCATTCTTTAGATGTAGATCCTGTTGTGATTCGTCGCGCTGTGGAGCGTGCTGTGTCGGATGATAGCTCCCCTATCAAAAGTCCCGATGAAAAACTTACCATTAATAAGCAGGCAGAAAAGGTGCTGAAGATTACGGTACTCGAAGCCAAGCAATTACGAAATGAGTGGGTAAGTACAGAACATTTGTTTCTTGCCATCCTAAAAAACCCTGACAATGTAGCTACTCAAATTCTTGAAAAGCACGATGTCAACTACGAAATCTTTAAGGCTGAGCTCGATTACTTGCAGAATGAAATCAAAGGAGAGACCTCTCGCGATGATGATGGAGATGCTGCGGAGGAGGATCCAAGTCCGGGTCGAAAGGAAGGGGGTGCTGGTTTCTCAAGAAGAGGTAAAACAAAATCCAAGACGCCTGTCTTGGACAACTTCGGAAGAGATGTTACTGAAATGGCAATCAACGATAAGCTTGATCCCATAGTAGGCCGGGACACTGAAATTGAACGTGTTTCGCAAATATTAAGCAGACGGAAGAAGAATAACCCAATTCTTATCGGAGAACCAGGAGTGGGTAAAACGGCCATTGTTGAAGGACTTGCCCTTCGCATAGTGCAGCGAAAAGTATCGAGAGTTCTCTTTAATCGTCGTGTGGTTATGCTTGACTTAGCGGCCTTAGTTGCAGGAACAAAGTATCGTGGTCAGTTTGAGGAAAGAATGAAAGCGATTATGGCAGAGCTTGAAAAAAATCAAGATGTCATTCTCTTTATCGATGAGATTCATACAATCGTAGGTGCAGGGGGTGCTACGGGATCGCTCGATGCATCCAACATCTTCAAGCCAGCATTGGCGCGTGGCGATCTTCAGGTTATTGGTGCCTCAACCTTAGATGAATATCGTCAGCATATTGAAAAAGATGGTGCATTAGATCGTCGCTTTCAAAAGGTGATTATTGATCCACCAACCATAGATGAGTCGATTACCATTCTTGAGAATATTCAAGTGAAGTACGAAGACTATCATAATGTTACCTATACAGAAGGTACAATTGAATCGTGCGTCAAGCTTTCTGAGCGATACATCACTGACAGATTTCTTCCCGACAAAGCCATTGATGTAATGGATGAAGTCGGGGCGAGAGTTCATTTGAAAAACATAAAGGTCCCTCTAATTATCACGGAGTTAGAGGGTAAGATTGATGCGATTAAAGAAGAGAAAAATAATGTCGTAAAAAATCAGAAGTATGAGGAAGCGGCTCGACTTCGAGATGATGAAAAGAAATTACTCGAGGAGTTAGATTCTGCGAAATTGGCTTGGGAAGATGAAGTAAAGACTCAGCGTTTCCCAATTACCGAAGATGACATTGCTGAAGTTGTCGGTATGATGACGGGAATACCAGTTAAAAGAATTGCAGAGTCAGAGAGCCAAAAGCTTGTTAAAATGGGCGATGACTTGCGCAATCGCGTGATTGGTCAAGATGAAGCCATTGAAAAAGTGGTCAAGTCGATTCAGCGAAATAGAGTGGGCCTAAAAGATCCGAATAAGCCTATTGGAACCTTCATATTTCTTGGGCCGACTGGGGTTGGAAAAACAGAGCTTGCTCGTGCTATAGCCGAAAATCTTTTTGATTCAGAAGATTCCCTGATAAGAGTTGATATGAGTGAGTATATGGA
>DLYY01000021.1 GCA_003447535.1 Bacteroidota bacterium | reverse complement strand
AATCATATGTTCAGCGACACACTTTTTGAGGACTTTATCTTCCCAACGGGAGGGGGTGGGTCGGGTGCATAATTGAGGGTACACTAACGCTGCATCCAAGACTGCAGAATAAGCACAGCACTAATTTTATCGATATTTTCACGCTTTTGACGGTCCTTTTTCTTGTATCCCGCTTGTACCAAAGTTTGTGATGCCATTTTGGAAGTAAAGCGCTCATCCTCCTCGTGAAATTCAATGTCAGTAAGGGCCTTTTTAAGTTTTGCCTTGCATACTACGATATCCTGATATAACTCCACAGGATTCCCATCTCTATGCATAGGTTTTCCCAATATTATATGGTTAACCTCTTCCTTGCTGCAATAGCGTACTACGTAATCAACAAGATCTTTAGTTGCCACCGTATCAAGGGCTGTAGCAATAATGTTTAATGGATCAGTAACAGCGATGCCACATCGCTTTTTACCATAGTCAATGGCTAGTGCGCGTGGCATATAGGAATGTTAAATAGAGAGATTACTTAGTCTTTGCCTCAGCAGTCCACTTCGCCCAATTCGCTGGCGTGGTGATTTTACCTTTCTCTGCTTCTAAAGCAGCAATTGAATCTTCTGTCATAGCAGCAAGTTGAGCAAACGAATTGATACCCGCAGCATTCATCTTATCAGCCATTTTAGGGCCAACTCCTGCAAGCGTTGTTAAATCATCTGCAGAATCATCCGCTTTGGGCTTAGCATTTTTCTCTTCTTTCTTGACAGTCTTCGGTGCTTCAGCTTTCGGCTCAGACTTCTTCGTTGCTTTTTTAGCAGCTTTTGGCGCTTCTACAACTTCTTCTTGTGCAGCCTTTACCGCTTTGTCCATAGCTTCCTCTAATTCTGCTACAGGCTGGACGTGAATATATTTTCTATTGTTGCGTTTTGTTTCAAACTCTACAACTCCATGGCGCTTAGCAAACAAAGTATGATCTCTTCCTAGACCTACTCCAAGACCTGGGTGAAATTGAGTACCGCGTTGACGAACTAGAATGTTTCCGGCCAAAACAAATTCACCTCCGAATTTCTTTACACCTAACCGTTTACTATGGGACTCGCGACCGTTTTTCGAACTACCTTGACCTTTCTTATGTGCCATGATTTACTATTTTTTTATTTCGTCTTGTTGACTTTAAAATTTTTTGAACTTACTTGATACCCTCAATAGCGATTTTGGTAAACGCTTGACGATGCCCATTTTTGACGCGGTATCCTTTACGACGCTTCTTTTTGAAGATAATCACTTTGTCTCCTTTAACGTGCTCAAGTATTTTGACTTTTACCGAAGCTTTTTCTAACACAGGTTGTCCTAATTCGACTTTGCCATCTTTGCTTTTCATAAGCACTTGGTCGAATGATACCGAGCTACCCTCTTCACCTTCTAAGCGATGAACGAAGATTTCCTGGCCCTTCTCAACTCGAAATTGTTGTCCTGCGATTTCCACTACAGCGTACATATCCATAAAATTTTGGTCTGCAAAAATAGTGAATTATTCCGCTAATGCAAGGAAAATAGGCGAAAGTGTATCATTTATTTTCCATTCGCTCAAGGACATCTTTTCAAGGTCAAAATATCCTTTTAGCAATTCACCCCTTAATTTTTAGCTAACGCCCGCAGTCGTTGCCACAACGGAGGGTGCGAATAGGTCATAGAAACCACAAACTTGTTAGGGTTAAGATTGGACAAATGTTCTACCGAAAGCTTTCGCAATGCGCCAGCCAGTGCATCTCCACTCGATGTTTCCTTGGCAAAGGCATCAGCCTCATACTCAAACTTACGAGACAAGGAGGAAGACAAGTAGCCAGTAATCAGTTGTAAAGGAGAATACATAAATCCAAAAATGAGCAGCGCTACAGGCAGATTGATTGTAGGTAAACTGAGCATTGAGGCAATAAGATCCCCATAACCAAAGGCCACGAGCTGAAATAGCCCGAACACCAATCCAAGTTGCAATACACCGGTTACCATCTGAATCGGAATGTGTCGCCGCTTGTAGTGCCCTACTTCATGCGCTAATACAGCTAAAAGCTCATCATCGTCAAATTTCTCGATTAATGTATCATACAAAACAATGGTTTTTTGGCGCCCAAGACCTGTGAAAAAGGCATTTGCTTTGTTAGAGCGTTTTGAGCCGTCCATTACAAAAATCTTAGTAACAGGGAAGTCGATACCCTTGGCATATTCCTCAATTTTCGTTTTCAGCGCGCCATCCTCCATAGGGGTAAGCTTATTAAAGAGCGGAAGAAAGAATCGAACATACAGACCCGACATTGAAATAGAAAATAATGCCATAATACCCCATCCAATCCACCAAAAATGGATTCCAATTTGCTCAAATACAATGATAAAAAGGGACAACAACCCTCCACCTATAATGGCTTGCAATAGGGCTCCTTTGCCTAAGTCAGCAAAGAACGTTCCCAAGGTCATGCGATTAAATCCATACTTAGCCTCAATGACAAAATTGCTGTAGAGGGAAAAAGGAAGACTAATGATTGAAGACAACCCACCTAAAATACCAAAGAACAACAATCCGGCACCTACAGGACTTTCACCCGCCCATGCAAGACAATTTGCATACAGCCAACCGTACCACCCAAAAGCCAAGAAAGCAAAGGTCATAGCAAATGCGAGGCTTCGACGTAACAAGCCTACTTTACCCCCTTCACTATGGTATTGACGTGCTTTCTCGTATTTAGCATCATCGTAGAGTCCTTCAACCTCTTTAGGGATAAAAGCCTTTTTCCAGCTTTGAGCCGTGAGAAACTGCATGATTCGACCCAACAAAAAGTTAAACGTAATAATTGCCAGAATTATAAGTAGAAGGTATTCAGGTGTCATAATTATGTTTCTAAAACAGAAATTTGAAAGAAATACTCTACAAAAGTCGTGAATTTCTACCTTTGTGCTTCGGCAACGCAGCAATGCATCCGAAGGGCGCGTAGCTCAGGGGTTAGAGCAGTTG